>JBAQHZ010000272.1:0-14078 GCA_049288585.1 Chania sp.
GATTGTCTGATAAATTGTTAAAGAGCAGTGAGTTACGCGCTTTCGCTTGCTAACTCGAGGTGGCGTATATTACGCTTTCCTCTTTCAGAGTCAACCTTAATTTTCAGGTTTTTTCTCTTCGACCCCCGGAGACTCTGTGAAGTTGTTCACATGTTCCGTGTCGATGGAGGCGCATTATAGGGAGCTGACTCAGAATGACAAGAAATTATATTCACTTTTCTTCTGACCGCTCACTATTCATGCACAATGCGGGTTAAACCCGCTTTTTGATGGCTTCCGGCAGGTCTTGCAGGCCATTTAGCACCCAATCAGCCGCCTTTTCGCCTTCTTCCGTTACTGGTTTACCGGTGCGAACCAACACTTTAGTACCCACGCCCGCCGCCGCCGCCGCCTGCATGTCTTCGATTTTGTCACCCACCATATAAGAAGCTGCCAGATCGATATTCAATTCTTTTTGCGCCAGCAGCAACATACCAGGCTGCGGTTTGCGGCAGTCACATGTTTGACGGTATTCTTCTATTAATGCTTCTGGGTGATGTGGGCAAAAGTAAATGCCGTCCAGATCGACATCACGATCGGCCAGCGACCAGTCCATCCATTCGGTCAGACGCATAAACTGGTCTTCGCTGAATTTGCCGCGAGCGATACCTGACTGGTTGGTGACTAACACCAGCGCGAAACCCATATTTTTCAGTTCACGGCATGCATCAATCACACCATCAATAAATTGGAAGTCATCTATTTCATGGACATATCCATGGTCCACATTAATCGTACCATCACGATCTAAGAAAATTGCTGGAACGCGTTGTGTCACCGGTCTGCTCCTGAGGGTCTGAAAACGCGTACAGTATCACATGTTTTACCGCAGACTGAGAACGCTGAAGAACAGCGTTAACGTTGACTTGGACGTCTAGACGCCTTAACATCTGACTCATACCTTGGCTCTGACCAGGGTTTACTTTTATCTAGCCACGGGCAACCACGCTAAAAATAAGAAGAATATGATTAAACTTTCCAACATCACCAAAGTGTTCCAGCAGGGTTCGCGCACCATCAGCGCGCTTTCCGACGTGAGCCTTCACGTCCCTGCCGGGCAGATTTACGGCGTCATCGGTGCCTCGGGTGCAGGTAAGAGTACGCTGATCCGCTGCGCCAACATGCTTGAGCGTCCCACTTCCGGTACCGTATTGGTCGATGGGCAGGACCTGACCTCCCTGTCTGAACGCGAACTGACACGTGCACGCCGTCAGATTGGCATGATATTCCAGCACTTTAACCTGCTCTCTTCACGCACGGTATTTGGCAACGTGTCGTTGCCGCTGGAATTGGATAATACCCCGCGCAGTGAAACCAAAAAACGCGTTGCCGAGTTACTGGAACTGGTAGGTTTGTCAGACAAGCACGATGCTTACCCAGCCAATCTTTCAGGTGGACAGAAGCAGCGCGTGGCGATTGCCCGTGCCTTGGCCAGCAACCCTAAAGTGCTGCTGTGTGACGAAGCCACCAGCGCACTCGATCCGGCTACCACGCGTTCCATTCTCGAATTGCTGAAAGATATTAACCGTCGCCTTGGGCTGACCATTCTGTTGATCACTCATGAAATGGACGTAGTGAAACGCATCTGCGATCAGGTTGCCGTCATCAGCCAGGGGCAATTGATTGAAAAAGACAGCGTCAGCGAAGTGTTCTCTCATCCGAAGACACCGTTGGCCCAGCAGTTTATCCAATCCACCCTGCATCTGGATATTCCAGATGACTACGCCAAACGCTTGATGCCGGAACGCAGTGGCAATCATCAACCGCTGTTGCGCCTAGAATTCACCGGTCAGTCGGTTGATGCACCGCTGCTGTCCGAAGCAGCCCGTCGTTTCAACGTCAATAACAACATTATCAGCGCGCAAATGGACTACGCCGGTGGGGTGAAGTTCGGCGTGATGCTGGCTGAACTCCATGGCTCTGACGAAGACGCACAGGCAACGATTAAGTTCCTACAGGAAAATCAGGTAAAAGTAGAGGTTCTGGGTTATGTCTGAGGCAATGATGTGGTTAATGGTACGTGGAGTTTGGGAAACCGTCACGATGACCTTTGTCTCGGGCTTCTTCGGCTTCGTGCTCGGCTTGCCGGTTGGTGTGCTATTGTACGTTACCCGTCCTGGGCAAATTATTGCCAACAATACCCTGTATAAAACCTTGTCTGGGTTGGTGAACATTTTCCGTTCCATCCCCTTCATTATATTGTTGGTGTGGATGATTCCTTTTACCCGCATGATAGTCGGTACTTCTATTGGTTTGCAGGCCGCCATCGTGCCGCTGACCGTCGGCGCAGCGCCGTTTATTGCCCGTATGGTAGAAAACGCCCTGCTGGAGATCCCATCTGGGCTGATTGAAGCTGCCCGTGCGATGGGTGCCACGCCAATGCAAATCATCAAGAAAGTGCTGTTGCCTGAAGCATTGCCGGGTCTGGTGAATGCGGCCACCATCACGCTGATTACTCTGGTGGGTTATTCTGCGATGGGCGGTGCCGTCGGCGCAGGGGGTTTAGGTCAAATTGGTTATCAGTATGGTTACATTGGTTATAACGCTACCGTTATGAATACGGTATTAATATTACTGGTTGTTCTGGTGTACCTGATTCAGTTCTGTGGCGACCGTATTGTTAAGGCCGTTACTCACAAATAGTTTTTACCAGCACGCTTACAGCTACTCGATAGGGTAAAGCGTATTTCATATACGAGTCTAATGAGGAAAGGATATGTCGTTAAAGTTTAAATCCATTGCGGCAATCGGCGCACTGATCGGTACTCTGGCTTTGGCCGGTTGCGGTCAGGACGAAAAAAATCCAAACCATATCAAAGTGGGCGTTATCGTTGGTGCTGAACAGCAGGTGGCGGAAGTTGCCCAAAAAGTCGCAAAAGAGAAGTATGGCCTGGACGTTGAGTTGGTAACCTTCAACGATTATGTCTTGCCAAACGAAGCGTTGAGCAAAGGTGATATCGATCTGAACGCTTTCCAGCATAAACCTTACCTGGATCAGCAAATCAAAGACCGTAGCTATAAACTGGTTCCAGTCGGCAACACCTTCGTTTACCCGATTGCTGGTTACTCCAAAAAAATCAAATCGCTGGATGAGCTGAAAGAAGGTTCACAGATCGCAATACCTAACGATCCTACCAATCTGGGGCGTTCGCTGCTGCTGCTGGAGAAACAAGGCCTGATTAAACTGAAAGACGGTGTTGGCCTGCTGCCTACCGTACTGGACGTGGTGGAAAACCCGAAAAACCTGAAGCTGGTCGAACTGGAAGCACCACAGTTGCCACGTTCACTGGACGATCAGCAAATCGCCCTGGCCGTCATCAACACCACTTACGCCAGCCAGATCGGTTTAACGCCAGCCAAAGACGGTATCTTTGTTGAAGATAAAGACTCACCTTACGTCAACATCATGGTTGCTCGTGAAGATAACAAAGACGCAGAAAACGTGAAAAAATTCGTTCAGGCCTATGAGTCTGATGAAGTCAACGAAGCAGCGAATAAAATCTTCAACGGTGGTGCAGTGAAAGGCTGGTAATCATCCATTACCTATTTTGCTCCTATATTTGCAAGACGGGCTCAGGCCCGTCTTGTTATTTCGGCCAGAGATTGTTTCAATAGCGCCACTTTTATTAAAGGCAGAGGAATGTCAATGCGTGTTTTACCTCTCTGTTTGTTAGCACTTTTGCTGGCCGGATGTTCTAAACCGAAGCCAGTCGCACCCACAACAGACAGCACCAACGCACCAGTTGCGATCGCACCGGCAAAACCAGCGCCACCAGCACGTCCAGCGCCAGTAACGCTGTATAAAAGTGCAGAGGCATTAATCGGTAAGCCTTTCCGCGACTTGGGAGAGGTTTCCGGTAGCGTCTGCCACCCCAAGGCTCGTAAGAATCCACCGAGTCTTGCCTCTGCTCGCAAAAGAATGCTGCAGCGCGCTGCCAATATGAAAGCCAATGCTGTATTGCTGCATCAGTGCCAGATACTTAAAGGTGTTGCCGGTTGTTACCAGCAAGCGATTTGCCAAGGTTCTGCACTTAACGTTTCGGCCAAATGACCGAATTCGTTTTTAATCAGATCGGCATTATCCGCTCACCGTATAAAGAAAAATTCGCCGTTCCCCGTCAACCGGGGTTGGTCGAAGACGGTGGCGGAGAGCTGGTGCTGTTGCCGCCTTACAATCAGGCGGAAGCCGTGCGCGGCCTCAGTGAGTTTAGCCACCTCTGGGTGATGTTCATTTTCCATCAAACCATGGAGGGCGGCTGGCGGCCAACGGTCAGGCCACCACGATTGGGCGGCAATGCCCGTATGGGTGTTTTCGCTACTCGCTCGACCTTTCGCCCTAACCCACTCGGCATGTCGCTGATCGAACTGAAAGACATCCAGATCCAAGGCGGAGAGGTCGTGTTGAAGTTAGGCAGTCTCGATCTGGTCGATGGTACGCCGGTCGTCGATATCAAACCCTACCTGCCGTTTGCCGAAAGCCATCCTCAAGCCCGTGCTGGTTTTGCTCAAACTGCACCTGCTGGCGATATGCCGGTGAGTTTTTCCCCTCAGGCAGAGCAGCAATTGCAGCAGCATCTACGTCGCCACCCCAATTTACGCCGCTTTATCAGCCAGGTATTGGCACAAGACCCCCGCCCTGCCTACCGTAAAGCGGAAGAGGCTGAGCGTGAATATGCCGTATGGTTGCTGGAGTTTAACGTGCGCTGGCGGGTTGTTGATGGGCAAACTGAAGTGTTATCACTCGACGTCCGTTAAAAATCCACCGTCTCTCTTTTGACAACCGTCCTGCGCTGGTAGACTAAACCACTTTTGAAAATTTTGGCTGCCACTCCTGCTGGCAGCCCGATGCAATTTGCAGTACTAACGGAACCAAAACATCATGCGTACTAGCCAATATCTGCTCTCCACTTTGAAGGAGACACCTGCCGATGCCGAAGTGATCAGCCACCAGCTGATGCTGCGTGCCGGGATGATCCGCAAGCTGGCCTCCGGTCTTTATACCTGGTTGCCAACCGGTCTGCGTGTTCTGAGAAAGGTTGAAAACATCGTTCGTGAAGAAATGAACAATGCTAATGCGATCGAAGTTTCCATGCCGGTCGTCCAACCGGCAGATCTGTGGCTGGAGAGCGGCCGCTGGGAGCAGTATGGCCCTGAATTGCTGCGCTTTGTCGATCGTGGCGAACGTCCGTTCGTTCTCGGCCCAACGCATGAAGAAGTGATCACCGATCTGATCCGCAATGAAATCAGCTCCTACAAACAGTTGCCGCTGAATTTCTTCCAGATCCAGACTAAATTCCGTGACGAAGTCCGCCCGCGTTTCGGCGTGATGCGTTCCCGTGAATTCCTGATGAAAGATGCCTATTCATTCCATACCACGCAGGAATCCTTGCAGGCGACCTACGACGCCATGTACGAAGCCTACAGCAAGATCTTCAGCCGTATGGGGCTTGATTTCCGCCCGGTGCTGGCCGATACCGGTTCCATTGGCGGCAGCGCATCGCATGAATTCCAAGTGCTGGCAGACAGCGGTGAAGACGATATCGTCTTTTCTACCGATTCTGATTACGCGGCTAATATTGAGCTGGCAGAAGCGGTTGCCCCGGCGCAACCACGCGGTGCAGCTACCGAAGAACTGCGTATCATCGATACTCCTAATGCCAAGACCATCGCCGAGCTGGTAGAGCAATTCCAGTTGCCGATCGAGAAAACGGTGAAAACCCTGCTGGTCCGTGCAACCGAAGAAAGCGGCCATAAGCTGGTTGCGCTGTTGGTACGAGGCGATCACGAACTGAACGAAATCAAGGCCGAGAAACTGCCGCAGGTAGCGGCTCCGCTGACTTTCGCTACAGACGAAGAGATCCGTGCTGTAGTGGGTGCAGGCCCAGGTTCTCTCGGCCCGATCAAGATGCCAGTTCCTATAGTGATCGATCGCAGCGTAGCCGCCATGAGCGATTTCGGGGCCGGTGCCAATATCGATGCTAAACACTACTTCGGGATTAACTGGGAGCGCGACCTGCCGCTGCCACAGATTGCCGATATCCGTAACGTTGTTGCAGGTGATGCTAGCCCGGATGGTAAAGGCACTTTGCTGATTAAACGCGGTATCGAAGTGGGTCATATCTTCCAGTTGGGCACCAAGTATTCGGAAGCGATGAAAGCCACGGTACAGGGCGAAGATGGCCGTAACCAGGTTCTGACCATGGGTTGCTACGGTATTGGGGTCAGCCGCGTTGTGGCTGCCGCTATCGAGCAGAACCACGACGAGCGTGGCATTGTCTGGCCAGATGCGATTGCTCCATTCCAGGTGGCTATTCTGCCAATGAACATGCACAAGTCATTCCGCGTGCAGGCGCTGGCTGAAGAGCTTTACAACCAGCTGCGCTCTCACGGCATCGACGTTATTCTTGATGACCGTAAAGAACGCCCTGGCGTGATGTTTGCCGATATGGAACTGATCGGCGTGCCGCATTCCATCGTGATTGGCGATCGCAACCTCGACAGTGAAGAAATTGAGTATAAAAATCGCCGGATTGGTGAGAAGCAGATGATTAAAACCGGCGAAATCGTTGATTTCCTGCTGGCCCAAATCAAGCGCTAGCATTCTCAATGCGGTATGAAAAACACCCTGTTTTTGCAGGGTGTTTTGCTAAGGACGCAGTTGATTAAAGGATTAAGAAATGCCGTTACCTTATACCTCAGTCATGCGACTGTTTGCCTTGCTGCCAGTCTTTATCACCGGCTGCACCATGGATATTGCGCTGCCCGAAAAAGAAAAACGTGCTTCCCTCAATCCCGTGGATATCCAGTTTCAAACCCTCAGTTCCGCGCCACAGAATACCTTTCGGGAAGTCGATGAAGCCGCCCTCCAAGATGGCGATCTGCTTTTTTCCTCAACGATTGGCCTAACCTCTCTGGGGATCCGTATCTTCAGTGCTTCTTCAGTCAGCCATGTCGCGATCTATATTGGCCAAGGCCAAGTTGCCGAAGCAGTGGGCGATGGCGTGCAGATTGTCAGCCTGGAAGATGCGCAAGCCCACAGTGACAAACTGTTTGCTTTGCGCATGCCGAGCCTGACCCCCACTCAAGCAGAACAAATTCGCCACTTCGCCAAGCAAAAGGCCGGTAGCCGCTATAACTATCAGGGGATTATTGAAATGATGCCCTTTATGGTCACCAAGCAGATTTGCTCACTAAATCCTTTCTCGAAGGATTTCCGCCAGCAGTGCGTACAAGGATTGGCCGCCGCACAGCTCAGTACGCCAGCCGCCGATGAATCCAGCTATTTCTGCTCGCAGTTTGTGTTGGCCGCCTTTGAGCACGCCGGGCGGCCACTCACTCTGGCATCACCTGGCTGGGTCAGCCCCGGTGATTTGCTACATATGCGGGAAGGGGATATTGCAACGCTGGCGCCAAGTCAGACCTTGGCCTATGTTGGGCACATCAAACCGGGTATCTATTTGCGCAATCGCGCCTTGGTCAGCAATAGCGTGCATGACGGCAAATCCCAGATTCAACCCGGCCATGACGTATTCTAGAAAACATAAACCCCGTCATTTGCCATAACGGGGTTTTATCTTCGACTGCCCAATATGAATGCGATCAGCGGCTATTACAATCTTTGCTGTTATCGAAAGTCACCTTACCACCGGGCTCAGGCACCAATGCTTTTTGCATTTGCCCTTCTTCCATGGATGGCTGAATGCTGAAATGGCCGTTAAGCATCAGGAATACCGGTTCCCCTGGCGCTTTTTGAGCTTTCAAATAGCCTCTTTCCAACGCGATATTATTGACTACCGGGAAGGTTTTACCGGTCGCACAATCTTTGAATACTGCCGCATCAGCCAAATAGGTATAAAGCCCACTCAACGGCATTGGCGTTTTTGGCAACGGCTGCTCGGTTGGCGACAATGTATAGTTAAGCTCGGACGTAATCGGCGCTCCATTGCGATCCAGCATTTGCAGATTCTTGCCTACCGGGCGGAAGTAACGCTTTTCGCCACTGGCTTCGGTCAGCACCAACCGATCGGCCGTGCGTGCCCACTGACCATAGCTGGCAAAAGTTCTATCGCCATCTTTGGTGCCGCGATAGGTTTCCTGCAGAATGAAGGTGCCATCTTTATCCAGGAACAAAGTCGTATCCAGCCCGCTACAGTCAGCGCAAGGCAATCCCCCCTGATAACTCTGCTGCATTGGCTGAAGCGGTTGTTCTTTCGGTTGGTATTGGTTATTACAGCCTAGTAGCGAAAGTGCTCCTGCCGCTAAAAACAGGACGATTGTTATTATTTTCACAGTTATTCTCCTGCTGCGTTCCATTAATATCCACAAAGTGGTGCCAAACAGGCTTCCTTAAGGGAGAACCTTGCCGCGCAGCGCTTTGGTTGCGCCTTTGCGCACCTTGCCTTCCAAACGGCGTAATTTCGCCCCTTTGCTGGGTTTCGTTGCTCTGCGCGTCTTTTCAACCACCATCGTCTGTTGTATCAGCGCTACCAAACGAGCCAGCGCCGCCTCACGATTTAATTCCTGGCTACGGTATTCCTGCGCTTTGATAACCACCACACCATCAGCGGTCACTAAATGATGATTAAGCGCCAGCAACCGTTCCTTGTAATACTCTGGCAGGCTAGATGCCCGGATGTCAAAGCGCAAATGAATGGCCGTTGAGGCTTTATTCACGTGCTGCCCACCCGCGCCTTGAGCGCGGATCGCCGTTAATTCTATTTCGTTGTCCGGTATCGCTACGTTTCTTGACAGTGCCAGCACCGGTTACACCTGTGCCTGCTGCCATTCGGCAAATTGAATTTCGAGACTATTCTGAACATCGGAAAGCCAGATAGTACCTTCCTGTAGGGTAGCCTGTAACGTCATATTGCGGCTGGCCATCGCGGCCAGGCGAGCTAATTGTTCATCATCGAGAAAACGGATGCTTAGGTTTTTGTGGTTTGCGACCTTGCCCTGCATCGATTGCCACCAGACATGCCCGGCACGTTCACCATAAGCATACAGCACCACCCGTGGGGATTGATTACAGGCTTTTTTAATGCGTTTTTCATCCGGTAGAC
Organism: Chania sp.; assembly: GCA_049288585.1. Taxonomy (GTDB): domain Bacteria; phylum Pseudomonadota; class Gammaproteobacteria; order Enterobacterales; family Enterobacteriaceae; genus Chania. The sequence goes on from JBAQHZ010000272.1 coordinate 9,099, forward strand.
CCAGTTCGATCCACATTTCCAGCCCGTTATGGTCATTGCGTTGCCAGATCTCAGGTTCATCTTCTGCGCTCAGGCCTTTGGTAAATACCAAGCGTTCATCAGCATGACAGATCCATGCCAGCAGGCGCAGCATCATGCGCTGTTCGGTTTCTGAAGGATGCTGGGCCAACGTCAGCGTCGCGTCGTGGTAAAAGTGACGATCCATATCCGCGATATTGACCGTGGCTTTGTAAATTGTTGCTTTCAGCGCCATGGGTAACCTCATTATTAACAGGCCACAGTGTACTTGATAAGATCGGTTCACAGCCAGCACGAGGAGCCTATAGCTGCGAATGAAAGCCAATACGAGGTGCTAATAACTCCACGGCACCTGTGCTATAGTCGTTTAGGATAGGATTGAACTCCGAGTGTCTGTGCCTCATCGCAGCCTGCGTTGGCGATTATGCAAAGATTCTTAAGGGAGGAAACTGTGCAACAATATTGTGAGTTAGTACGCCGTTTTTACGCCCAGATCGGCAGTGGAGATCTGGGCTACGTGCCTGATGCACTAGCATGTGTCTTAAAGGCATTGGACGAGGTTGCAGCGAATAGCGCGCTACCGTCCTCCGTTAGGGAACAGGCGGCATTTGCCGCCGCTAACTTATTGGTGAGCGACTATGTTGATGAATGATGAGTATCAACCCATCAATTGCGATGACTACGACAATCTGGAACTCGCCTGCCAGCAAAAACTGACTCTGAAGCTGGAGTTACGCGACGGAGAAACCATCGAAGCCAAGGCAGTCGATCTGTTGCAAAAGAAAAGTGTTGAATACCTGACGATCGAACAAAATGGTACTCAGCGCGATGTGCGTCTGGACCATATCCACAGCTTTAGTCATCCAGAAATTGGTACCGTTGTCGTAAGTCTTTCTGACTAAACACCTCGGTAACCCCATCTCTACAGGGCAGCCTAACGGCTGCCCTCGTCATTTATGGCTTCAGGCTGGCGTAGTATGCCGCCAGATCGGCGATATCCGCGTCTGACAACGCCGCAACATAAATTTTCATCACTTCAGCCTGGCCACCGGTCCGTTCACCTTTCTTGTAGGACTGCAACGCCTGCTCCAGATACATGGCGTTCTGCCCGGCCAGATTCGGGTACAACGGTACCGAGACTTTGCCTTCTGCACCATGGCATGCCACACAGGTGGCTGATTTACTCTTGCCCACCGCTGCGTCACCCGCCGCCCAAGCGGAAAAGCTCAACAACCCTGCCACCACCATTACGCTCATATTTTTCATCATGGTTCCTCACAAGATATTGTTATTATTTTTCTTCCAGCTCAGCCGCCACGGCTGTTCACCAGCAGGTACCTGCCCAGCTTCGGTAACAAAGATATCCACGGCGGCGATCAGTTGCTCATCATAGTAAATCAAGGGAATACGTTCACGCTGCCAAGGGGGAATAGCCAACTCTTGCCACAGTTTTTTGATGTGTCTTGAACCGGCACGGTTGATAATACGCACCCGGCCTGTGGCACTAAAGCGCACGCTCACCTGCTCGCCAGCCTGCGGTGCACGCACCAGGTTACTCCCTTCCCCACAGACCAACGCGCCAAGCCCATCGGGCAATTCCAGTCTGGTCGGTTGCGGCCAGAGCAATTGCCGATCGCGCAAATCAGCCATCAGCGGCAACAGGTATAAACGCTGGCGGAAACGGCGGATCTGATAATTGCCCAACTGTAGCTGCGGCTCTGCGTCTTCCCGGCTGAGCGCCACTTCATTCCAGATCCTTGGTAACTGATCCCGCGCAGGCATAGTGACGCCAAACAGAGCAATCCAGCGGCGCAGCAGCGCATAACGCCGCTCCGGAGAGCACCCTTGTAATCCGGCTATCGCCAGCGAGTTTTCTTCATCCAGCAACAGCGTTAACTGTTCTGCCAGCAGTTCATCCAGCAGTTGTTCCTGTTCAGCGCACAGACTGGCACTGCGTGCCGCGGCCGAGGCAAAATGCGGCCAGCGTTCATTTAATACAGGCAATACCTGCAAACGCAGAAAGTTGCGATCGAATCGACAGTCCTGATTGCTGTCGTCCTCAATCCAACGTAATTGGTGCAGCTTGGCATACTCCTCCAACTGCAGGCGCGAAACGCTTAATAACGGCCTCAGCAGCGAATGACTTCCCAGCCTGGCTTCAGTTGCCATCGCCGAAAGCCCCGCTGGGCCACTGCCGCGTTTTAAGGCCAGCAGGAAGGTTTCACATTGATCATCAAGATGTTGTGCCGTAAGCAGGGCTTCATCCGCCATCAGCGTCTCCCTGAAAGCCGCATAGCGGGCTGCTCGCGCCGCCGCCTCAATACCACCGCTAAGCCCATCCAACTGAACATGATGAACCACCAGCGGCACCTGCCAACCTTCACACTGTTGCTGGCAATGCGCCACCCACTCATCGGCAAAACGGCTCAGGCCATGGTGAATATGCACCGCACGCAAAACCATTCCTGGCCTTTGTTGGCGTAATTGCACCAGCAAATGCAGCAGCACGCTGGAATCCAGCCCACCGCTAAACGCCAGCAATAGTTGGCCTTTAGTGCCCAGTTGTTCAGCAAGTTGTGTAAGCAGTTGATTGCTCTTCATTGGTTGTGCTTGATCGCGTCCACATAGCCGCACGTTAACCAGCTCACCGCCAGCAAGCAAGCATTAACCACGTTGAAGTTCATATAATTCAAGCGGTAATCCATCGGGATCGTTGAAAAAGGTAAAGCGGGATTGGGTATAAGGATCGATACGCACCGGTTCACACACGACTCCCGCTGCTTGCAGCTCGGCGATCGCGCTATCAATGTCATCCACGCTGAATGCCAGATGACGCAGGCCGCAGGCTTCCGGTCTGCTTGGACGAGCCGCCGGTGCCGGAAAGGAAAACAGCTCAATCGTGTATTGGCCGTTCAGCGCCAGATCGGCTTTCCAGGAGTCCCGCTCTGTGCGATACACCTCGGCTAACAGTGTGAATCCGAGGATCTCGCAGTAAAAATGTTTACTGGTGGCGTAATCAGAACCGATTACCGCAATATGGTGAACCTGCCGTAATGCCAACATGGATATGTTCCTTCTATAAGGTTGCGACTTCGCCCGCGTCAAACTACGGGCGTTTTCAATACTTTCACCAGATAACGGCCATCATCGGTCGGTTTCGCCCCATGAATATCGGTTTCAAAACCAGGATAACGCTCGCCGATCGAACAGAGCATCAGCAAGAAATCGAGCACCGCACGGCTCTCTTCGGTGATCATCTCCCCCGGCATCACCAGCGGAACGCCCGGCGGATAAGGCAGGATCATGTTAGCGGCCACTTTGCCGATCAACTGGTCGATCTCGCAGGTTTCCACGTTGCCCCGCACCTGCTGCTGGAACATCTGATAAGGCGTCAGCTTCATTTCCGGCAAAACGTCAAACGCCCGCAGCATCAGGCGCGGTAAATCATGCTGGCAGATCAGTTGGTGGATCCCGGCGGCGAGATCCTGAATGCGCATGTGGCGATAGAAATCCGGATCCTCAGCATACAGATCCGGCAGCATGTTCTTCACCCGCAAATTGAGGTCGTATGCGCGTTTGAAATCGGTCAGGCCACGCAGCAGGCTCATGGCCTTGGTTTTATCAATACCGATGCTGAATAGGAACAGCAGATTATACGGCCCGGTTTTCTCCACCACGATACCGCGCTCATCCAGGTATTTCGCCACCAGCGCAGCCGGGATGCCGCTGCTCTCCAACTCGCCCAGTTCGTTCATGCCCGGCGTCAGAATGGTGACCTTGATCGGATCCAGATACATATGATCGCGATCGGTATTACCGAAACCGTGCCAGTTATCATCCGGGTTCAGCGGCCAGCACTGCGCTTCGTCGATTTTTTCCGGCTGCCAGATATCGAAAAACCAGCTATCGCTCTCTGCACGCAGGCGCTGGACTTCACGGCGGAAATGCAGCGCCCGTTCCACCGAGCGATTAATCATGCGCCGCCCCGGATTACCCCGCAGCATAGCCGCCGCGGTTTCCATCGAAGCAACAATGCCGTAATGCGGCGAGGTGGTGGTGTGCATCATATAGGCTTCATTAAAGGTGTTTTCATCGTAATCACCTTTGATATGAATCATCGACGCCTGCGAAAACGCCGCGAGTAATTTGTGCGTCGATTGGGTTTCATAAATCACTTTGCCCGGAATGCGCTCGCCGCTCATGCCGCTTTTGCCTTCGTAGATCGGGTGAAAATTGGTATAGGGCACCCAGGCGGAATCGAAGTGAATCGATGCCACATCCAGCGTCTGCTTGATGTAATCGGTGTTGTACAGCAAACCGTCATAGGTGGAATTGGTGATCACCGCATGCACCGGCCAACTGGCGTTGGCGGTTTCGGCCACCCGTTTGGCAATGCTGTCATGAGAGAGTTCGCGCTGGGGGATCCCGCCCAAAATACCGTAGGCATTGCGCAACGGGCGCAGGTAAATCGGTACGATGTCGCACATCATCAGCAAATGGCATAGCGATTTGTGGCAGTTGCGGTCAATCAGCACCGTGCTGCCCGCCGGGGCTGAATACATACCAACGATCTTATTAGCGGTAGACGTGCCGTTAGTCACCAGATAGCTCTGCTCGGCATTGAAGGTGCGGGCGATATACTCTTCCGCCTCCAAGTGTGGGCCGGTGTGATCGAGCAATGAACCCAGCTCGGTTACCGAAATGGAAATATCGGCCCTCAGCGTGTTGGCGCCGAAAAAGTCATAGAACAGGCAGCCCACCGGGCTTTTCTGGAATGCGGTGCCCGCCATATGGCCCGGCGTGCAGAACGTATACTTCCCCTCTTTCACATAGGTGAACAGCGCTTTGGTCAGCGGCGGGGTAATGGTATCCATATATTCATCGGTGTATTGCCGGATGCGCTGGGCAATGTCATCTGCGGCATTCAAGCCATATTCGAAGAAATACAGCACCATGCGCATT
>JBAQHZ010000273.1:0-5141 GCA_049288585.1 Chania sp.
GCAGAATGCTGACAACGATCTCAATGAGAAGCTGCGTCAACGGCTGGAGCATGCGGAAGCGGAGCGTACTCGCGCCCGTGAGCAACTGCGCCAGTATCAGACCCAGTTTACTCAGTACAGCCAAGTGTTGGCGTCGCTGAAAAGCTCCTTTGACGCCAAGCGCGACATGCTGAAAGAGCTGAGTCAGGAATTGGTGGACATCGGCGTGCAGGCGGATGCCAATGCCGAAGCTCGTGCGCGCCAGCGCCGTGATGAACTGCATGCGGCGCTGAGTACCAATCGTACGCGCCGTAATCAGTTGGAAAAACAGCTGACCTTCTGCGAAGCGGAAATGGACGGTTTGCAGAAGAAACTACGCAAGCTGGAGCGTGATTACTACCAACTGCGTGAGCAGGTGGTTACCGCCAAAGCGGGCTGGTGTGCGGTGATGCGCTTGGTGAAAGACAACGGTGTTGAACGCCGTCTGCATCGTCGTGAATTGGCCTATATGGACGGTGATGAACTGCGCTCCATGTCGGATAAGGCGCTGGGTGCGCTGCGCCTGGCGGTGGCGGATAACGAGCACTTGCGCGATGTGTTGCGCCTGTCCGAAGATCCTAAACGGCCCGAGCGTAAAATCCAGTTCTACATTGCGGTTTATCAGCATCTGCGTGAGCGTATCCGCCAGGATATTATCCGTACTGACGATCCGGTTGAAGCCATCGAACAGATGGAGATCGAACTGGGCCGCTTGACGGAAGAACTGACCGCCCGCGAGCAGAAGCTGGCAATCAGCTCGAAGAGCGTGGCGAATATCATCCGTAAGACTATCCAGCGCGAACAGAACCGTATCCGCATGCTTAACCAGGGTCTGCAGGCGGTCTCCTTCGGCCAGGTGAAGAGCGTGCGTTTGAACGTCAACGTACGGGAAGCCCATGCTACCTTGCTGACTGTGCTTTCTGAGCAGCAGGAACAGCATCAGGATCTGTTCAACAGCAACCGCCTGACCTTCTCGGAAGCTTTGGCGAAACTGTATCAGCGGCTAAATCCGCAGATCGACATGGGCCAGCGTACGCCGCAGACCATTGGTGAAGAGCTGTTGGATTATCGTAATTATCTGGAGCTGGAAGTTGAAGTATTCCGCGGTTCCGACGGTTGGCTTCGGGCGGAAAGTGGCGCGTTGTCCACCGGGGAAGCGATTGGTACCGGTATGTCGATTCTGGTGATGGTAGTGCAGAGCTGGGAAGAGGAATCACGCCGCTTGCGTGGTAAAGATATCTCGCCTTGCCGCTTACTGTTCCTGGATGAAGCGGCGCGTTTGGATGCCAAATCCATCGCCACGCTGTTTGAGCTGTGCGATCGCCTGGAAATGCAGTTGATTATTGCGGCACCAGAAAATATCAGCCCGGAAAAGGGCACTACTTATAAGCTGGTGCGTAAAGTATTCCAAAATCATGAGCATGTACACGTGGTTGGTTTGCGTGGTTTTGCCCCGGAACAGGCTGCATTGGCACCAACGGTAGCAGAAACGCCTTAAACTTGAATAAAACTGCCCTAAAATTCTGAAAATAGTCACCTTTAGGTGGCTATTTTTTTACGCTGCGAGGATGATAGGTAGGTTTTTTTATCGCTGAAACTGAGTAGCGTAATGAGAGTAAAACAGTAATTCTACGGCGCTGGGAGCAAAAGGGCCGTTCTGTTTGTATACTGAAACGAGTAAATAATCTTTGTTGTATTTTTGTGAGCATACAGGGGGCAAGGGATGTTGCTTAAAAAAGGAAACTCAGTACGACGTCTGGCATTGAGTTGCGCAATTGCGTGTAGTTTTGCCGTGTCGTTACCCGCATGGGCTGCCGTGCAGGCGTTTCCACCGGTGTCATCATCCGGCATGTCTGCTGTTCAAAGCCGTACCCAAATATTGGCGGTTTTGCCTAAAGGCGTGGTGCCCTATTATCTCCCTACTTTGGCTCAACTATATGCATCCAACCAAATGCAGCCAATGTGGCAGGATCGGGAAACCGTATTGCAGTTCCAGCAGCAACTTGCTGAACTCGCTATTTCGGGCATACAGCCACAATTCACCCAATGGGTAAAATTACTCACCGATCCGGCAATCACCGATATGGCACGCGATATTGTGCTGTCTGATGCCATGCTGGGTTATCTGCAGTTTGTTTCGTCAATCGGGGTAAACGGTAACAGTTGGCTGTACAGCAATGTTCCTTACAAGTTGGCGCTGCCGGCGAATACCGTGATCAATCAGTGGCAGCTTGCGCTACAGCAGGGCAAAACCCTAGCGTATGTCAACTCGCTGACGCCCCAACATCCGCAGTATGAAAAAATGCATCAGGCACTGCGTGAGCTGTTAGCCGATGGGCGTCCGTGGCCGCAGGTGAGCAATGGTCCAAGTCTGCGCCCTGGTCAACTCAGTGATGATATACCGGCGTTACGAGAAATTCTTGCGCGTACTGGAATGTTAACTGTGGTGCCTGTAGCCACGCCGCATTCGCAAGAGCCAGCAGCGACGCCAACAGCCGCAAGAGCACCGGTGGTGGAGGATGATCTGTCGGTGGATGAAGAGAAAAATCGCAATCCTGCCGGGGCAGTAGTCAGCCCTGCGGCGGCACCGATTAAGGATCTTGTTCCTTCTCCCGAAGCCCCGTTGGTGCAGCAATCGGTCAGCCCGGTTTCGGTGACGGATAACCGTTATACCGACGATTTAGTGGAGGGAATTAAGCGTTTCCAGACATGGCAAGGATTGACACCAGACGGCGTCATCGGTGCCCGAACCCGCGAATGGCTGAACGTTTCACCCCAAATGCGTGCCTCTTTGCTGGCGTTGAATATTCAGCGTCTGCGTATTTTGCCTGGTCATGTTGATACCGGCATTATGGTCAACATTCCTAATTACTCACTGATCTATTATCTCAATGGTAATGAGGTTCTCTCGTCGCGGGTGATCGTTGGCCGTCCAAGCCGTAAAACGCCATTGATGAGCAGCGCACTGAACAACGTGGTGGTCAACCCGCCGTGGAATGTGCCGACTAAGCTGATACGTGAAGATATCGTGCCTAAGGCGATGCATGACTCGGGTTACTTCCAGAAGCATGGTTACAGAGTGTTCTCGGGTTGGAGCAATGAATCTGAGGCGATCGATCCGTCAATGATTGATTGGAGCGTGACTTCACCACGCAATTTCCCTTATCGCATTCAGCAGGCACCTGGGGCCAGCAATTCTTTGGGGCGCTTCAAGTTCAATATGCCAAGCTCCGATGCGATCTACCTGCACGATACCCCCAACCACGGTTTGTTCCAGAAAGATATCCGTGCGTTAAGTTCGGGCTGCGTGCGTGTGAACAAGGCTTCTGACTTGGCTAATATGCTGCTGCAGGATGCGGGCTGGAATAACGCTCGAGTCTCCTCCACGCTGAAAGCGGGCAATACCACTTACGTGAATATTCGCCAGCACATCCCGGTGCAACTTTATTATCTGACGGCTTGGGTTGCCGACGACGGTAAACCACAGTTCCGTACAGATATTTACAATTATGATGCTACGGTGCGATCGGGTGCACAAATTTTGGCTCAGGCTGAAAAATTGATGCAATAAATGCAGTAATTCTAGGTAAATAGCGGTCTGAATGTCTGGTTAGCCATAAGCACTCTTTTTGGGAGTGCTTATAAACCTAAGCCTATCTCGGGTTGACTCCGCATAGGCTGGCGGTTATGGTTCGGGCTGTGCGCAGTTTTGTGCATTTATTTTGACATTCTTGCCGAGTTTAAAAGAGTCATGGACAAAATTGATCATCATCGCCGTAAATGGCTAACGCTAGGTAGCGCAGCCATGGGTATCGCTCTGCTCCCTGGGCAGGCGTTCGCCAGTCTTTCTACCGCTCGTCCACGTATTCTGGTACTCAATAATCTGAATACTGGCGAATCCATTAAGGCCGAGTTTTTCAACGGTAAAGGTTACAACCGGGAAGAGTTAGTGCGGTTGAATCATATTTTCCGTGATTATCGTGCCAATAAGACTAAGACGATCGATCCTCATCTGTTTGATCATCTCTATCGTCTGCAAGTCTTACTGGGAACGACCAAGCCGATTCAGTTGATTTCGGGTTACCGTTCTTCAGCAACCAACAATGAAATGCGTGAGCACAGCCGTGGTGTGGCTAAACAGAGTTATCACACCAAGGGGCAGGCAATGGATTTCCACATTGAAGGTATCCAACTGAGTAATATCCGCAAAGCGGCGTTAAAAATGCGCGCTGGTGGTGTAGGATATTATCCACGTAGCAACTTTGTGCACATCGATACCGGCCCGGTGCGGACCTGGTAATCACTGTGCACCATGAGTGAATAGCGCCAGCCTGCCAGGTATGGCGCTTTTGTCGTTGGAGCTTTATGAAATACCATATTATTCCCGTAACGGCGTTCAGCCAAAACTGTACTCTGATCTGGTGTGACAAAACGCAACAGGCCGCTTTGGTTGATCCCGGCGGTGAGCCAGAAAAATTGAAAGCGGAAGTGGCGAGAAAAGGCGTGAAGATTAGCCAGATTCTGCTTACGCATGGCCATCTCGATCACGTTGGTGCGGCGGCTGAATTGGCTGAGCATTATCAGGTGCCGATCTTGGGGCCAAATAAAGAAGATGCCTTCTGGCTCGAAGGCTTGCCTGCTCAGAGCCGCATGTTCGGCTTGGCAGAATGTGCAGCCTTTACGCCGACGCAATGGTTGGAGGAAGGGGATACTGTGCAGGTGGGGGAATTATCGCTGGGTGTTCTGCATTGCCCTGGTCATACACCGGGTCATGTCGTTTTTATTAACGACAAGGCGCGTCTGGCACTTGTGGGCGACGTTTTGTTTAGCGGTGGCGTATGTCGAAGTGATTTTCCGCGTGGTGACCATCAGACGCTGATTGACTCGATTCGCACCAAGCTATTACCGCAGGGTGATGATATCGCGTTTATTCCCGGGCATGGGCCGATGTCCACCTTTGGGCAAGAGCGCAAAACCAACCCTTTCCTGCGTGAAGAGCCTGCTGTCTGGTAGGCGGAATCTTCCCGGCAGCAATATATACCCGTTATACTTCAAGTTGCTTGGGTGTTGGCTGCGTTACTCGGCCCAAGTCTGGGCCTCGCCCCTCCGGGGCCGCTGCAAGC
>JBAQHZ010000274.1:0-15372 GCA_049288585.1 Chania sp.
GTCAATGCGTTATTGTCACGCTGTTTTATTGACGGCAACGGCATATCACAGTGTAAAAGGTAGCTGCATGAATAGCGATGAACAGGATAACGTGAAGGGAAAGGGTGACGAGCAGCCGGTCTATTACTCTCAGTTACTGTCAAATGTCGGGTGTGAGAAACATAACGCAACACCGGATGAAGTAAGCTGGTTCGACTATAAAAAAAATTACTCTTTCGTCGCACAGATGCCACTGAGAGATCTGGTTTGCGAACTGACGGTACGAAGGGAATTATGCATCATTGCTACCCATGGGGTTATCAATGGAACAATCCCCAAAGCGCTGTATGAAGAACTCTACGCAGAGATCACTTCAGGGAAAAGCGTCATCGGCGATCATTTCAAATCACATACGTCAGTACCAGAAATTATCTATCTGGCTGATGAGCAAGAAACACCATCGCAACAGTTGGAAGTCCCCGTTCGGGAACTGAACGTTAAGGATGTTCTTGCCTGCCATAATGCCCTGAACGGAGGAACTCTCACCATACCCACCCACCCTTGCTATCGTCGCCGATTAGACCAGGTTGACGAAAAGACACCACTGACTGCGCTCCAATCGCCGGATGTCGAACTGGTCTATCTTTCTGTAGATCCTTCGTACAGCGAAGCCCAGTTGATAGTGGCTTTTAAAGAGACACTGGCCAAGTTACGTGCACAATATAATATTTTTAGTGGTGCCACACGTGATAGACCGCTTACCTGCAGGAACATCATTAACATTCAATTACATCAAATAATACCCCTGATGGACTTGTTGCTTTGGCAACTCAGGAATGGATGGCAATTGCCGCTAGAGCAGATCTACAAATTGCTGAAAGGCAAACCCGTCAATATCCCCAACAAAGAGGTCGACTATCACCGGACCAACTTTATCAAAACAACATTATCCGGTTTTGAGAAGATTGTTTGCCAAGGGACATTTGAACAACTATTGAGCACTTTGCGAGAAAAAGAGCACCTGTATGACTTGAGTATTCGCGATTTGATTAATGATTCATCACTTTACAACAGCAAAAAATAAAATAAGTAAATATAATTTTATAAAATTTTACTTATAACGAAATGTCGAATCCCTTCATTTACTATTTACCTCGAGTTCAACAAACATCAACAACGAGGTAATTATCATGAAAGCAGTTTCTACTAACAATGTATCCCGCAATGAAGATCAGACAGATCGCCTGATCGACATGAAATTCCTGATGGCACACTCAGGCCTGTCACGCACCTTCTTCTACAAACTGATGGATAACAAGCTGTTTCCAGAACCACTTAAGTTGGGCCGCTCTAGCCGCTGGTGGCTGAGCGACTATCTGCAATGGCTGAAAGAGCGCAACACCAAGCATGCCGCGTAAAGGCCATATTGGCGCATGAATATGGTGCGAATTCGCCTTGGCGGTCGGTGATCACTTTCACCTGATTGCACTAACTTGCCACAACGGTATTAACCCGGGGATACCGTCCATGGCAGGGGAGTCGCTCAACCACGCCAACAAACCGTCATGCCATAGACCCTATAGGGCAAACGGTGAGTTAAGGAGTTTATATTATTGATATTCATAGTTAATCAATCATCACCAGATGCATTTGATTGAAAGATAACACTGCCTAACCAACCCATTATGAGTGAGTTGCTGCAACTCTGACATGACGCGTTAGAGAGCCTGTTCAGGCTGGCAAGTGTGAATTACCCATTTAACTGCAGTCCCTCCCCTGTTGTGGCAACACCACAACGGTAGGCCTTCTGCACCCGTAAATCACGGTTCCCTTTATTGGCCATCACTAATAAAGGGCACTCTGAGGAATGAAACATAATGAATGACGATGACTGGGCACTGCTGGAATCAACCAGCATGCACCACCCTGACAGTGATACCAAGTTACAGGTAACGCCAGATTGGGATCTGTTGAAAACACAACTGCGTGTGTTGTTTTTGCTGCGCAAGCTGATGGCTGCTGAACCAGCCATCTTCAATCGCCGGGGAAAACTGACGCTGGCAGGGCGTTACCTGCAAGAATTGTTGCAAATCATGCCTGACCTCATCGCCGCTGTCGGTGAATACCAGCAGTTGCATCCGACCATCGACGCTTTCCGCCAAGAAATGGAACGCTGCGGTTTGGTATTGCCGCTTACTTTGCTTACATGCACCCGGCAAGACATTGCGCTGTTGGAACAACTCCTGAGCGAGTTTCGTGCCACAGTAAATTCAGCAAAGCATCAACGCCAGTTGCGTAACTTCCAGCGTGCAGCCAATAAAAACCTGCGTGGCGCACTGGCCTATATCGATGACTTATTTGAACGCCGTAGCCGTTTATCGGTGGTGCGGGTGGATCTCTCTTACGAGAAAACCGTAGCGAAATCCATCACAGCAACCCTCACGCGGTTGCATCGCAAACGCCTGTTTAAACGTGTGCAATCTCACCCACTATTCGAACACTGTGACGGTTATTTGTGGAAGCTGGAACGCGGCTTGCACAAAGGCTTTCATTACCACACCTGCTTTTTATTTGATGGCAGCCGCATCCGTCGTGACATCTTGCTGGCACGCCGCATTGGTGAGTATTGGAAGCAGGACATCACTGGTGGCACGGGGCTTTATTTCAACTGCAACGCCATCCAGCATACCTATACGCATTCTGGAATTGGTGACGTTCATTACCTCGATCAGACCAAACGAGCCGCATTACAGAAGGCGATTACCTACATCACCAAAGTCGACGCTGCCGTCCGCCTGGTTCTACCGGGAAATGCACGCACATTCGGGCGCGGGGAACGCCTTGTACAGCTTGGAACCAAGCGTGGCAGACGCCGCCAGCCGCCACACCAATGACCACGACCGCTGCACTACCAGCGTAATCACTCACATTTATCATTTTTAAGGTATTTAATATGAACAATCACAACACACTGATTTCAAATGACGTAAATAGCCATTTATCCCACTTGATGCTGTCGACCAGCAAGAATGCAGAATTTTCACCGCTTAATACTCGCTGGCTGACAGAGGATTATGACCGCCTGATTGAACCTGTTTTTCTTTTGAATCGGATAGATCATGCCGATGAAGAGGAGTTACTGAAGATCTATAGATGTTTACAGCTTTCGATGAATACCTGGAAAGGGCTGCGCACTTTCCAACCAACGCTAACGCGTTTTGCTGAACTGGCGGCACAGGCTGAACAACGTCTCCCGGGTGATCGTGATGTTGAGTCTGAGTTACTCCAGAGTATGGCAACAATATCCGATGTACTGCGGTCTGAGGAACATAAACGGCAGGTGGCCGAATGGTTATGGGCACAAGACAGAAATCTGCGGATTGGGCTTGCGGCACAATCGGTGATCAACACCAGTTACCCCTCTTTTGCCGCTGTTGGTGTTGAACTGGCCTACGCTGATGCAGATACACCACTGGAACGCATGGTGCAGGATCGCCAACAATTTTTAAGCGAATTGCGCAACACACCGGAATTTGAGCATTGCGTGGGGGCGTACTGGTATCTGGAATATGGCCAGCAAAAAGGCTATTACCTGCATGGCACGTTTTTCTTCCCTACCGAAAATCCTGACACTGCACCGATACTGGCGAAACGCCTCGGTGAACACTGGCAAAACACGGTGACAACAGGCGATGGCTGCTACCATGCCAATACCCGTGTGCAAACCGAGTACCAGTATCCCGGCTGCCTTTTCGTGCAACAAGGCGATAATGATATGCTTAAGCAGTTGGAATGGTGGTTGATATGCATGACCTGTGTGGATGAATTCTTCCCATTGGCGTTACCCGAAGGACAATACTCATTCGACACACAGCCCTATGTCTATTATTTACGCTCGCAGAGTGACTGGACGGAAACCTCTCTCTACGAAGCTGAAATTATGAACGAATGGGTCGAAAAAATGCGCAAAAAAGCGTAGCGCGTTACCGGGTGAACTGCACCACTACGGCAAGGATGCTGGTGGAAATTGTGTGCAGTTCACAATAAATGTGGCAGATTTGTTTAATCAGGTCTACGAGCATTTTCAGCAGCATAAAGTACAAAAATTTTTGTTAGCAGTGCTTTTGCTTGTGGCTGTGACAACAGTCACCCATCACAAACGCTACATTCTGAATACGTGACTTCAAAGTTCCTGCAATCCCTACCCTGTACCAACGTCTGGTAAGTGAGTGTTTAGCGGGAACGCTGCTGAATTGAGTTAAAAAACATATCCCAGAGATGCTCAGCCATTCCTTCATTGGTAAGCAGTGAATCCTGCGAGCCCCTAGAGCCCAAAAACCCCATCACTGGACGGAAACCAAGAATTTGCCCATTATCAGCAACTCTCAGACTTTCATTACAACTATTGTGGCTCACGCCATTCTGACTGTAGCAAATATCACCCAATCCCATATTTCGACTGCCGCGCCAGATACCACACTGACCAACTTTGCTACCATTTATATAAACAGCACAATTGAAGGAATCAGCGTCACGTTGGTAAAAATCAACTTCTAACCCCGCATGGCGCTTTTTGAGTTCGGCCAATGAATTTTCGAAAAAACGGGCAACATACTCGAAACCCTCACGGCAGGCCCGATCTTTATCGAGATCGGTAAAACTCTTTGGCAGAGAAAGGTTGCTAGATCGCGGCGTAGATATAGTATTTGTCGCCTGAAGACCTGGGTGGATTGAAGCAGGAGAATGAACATTTACACTCTGCTGAGGCTTTTTCGTCTCCATTTCTGCAATTGCACGAGATACCGCATCAACAACCTGAACGTAGCCTTCATCGTGGCTGGTAAATTTAGTAATTGGTTTACCGTCAATTGTCGCCGCCATAATGCTACCAAATGGCAACCGATGCCAGGCGCAATCTCTTAATATCACAGGGATGACCACTGCCTCACCCCGCTGATGACGCTCTAGCGCGTTAGCCATCTCAACCTGATAGCAGTAGTCGGACGCGATGAAATCGCTACTGATCAGCAGCAGAATAACATCTGCCTGTGAAAAATAGAGATCAATCTGGTGTTCAAACTCCTGCCCTGGAACGATGCGGCGATCATGCCATGTGGTGATCTTTCCCATCCGCTTCAAGGGTGACAGATGTTTTTCAAGCTCATTGCGTAATGCTTCATCCGCATGGGAATAGGAGAAAACAAGAGTGGCCATAGATGCAAGAAACCCCAATTGAGAAAAATGGAAATACCATCATTTTGCGCCATAAATGTAAAAGAGTAATCCCCGTTTACTATAAGTTATTGCACTGAAATCAGCCTTTCATCTGCAAAGCGTTACAACATAGCCAAGCAGAAGCGTAATCTCTCCGTTTGTAACCAAGAGTCTAACCCTACTACTTGGCAACGGGTTCCAATGAATATGGTGATTCATCGCATTAGCTTTGGTACGCCGAACACCGATACCGTCCGAAATTACTAGCCTTCATTTTATAACTGACGCTGCTCAAGGCTAGTATAAATCGTTTTGATTTCACTTTTTAAGCTATCACCACGGTACACCATCGACGTATCGTACCGTTGATACTTTTCATCTCGCGCGGCGCTGAACCAGTTAAACGACCCGACACACAATAGCCCCTCGTCCCCTATAACAATTTTACTGTGAACACGATTGACCAGCTTCGTCGCGATGCCTATCTCGTTCAGCTTTTCCAGCGCTGCGTGAAGACGTTGCTGCTTCTCTTTGCGCTTTTCGTAATCGGCGTGTTCGGTATTGTAATTTCTGTCGGTCACCACGGTGATATCAATGCCGCGCGAGCGCGCCTGGATCATCGAGGTCAGAAAGCCTGTTTGTTCCAACTTTTGCCAGGTCAACCAAGGAGAGACGATGGTAATGTTCTTCCCAATAGTGCTGAAGGTCTGGTTCAGAAACGAATCATGCTGTGCTACACCGTGCAGCGTCGAGATTTGTGCCTGTGCCGCGCTTAAATCCTTACGTTCCTGATACTCAAAGTGCAATGCGTTATTGTCTGAAGCAAACAGGTATTTTGCCAGCAACCCTCGCGACGAAGAGCCGGGTTGGATCTCAAACAGATCCATATCGCCGAAGACCAGGAAGCTATCTTTGGCGCGGGAAACGGCAACATTCAGCATGCTGCTATCGCTGTCGATAAACCCACCATCTTCATGTTTGGAATAGACTGGAGAGAAAAGCACGATCGCTCTTTCCGCCCCCTGCAGAGAATGTACCGTGCCAACCGTCAGTGAATCTTCATCCCCGCTACAGTTAATGTCGCGCTTACGCAATGCCGCTTTAATGGCATTGACCTGCGCCGAAAACGGCGTAACGACCCCCACCACTTTATGCAGCGGTTTGTCGTAATGGCGTTCTATTTCTTCTTTGTGCGCAGCCAGCCAGGCCGCTATCGTCCCTGCCTCAAAGAGGTTGTAACGACTACCGCCATTTGCCTGCTGACCCAGACCATCGATATGCAGATACCCCATTGCCGGAAGAAGCGTCTCTTTTTCACCGCCCCGTTTCGGCTGCAACTTACCGTGGTAACAGAGCGCATTACAGTAGCCTATGATGTTGTCGAAGCAGCGGCGATGCTCATACAGGTACATTCCACGAGATAAGTCCGGGTCATACTGGTAGCGCGAGTTAAACTGGGCAACCTTCATGACGCTACCCGACGCCGCACTTTTACCTGACTTGCACATCAGTTCGTAAGCCTCCGTCAGCTCTTCCTGGGTGCCGCCAGGGAGGATGTTCTCTTCCACCATGTTGCCAATATCAATGCCGGGCAAACTATTCCAGATAGGGGCGATTTGTTCAGTATCGCCAATCACTAACGCTTTTTTTGCCAGCGCGAAGGAGGCCGCGGCCACTTCAGGGAGCACCTGCCCCGCCTCATCGACGATCAGCAAATCAGCAAAATTATATAAATAGCTGTCATCAAATTTCCTCCCACCAACATGTTCCCTGATGGCCAGATGGCTAGGAAGCATAAAGCAGGTCATGACTACGCAAGGGGTGAGCTTCATCCTACGCTGCCAACGTGCCTTAATCGCTTTCGCCCCTTTAAGACCTTTTTCTTTTTGAAGACTATCGATGGCGGCCATATCCATCAGCCAGCGACCTTCCCAATAGTGGGCCGCTAGCAGGAATGCAGGGAAGCGGATCTGCGTATCGGCAAGTTCATCGGCCTCAGCCAGGCTCAATTCCTCTTCGCCCGTATGTCCCAGTAATTGGGTCAGGTCATGCCAATGTCGGACAGCTTCGCTTTCGCGTCGAGAAACATCCTGAGCAAGATCGATTTTCTGCTGGTACTCACTCTGCTCTTTTTGTGCCTGAGCAATAAGACCGTCGATATACGCATCGATATCTTCCGGTACAGTTCCCTTGAACACGGCCATTCTTGTGCCAAAAGTAGCGTCCAAGAAGAGGTTAATCTGATAATGGCGCTTGGTGCGAACAACCGGGATCCAGGAGAAGAATGCATATACCATCGACTCACCAGCGCGATATTGCTGCCACTGTTTCTTGCCTTGGGTTAGCGACGCGATTTCATTGGTGCTGTCGAGTAGTAGCGCACTTTTGTTCTGAATATACTGGTCGAGATTTTCGCAGATGGCGCTCCGTTCCTGACGGATGCGATTCAGGTTTTCCCATGCTAGCTCGATTTGCTTGAGTTGCGCTGACTGCTCGGTTAAGCGCTCATGCAAAAGATCCACGACGCGTTCGGGAGAGTTGCACTCCGCCGAGGGAAATGCCGCCTTGGCCCTTTCAAGATAAAAGGCCTGTGCATCTTCAACATACTCGATAGATTCAACGCGGTTGAAAAAGTCATCTGTATGGTATTTTTTCGCAGATTCAGCCTTACGGCTCTGCGATGGGAAATAAGCACCATAACTTTTCAGTTCGGGGAGCCAGCGCCCGGCCATGGCTCCGGAACCAGCGGCAAAGTCTTTTCCGAAAGCTTCAATGATGTTGGTCACTGCCTGATTGTTGGTTGATGTGGCAATCACCACTGGCGGTTCGGTTTTATTGAGGGCGGCTCTTGCCCATTCTGTAGCAATAATAGAGAGAACCAGAGTGGTTTTTCCGGTGCCCGGCGGGCCATTAACCGCGAGGATATCGCCCGATTGCTGGGTGAGATAATGGCTCAGGGCATCTCGCTGCGCCATTGCCAGCGGGAACTCATCCCCGGAATGCCCCAGACGTTCGCCGAACTTCGCAT
Source organism: Chania sp. (assembly GCA_049288585.1). Lineage (GTDB taxonomy): Bacteria > Pseudomonadota > Gammaproteobacteria > Enterobacterales > Enterobacteriaceae > Chania. Next base: position 8,222 of record JBAQHZ010000274.1, read on the forward strand.
TCGCGATAAGCAGTGGCTCTAAAGATGGTTGCACCGTCGAGGCAAAGCGCGCTAACAACGGGACCTCTTTTTTACACGTCAGCAGATGATCGTATAGGGAGAGGATATGGCGGCTGGCTCCACCAGGCTGGTTCGCTTTGACAATGTAACCATACCCTGCCGGTTCGTATTGCTCGTGAGTGGAGACCCATTTCCCGGCCACATTTTCCAGAAGAGTATTTGCATCAGTCAGATACTTTTGCCACTGCTCCTGATACCTTGCATGCCGATCTGCCCGCTGCTGATCATTTTCCTCTCGGCGTTGCTGTTCGTTATCCGCAACAAAGATGGCCGAATTATGCGTGGTTTTGTATCTGTCATATTGCGCCATCTCACCAATTGAGAAGGTGCCTTTGGGGAGCGGTTCAAGTAGATCACGAGGAATTGTGGTTGGCGAGGTGGGGAACAAAAAGCCTTCGCGGTTCAGGAGAGCGGAAGTCACCAACGGTGTGACGATACCTGGTGCACCTGCCGTCCGCTCTTTGGCATGTTTTAGCAGCCGGAACCAGGCTTTTGGCCGTAACAATACCTCGATGGTTTTAACCTCGTCACCCTCACCCTCAAAGAATGCGCGAACGATTTCCTCATCTAGCCGCCCGGTAGCAATGTCCATCCACCGGGTGAATTTATCTGCATCTTTACGCTCAAACGCCCCTTTGCCAGATTCGGCATCTGCTAAAGAGTTACGCCAGTATGATGCAAATCCTTGAGTATTCCTGTCCATTCCTTGCCCCGTGACTTAATAAAAATTTATTGTTCTGGTCAATATAAATGCAGCGTATGGTTAAGCATTGTCCACGATGCGAACACGATCGCAATAATTTGTTTATGTTTGGAAGGCTATTGGATGGTCTAAAGGAACAGGGCATGCCACGTCTGCGGCGAACCTTTACACAGAATCCGGTACAGGCTTTGGCGGCCTAAAATCCGTCTAAACTCAGACAGGTAAATATGCACGCTTCAATGGGACGAGTAACTTAGTTTCAATATCAACCTGATCGTAATTCGCTACCAGGGCGCGAACCAGATCGTCCAATGTCCATAATGTTAATGGAATGGTAGAGCGATCGGCTTCATAGCGTGCATCTTTACTGAAACCGCCGGTGCTGACATACAAGCCCCTATCGTCTTTATGGCGTCCACCGATAAAGCTACGAATATGCTGGCTCGTCATCTGCTCCTTTCGGTGCTTCACTTCGACAATAATCCGTGGATTTTCAAAACCAAAACCATCCGGTGAAGCAATAATGTCTTTGCCACGATCGGCTCCAACGGGAGATACCTGAGTTTTATAGTTCATGCTGCGTAGAACACCAGCAACCAGATTTTGCATTTCATCCCAATCAAGGGAGTTGATTTTGTCTTTGATGCGTTCAAATGCCAGAACTTCCATACCTAATAAGGGATCTTCGTCTGCATCTTTGACATCATCAGTTACCGCAACAACAACTGCCTGTTTTTTCTCCTTGAGGAGTTCAGCTACGGCATAATCTGGCAACTGAAATACCGTCAATGTAGAACCCAGCGTATTTTTGCTGGCAGTACTCAACGTATCACGATCAACTTCTTGCGTGTTCCACTTGACCCTACGCACCAATCCCATCCCCTCTTCCGACCATTCGGGATGATATTGAAAATCAGACACCACCTTACCAACCAAGTAAGTACGATTCGCCGGGGAGTAAGTGATCACCCAGTCGCCCTGCTTAACTTCATTGATAAAACGCCAGACTTGAGAAGCGCCAGATCGAGCTGTTCCTAACTTGGTTTGCGGCTCCAACTCAAGATAACGTTCGATAAGCAGTGCTCGTGTCAGACCCGGTTTCGCATAGGGTGCCAATTGCGACCAACCAATAGCGACAACTTCACGCTCGCGGAAATCGTCGTATAACTTCCCACTATCACCACGGATCATCCACATTTTATTCTGCATGCTTCCCTACTTATCATTCAGTTGGCGTTATCGATAATCTTGGATAATAGCGCTCTTACTGACCACTTACTATTTCAATGGCTTGTGATGCAAGGGAATATTGAATCCCTTCGCCTTTGCGAGCATGATCGCAACAATGTATTTTTCACCGAGATAACTGCATGATCACCAGCAAGGCACTGCAAACAGCGATTTCCAACCTGACTGTTTGGCGCAAAGGCGATCAGCGTGCACCACATAAACCATTGTTACTGTTGTATGTGCTTGCGCAGTATCAAAAAGGTCATGAGAGAATGTTCAATTATGGTGAAGAAATTCATCAGCCACTGCTGGAACTGCTCCATAGTTTTGGCCCACAGCGGCGCGAACATTACCCCACCATGCCGTTCTGGCGCCTACGTAGTGACGGTTTCTGGGAATTACAGAACGCTGAATTTTGCAGCCCACAGAAAGGTAATAAAGAACCACCGAAGCGTGAAATCATCGAACATGGTGTGATGGGTGGTTTCGATGAGGAAAGTTACCAGTTATTACGCAGTAAGCCCGCGCTGCTAAACAAACTCGCACAGCAAATCCTGAGTGAACACTTCCCCGATAGCCTACAAGAGTTGCTTGCTAACCGTTTAGACTTGCAGCTTAGTGATACACGTAAAATGCGTGATCCGGCGTTCCGCCAAACCATCCTGCGTGCTTACAACTATCAATGCGCTGTTTGTGGTTACAACCTGCGGCACGACAGCACACCCGTTGGTCTTGAAGCAGCACATATCAAGTGGAAACAATACGGTGGCCCTTGTACCGTAACCAACGGCCTGGCGTTATGCTCATTGCACCATTCGGCCTTCGACATGGGAGTGATTGGGCTTGATGACAACATGAAGCTACTGGTTTCAGAAGGCGTAAACGGCAGCCAAATGGTTGAACGGCTGTTCTGGGATTTCGCAGGACGAGCGATTTTACTACCCAAAAGTGCAGAACATTATCCACTAGAGCAGTTTGTGGAGTGGCATCGGGGGCAGGTGTTTAAAGGATAGTACTCTAGTTAAGGTGCCAATGTAGTGTGCTGCTACAATAGCAATATGCAAAGCAATCAACAGCAGATGGAGTAACTGCGTTTATAAATCGCCTGAAAATGTTGAAACGTTAGGTGTACGGACGTGGCGGATTCAAGTTACTAAGATGTATAAGCTCAGATTTGACAATTTTTCGGGCAGCACACTTGTGTCGTTACGGGTTGCTATCGATTACGCAGCAGCGTTAGCATTTCACCAACTTGCGTCCTTGTATAACTCGCCGACTAAATACCTGCTTTGCACCATCCCCCCTATCAAACTACAAAACCGCTAATTCTCTTAGAGCAAGTCGTTTACGAGACTTTACATCACGACAACCCACTGTTGGGATTTCCGCAGCCGCAACGTTTTCATTGCGTGATGTGCGACCATGACTATGATGGATGTATACCACCGAGGTAAGATTACGAGATCTCAGTGGGACCCAGCCGGACAGATGGGCGAAATAACCGTCACCAAATAAACGATAACGTCATGAAAGTTTTGGGTAATTATAAATTTGTTATACAAAGACCAAGGTTGATACAGAATGCTACCCCATACTCAAGTTACGGGAGACCATGAAAAACGCGGTGGGAGACGCCTAAGGCTCAAATGAAGGCTATCTAGACATGGTTGGTGCAATTCATTGATCAAATAGTTAAATATACCATCCCCAGACCTTTGATTAGCCTCACAGAATTATGGCACCGTGAGGTTCGGCAAAAGCAGAGCAATTGCCCGATACGTCAGAGCCCTCTGGGTTTGGTCGGTTTATTGGTAATGAGCGCAGGGACCAAAAGCGCCTGAAGGCCACCTTGTTTAAACGCAGCAATCATGCGGGTTTTATCATCGATAGTCAGAGCAGTAGATATGCTCTCAAATACTATGATGGGAAAAGCGAGTAGTACTGCATTTCTACCACTAAAATTGAGCCTTAAAGGCTCCGTATTGGTACCATAAAGATGCCACTATGGTGTTATTTATCAAACATAGGTTTCTCTCTCAAGGACGGATGTGTCGGATAAAATCCGGTTTGAAAAATTCACGCACTACTACACCTTATCGGTGCAGCAAGATTTATTCGGCTGGGTGGTCGTGCAAGTTTTTGGACGAACCGGGGACTGCTCTGGGCAACATCCAGACATTACCCTTTGAGGACGAAATGGACGCCAGTTTATACTTTTCGCTGGAATGCAAAAGTCACCTAATCCGGGGTTCTCACCCGGTTTCACGAACGACAATTTATAAAATGGCACCAGTCGAGCGTAATTCGTCAACTGGTGACGCATAAGTAGCGAGAAAGATAAAAATGGACGACAACACTAAGAAGGGCTATGACCTCATTAACCGCCGCAAAAAGCAGTGGTCGAACGAGGAAGAAGTACGCCACGCCTGGATGAAAGGCCTGGAAGAGGCTTTGCAGAACGACCTTGATGCGGAGCGGGCCAAGCGCGATTCCAGTTATAACAATGTTGTCATTGAGTTCAAAGCACCCGCTTTTTTCAAAGGAAGCGCCAAAAGTGCCAAGTTTGTAGAGGCGACCGAAGGCCGCCTGTTGAAGTACATCCAGCGGCTGGCGACTGAGCAAGGAATCGACGAGAAGGATTACATCGGGGTGGCGATTGACGGCGATCATGTTGCTTTCGCACAGGTGCAAGACGGGAAAATCATTCACCAGCCGTTGATGCCATTTTCGACTATTTCCTTTCAAATGGTGGTTGATGCACTCAGGGCCAGTTTTCGCCGCGCAATTACCGCCGAGAATTTGGCAGAAGACTTCGGCCACGCATCGCAAACGGGATGCGAGTTTATGCAGCAGTTGTCTGACGCTCTTGCGGATGCACTGAACGTCACTGGCAACCGCAAGATCAAGATGCTTTTCGAGGAGTGGGCAACCCTGTACGGGCAGGCCGCTGACTTAAGTATCCAGCAGCGCAAGAAGATCAACGGTTCATTGGGCTTTGATTTTTCAGGTCCAGCGAACATCGACTTGCCAGCAAAACTGTTTGTTACCCATACTTTTCATTCGCTGTTGATGAAGCTCATCGCAGCGGAGATCGTGGCCGCGCACGGTATGGCATCGAGCACGTCGCTAATTCACGAACTGCTAGCCTTCGAAAAAGATGAAGCCCTGATTGATGCGTTGCGGGCCGATGTAGAGGACGGTGGATTCTTTAACGCCGTAGGTCTTCATGGCTTTGTCGAAGAGGCAATTTTCAGTTGGTATCTGGACGCAACCACTAAAAAGTCAATTCGCACGGCCTTGTGTCAGGCCATCCGCATATTGTTGGCGCAACTCTCTGTCTATCGTTTCGACACGATCAAGAAGACAGGCCGCTCGCGTGATGTACTGCGCGACTTCTATCAAGACCTCGTGCCCGAAGAGCTGCGCAAGAGCCTTGGGGAGTTCTACACGCCCGACTGGTTGGTGGAGCATTCCGTGGCAAAACTGGGTTACGGCGATAAAAAGTGGTTGGAAGCCAGACTGCTTGATCCAACATGTGGGTCAGGATCGTTTCTGCTGGAAGCAATTGAGCAGAAGCGCCGTGCTGCTCTGGCTGCTGGTTGGGATGCTGTACGAACGGTGGAAATGCTGACAAGCACGGTTTGGGGGTTCGACCTTAACCCGCTGGCTGTGCAGTCGTCTCGCGTCAATTTCTTGATTTCGATTGCAGACCTTTTACAGCAGTGTAAGGGCAAGGATATTGAGATCCCGGTTTTGCTTGCCGACGCCGTTTACTCTCCTGCTCCCCACCCGGACGGCGATCAGAAGTTGATTGAATACAGCATCGGCAGTCAGCAAGCCAATTTGCAAGTTGTGCTGCCCACCGAACTGGCGCGAGACCGTGTTTTGCTGGATCAAGTGTTTCAGCTCATGGGCACAGAGGTCGAAAACGACACCGAATATCCGGTTGTTGCAAAACATATGGTGCATGCGGCCATCCTGACTACTGAACAGGAAGCCGAGTGGCGCGATAACCTTAAAGCAACTTATGACCAAGTGTTGGCACTGCACCGAAAAAACTGGAATGGCATCTGGTTCAGGATCGTGCGTAATTTCTTTTGGTCCGCGACGGCAGGACAGTTTGATGCGATTGTGGGCAATCCGCCGTGGGTGCGCTGGTCAAATCTGCCAGAGGCGTATCGGAACCGGGCGAAACCTACCTGCGAGAAGTACGCGATCTTTTCTGACACTAAGTTTCACGGCGGCAATGAGCTGGACATCTCAGCCATCATCACCTATACGACCGCTGATAAGTGGCTGGTCGAAGGTGGGCGCCTGATTTTTGTGATTACCCAGACGGTGTTGCAGTCACCATCTTCGCAAGGTTTCCGTCGCTTCCGCATCAATACTACAGATCGACTTGTGCCACTGTCGGTTGATGACATGAAGGAGTTGAAGCCATTTCCTGACGCTGCAAATAAGACAGCAGTTGTCATGTTCACAAAGAATGTGGGCGGCGTTGCTACCTATCCGCTGGATTACCGAGTGTGGCTTGGAAAGACAAAAACCGACAAAGATGGCAATCCAAAAATGGGGCGCGGTGGCAAGCCGCAACGCCTGAAAGCCATTGACCCGCGACTGCCTTGTTCTGACGTGCTTGCTCTGGTGGATGTGCTCCAGATGGAGGCGAACCCTGTATCGGACACGATGGAGGGTGCGCCGTGGGCGATTATGAAGCCGGGGCACTTTGCAGCCTACAAGACGCTTTTTGGCCCTTCAACTTGGGTGAATGGCCGCAAGGGGATAACTACCGACCTGAACGGTGTTTATTTTGTTGATGTAATCGACTCAAACTCTACTGATGGCACTGTCAAAGTGCGAACAAGGCCGCACGAGGGGAAAACCGAGTTGGGTAGTGCACGTGAATTCTGGGTTGAGGCCGAAAGTTTGTACCCGCTGGCTAAGGGGGCTGGCGACTTACACGCCTGCTATTTTTTGCCGGAAAGTGAGTTGTATGCCTTTGTACCTAACAAAGGGATCAACAAAGCGGAACTTGACCATGCCGCCAATACTTACAGCACACACACCAATCCGAAGACGTTCAAGTTTTTCAAGGCATACAAGTCATTCTTGGAATCGCGTTCGACCTTCAAGACCCGCATGAAGAGTGCTCCATTCT
>JBAQHZ010000275.1:0-4139 GCA_049288585.1 Chania sp.
AGGGAGAGGGGGCGTAATATTAGGCATTGCATCTATGCTCGGGTCAGCTTTAATGCTGGTCAGTAAAGGCTAACCAGTTCCCTCTCCTTCGGGGAGAGGGTTAGGGTGAGGGGAGTTCACTGAACTAAAGTCCCTCACCCCGCCCCCATAGAGAGGGGTTATACACTTATGCCCCGGTCAGCCGGGGCTTTTCATACAGTTTAGTTTGGTTTCCATGGAGAAAATATGTCACTCAGTCGACGTCAGTTTATTCAGGCATCGGGCTTGGCGCTGTGCGCTGGAGCGGTGCCGCTGAGGGCTGAGGCGAGCGGAACGCAGACCCCTTTACCCATTCCGCCCCTGTTGGAATCCCGCCGTGGGCAGCCTCTGTTTTTAACGCTGCAACGCGCCCACTGGGCCTTTATGGATAACCGCAAAACATCGGTGTGGGGCATTAACGGCACCTATCTGGGGCCGACGGTGCGGGTATACAGCGGTGACGACGTCAAACTGATCTACAGTAACCGCCTGACCGAGCCGGTATCGATGACCATCAGCGGCCTGCAAGTGCCGGGTACGCTAATGGGCGGCGCGGCGCGCATGATGTCGCCGAATATTGATTGGTCGCCGGTGATTCCGATCCGCCAGGCGGCAGCCACCTGCTGGTATCACGCTAACACCCCCAATCGGATGGCACCGCACGTTTACAACGGCCTGGCTGGTTTATGGCTGGTCGAAGATGAGATCGGCAAAAATCTACCGTTGCCAAACCATTATGGTGTGGATGATTTCCCGCTGATCATTCAGGATAAGCGGTTGGATAACTTCGGTACCCCTGAATACAATCCGCCGGCACACGGGGGCTTTGTGGGGGACACGCTGCTGGTGAACGGTGTGCAAAACCCTTATGTGGAAGTTTCTCGCGGCTGGGTGCGGCTGCGTTTGTTGAATGCTTCCAACTCACGGCGTTACCAGTTGCAATTGAGCGACGGTCGGCCGATCAGCGTGATCGCCAGCGATCAGGGCTTCCTGCCTGCTCCGGTGTCGGTACAGCAGCTTTCTTTGGCTCCGGGTGAGCGCCGCGAAGTGCTGATCGACATGTCGAAAGGTGATGATGTGACCATTACTGCCGGTGAAGCGGCGAGCATGATGGACCGTCTGCGTGGCCTGTTTGAACCTTCCAGCCTGCTGGTTTCCACTCAGGTGCTGACCTTGAAACCCACCGGCCTGTTGCCGCTGGTCACCGATAACCTGCCAGCGCGCCTGCTGCCGGATCAACTGCTTGAGGGGAACGCAATCCGTTCGCGTGAATTCACGTTAGGCGACAAGATGGCCGGAATTAACGGCGTGATCTGGGATATGAACCGCATTGATGTGCAAGCGCAGCAGGGCACCTGGGAGCGCTGGACGATCCATGCCGACACCCCGCAGGCATTTCACATTCAGGGCGTGCAGTTCCTGGTGAAACGTGTCAACGGCGCTCAGCCGATGGCGGAAGATCGGGGCTGGAAGGATACCGTTTGGGTGGATGGCGATGTCGAACTGCTGGTGTATTTCAACCAGGTTTCCTCAGAGCACTTCCCGTTCCTGTACTACAGCCAAACGCTGGAAATGGCCGATCGCGGCTCTACCGGCCAGTTTGTGGTGCAAGCGGCACCTTAAGCCTCCTGCGGCGTGCGCAGCATTTTCAGGAACGCCCGTACCACCGGTGTGGCACTTTCGGCATGATAGATCGCATACAGATCGGCCGAGGGTGCCGCCAGCAGCGGGCAAAAACGTACGCCGGGCCATGGAATTCGCCCATAGCTGTCCGGCAGCAGCGTAATACCATATCCTTCCGCTACCAGCGCCATCAGCGTTTGCGGCTCATTGACCTGATGCGAAATCTCCGGCACAAAACCCTGTTGCAGGCACAGATTGTGCAGATACAGCCCCAAACTGGCCTCGTGCGGCGGCAGCACAATAAATTTGTCATGCTGCAATGCTTGCAATGGGATCGCCGTGCCGTCAGCCAACGGATGTGATACCGGCAATACCACCGCCATCTTCTCCCGTGCTAACAGCTGGCACGTCAGGCCCGGCAGCGCCTGTTGCTTGGCTTCGCGCCACACTCCAATATCTATATGCCGCTTTTGCAGTGAAATAATCTGCTGGCTGGGGGTCTGTTCGTTCAGTACCCAGGTCACCTTGTCGGCTTGTGCGGTAAAACGTTTCAGCGCCGGGATCAGCCCACCCCACACCGACGTGCCCACCATGCCAATCACCATATGGCCCGCCTCACCACGCCCCAGTTGCTGCACCTGATTGAGCGCGTTGCCCGCCTGATCCAGCAGCATCTCAACGTTATGAAACAGCGTGCGGCCTGCCAGCGTCAGTGCCATGGAGCGGGTGGTGCGTTTAAATAATTCTACGCCCAACTGGTTTTCCAGCTCTTTGATATGTTTGCTGAGCGGGGGTTGAGAGATATTCAGCCGCCGCGCTGCCTGTGTGAAATTCATCTCTTCCGCCACCACGCGGAAATAATGCAGCAGACGGAAATTAATCCGGCTTGGGTCGGGCATGGGCTGTTTCATTGGTTTTAGGGCCTCCCAGCAGGGTATTTATACCCAAGTTACTTCAAGTTGCAGGTAGGCGGCAACTGAGCGAGGCCCCAGGAGCTTACACCAGTAAGTGACTGGGGTGAGAGAAGGTAGCCAACACCCCTGCAGCTTGAAGGGCGACGGGTATAGATACATTCATTTTCACCCAGGGGATAACAATGAGCCAACACGCGTCAGCGCTGCTTATCATTAACGGCAAAAGCGCCAGCAACGAGGAAATACGTTTCTCGGTGAAAACGGTGCGGGATGAAGGCCTGACTTTGCATGTTCGTGTGACCTGGGAACAAGGTGACGTTGCCCGTTTCGTCGCAGAAGCCTGTCAACTGGGAGCGGGAACGGTGATCGCCGGTGGGGGCGACGGCACCATTAACGAAGTGGTCACCGCGCTGGCCCAGCTCCCGCCCACCACACGGCCGATATTGGGCATTGTGCCGCTGGGTACCGCCAATGACTTCGCCACCGCCTGTAATATCCCCCTGGCGGCGGACCAGGCGCTGCAATTGGCGATCAAGGGCCGAGTCGTGCCAATCGATTTGGCGAAAGTTAACGAAGATCGCTATTTCATCAATATGGCTACCGGCGGTTTTGGTACGCGTATCACCACCGAAACCCCGGAAAAACTGAAAGCGGCACTGGGTGGCGTTTCCTATTTCATCCATGGCCTCTTGCGCATGGATACGCTGCAAGCCGATCGCTGTGAGATCCGTGGGCCAGATTTCCACTGGTCCGGCGAAGCACTAGTGATTGGTATTGGCAACGGCAAACAGGCTGGTGGCGGGCAGAAACTGTGCCCCGGTGCGCTGATCAACGACGGCCTACTGCAACTACGCTTGCTGACCGCTGAAGAGTTACTGCCGGCCTTGATCAACAGCCTGTTCAGCGGTGAAGAAAACAGCAGCGTGATCGATGCCTCATTACCCTGGCTGGAAATTAGCGCACCACACGAAATCATCTTCAATCTCGATGGTGAACCGCTAAAAGGTAAGCATTTCCGTATTGAATTACTGCCAAACGCAATTGAGTGCCGCTTGCCACCCAACTGTGAGTTGTTGGGTTAATCTGCCGCCATACTGTTTCGCCCTCAAGAAAAAATTTAACCATCTATTTTTAAAATAAAACTCACTCCAAGCCCGACAATGTCGGGCACTTTTTATGCCATAAACTCCCCGCATCCTGGCTTACCCTGGCTTAAAGATTCCTTTTCTTTCACTTTAATCTTTCATAGTAAAATATTTATCTTTCAAAACGTGATCCATTTAAAACAAATAACCTCATAAAATGATTACTGTAGACCCATGGCGACAGAGCCGCTGTTCGCTCCAGGCCATTTCATCCATCACAGGAGAAAATAATGATTGATCTAATAACCCACGGAGCCGAATGGTTTATCGGCCTGTTTCAAAAAGGTGGTGAGGTGTTTGTCAGCATGGTGACCGGCATCTTACCTTTGTTGATCTGCCTGTTAGTTATCATGAACGCGCTGATCAAATTTGTTGGCCAGGAACGAATCGAACGATTGGCACAGCGTTGTGCAGGTAACCCGGTTTCACGCTACCTGCT
>JBAQHZ010000276.1:0-1806 GCA_049288585.1 Chania sp.
TGCTACATGAGCTCAAACGGCGTGGTGGCGGCCTGGGGCTGGCGACGGCCTGCGCTGCCGGTGGATTGGGTGCAGCGATGATTGTGGAGGTGGAGTGATGAGCTTCGAGAATGCACTGCATGAACAGCGCGCCAAAACGTCGGCATTTCATCTGGTCCTGCGCCCAGACAACATCGGCGTGATCACCATTGATGTTCCAGGGGAAAAGGTGAATACGCTGAAGGCGGAGTTTGTTGAGCAGGTCAATGAAGTGCTGCTCAAAGCTCAGCAGTTTCCGGCGCTGGAAGGGCTGGTGATCCTGTCTGGCAAACCTGACTCCTTCATTGCCGGTGCCGATATCACCATGATTGCCGCCTGCAAGAGTGCCAAAGAGGCCGAAGCGCTGGCCAAAAAAGGGCAGAGCACCTTGGCACAGATTGCCGCGTTCCCGGTGCCGGTTATCGCCGCCATTCACGGGGCTTGCTTGGGCGGCGGGCTGGAGTTGGCATTGGCCTGCCATGGCCGCGTGTGTTCGCTGGATGATAAAACGGCGCTCGGCCTGCCGGAAGTGCAACTGGGCCTGTTGCCGGGCTCGGGTGGCACACAGCGTTTGCCAAGCTTGATCGGCGCGCGTCACGCGTTGGATATGATTCTTACTGGCAAACAGATTCGCGCCCGACAGGCATTGCGCATGGGGCTAGTGGATGATGCGGTGCCGAACTCGATCCTGTTGCAGGCCGCTATTGAACGCGTGAAGCAAGGCTGGAAATCCCGCCGTGAACTGCCTTGGCAGGAACGCCTGCTCAACGGCCCGCTGGGCAAGCGCCTGCTGTTCAGCATGGTACGTAAAAAAACGCTGGAGAAAACCCACGGTAATTATCCGGCGGCAGAACGCATTATTCAGGTGGTCCGTACCGGTTTGGATCAGGGTAGCGCCAGCGGTTATGAAGCCGAGGCTCGCGCGTTCGGTGAATTGGCGATGACGCCACAATCGGCCGCGTTGCGCAGCCTGTTCTTTGCGTCAACAGCCTTGAAGAAAGAGCGCGGGGGCGATGCACAACCGCATACGTTGCAGCGCGTTGGCGTGCTTGGCGGTGGCCTGATGGGCGGCGGCATTGCCTGCGTGACGGCCACGCGCGGCGGTTTGCCGGTGCGCATTAAAGATGTGAATGAGCAGGGGATCAACCATGCGTTGAAATATACCTGGGATCTGCTGGGGAAACGGGTACGCAGCAAGCGCATGCGCCCGGCTGAGCGGCAAAAGCAGATGATGCTGATCTCCGGTTCAACCGATTACAGCGGTTTCGAGCGCGTTGATATCGTGGTTGAAGCGGTATTTGAAGATATCGCCCTCAAGCAGCAGATGGTGGCAGACATTGAACAGCATGCGGCACCGCATACCGTTTTCGCCTCTAATACCTCATCGCTGCCAATCAGCCAGATTGCCGCCAAAGCGGCCAGGCCACAGCAGGTTATCGGCCTACACTACTTCAGCCCGGTAGATAAAATGCCGCTGGTGGAAGTGATCCCACACGCCACCACCAGTGAGGAAACCATTGCCACTACCGTGGCGTTGGCGCAAAAACAGGGTAAAACGGCGATTGTGGTGGCCGATCGGGCCGGTTTTTACGTCAACCGCATCCTGGCCCCTTATATTAATGAAGCGGCGCGTTGTTTGCTGCAAGGTGAGCCGATCGAATCCCTGGATAAAGCGCTGGTGGACTTCGGCTTCCCGGTCGGGCCAATCATGCTGTTGGACGAAGTAGGGATCGACGTCGGCACCAAGATTACCCCGATCCTGACCGCAGCGCTGGGGCCACGTTTTGC
>JBAQHZ010000277.1:0-16333 GCA_049288585.1 Chania sp.
GATTGAAACCGCGCCTGTGGGGCTAGGGCTGCTGAGGCTGAAAAATGGTGAGCCGCTGTTGCGTAGCCCGGTTATGACACAAACGCAGGCGGGGTTGCAAACCAGGGAAAACAGCCTGCCAGCAGAATTTGCCAATTGCTATCGCCAGCAGACAAAGACACCAGAAAGTGGATTAGTGCGTCAGGACCTGACCTTCAGCACACACGAAGGTCTGCCAGTTAATCTGTCCGTCAGCATGGCTCCTGTTCGCTACCGGGGAGAAGATGCGCTGGTAGTGGCCTTTATTGATACCACAGACAAAAAACAGCTGGAACAACATCTGATTGCGGCCAAAGAATCCGCCGACAAAGCCAGTGCGGCCAAATCCTCTTTCCTGGCAGCGATGAGCCATGAGATCCGCACTCCTCTGAATGCCATCCTTGGCAACCTTGAACTGTTAGCCCATTCAGCGTCGGACGAACAGCGCAATCGCCTGGCTATTGTCCGTCATGCGTCAGATAGGCTGTTAGCGACCGTCAGCGATGTACTCGATCTCTCCAAGATTGAGGCCGGTGAGCTTCATTTGGAACATATCGAGTTTGATGTGCTGGAAGTTGCAGCCCGCGTATTGGCGGTCTTTGCTCCGATCGCACGGGCGAAAGGGCTGGTTCTGTTGGGAGAGTTAGGGGATTCCACTCGCCAACCGATGCTCGGCGATCCCGCCTGCCTGGGGCAGGTGCTCAACAATCTGTTGTCGAATGCGTTGAAATTTACCGAGCAAGGGCAAGTGGTGCTACGGATTCGCGTAGATACCCCGGCTTCATTCATACGCTTTGAGGTCGAGGATTCGGGGATTGGCATGTCGACGTTGCAGCAGCAACAGATATTCCGCGCGTTCAGCCAGGCGGATGAAACTATCAAGCGGCGTTATGGCGGAACCGGGCTGGGATTAGCGCTGTGTCAGCGGTTTACAGAGGCCATGGGGGGGGAACTGTCTGTCACCAGCGAATTAGGCAAAGGGAGTGTGTTTCAACTGTCGTTGCCGCTATTTCAAGCTGCTGGGCAGGTTGAGCGTCCGTTATTCAATGGGGAACGAGTCTGTGTGCTGGCCGCGGAACCGGAGTCTCTGGCCTATCTGGCAAGGGTATTAACGGCGTGGGGACTGGAGGTGGATAGCTATCAACATCCGGCTCAAATTGATGACACGGCGTTAGAGTCCTTACAGACTTTGGTGCTATGGGGTGACCAAACTTCCTGGCATCCTGATGATGAGAATCGTTTGATTGAGCAGGCCTCTTGGGTGATTGACTGCATTAGTGAAGGCCCGGTTATCCCCGCTGTTACCGGGCGGATATTGAGCACATCAATGTATGGCATGCGTGGCTTGGCCTTGGCATTAGGCCATAGCTTACAGGAACATCACCTGCCGCTGCCTGCACAAGATGAACAGCCTTTACCGCGTACCTTTCGGGTTCTGGTGGCGGAGGATAACCCCTTTAACCGGCACCTGCTTGAAGAGCAACTTCTGTTATTGGGTTGCACGGTGCGCTTAACAGAGGGCGGAGAGCAGGCATTGGCCTGCTTGCAGCAGGAACGGTTTGATATTTTGCTAACGGATCTCTCCATGCCGGGTATGGATGGGTATAGCCTGGCCCGAAAGGCACGTGCTGCCTACCCCAAAATGTCGGTGGTAGCGGTGACGGCGGATGCGACCCCGCAAGAGTACGTAAAATGTTCGTCGGCGGGAATGGTACGGGTGCTCATCAAGCCACTGTTATTGAAAGAGTTGAAAGAGCTGTTGCTGGAAATATGCGGTTTGGAAATGGCTTTTAGTGAGACATCAATGCAAGCTCAAAAACAGGCCAACGCACCATTGGGTCGGCAAACATTACCAGAAGATATGTGGGATATGTTTGAGGAGACATGTCAATCGTCTTTCGATTCGATTCGTGAGGCGAAAGCTATTGGCGATATAGCGGGTATTTTGCAGGAGTTACACAAACTCCGCGGCGCGCTGAGCGTGTACCATTTTCCTGAGGCTGAAAAAACGCTGGCGGAGATTGAATCACATCTCAGGCTAGGAAGGGCAGATGCCAAAATGCTGCTGGAACCCTTCCTGCACGGGCTCCAACATGAGTTACAGCTTAGGCACCGGTCAATTTTAGTTGGCCACAACCATCAAGATGCAGGTCGGCGGCGCCTGAGTGAGTCCCCAGAAGCACTACCTACTATGTGACAAGGGTTAACGAGTGCAATCCACATCCAGAAACGCAAATTATTTAGGCTATATACCCTAAATACTTCGAGTTGCAGGAAGTCGGCAAGTGAGTGAATCACCAGGAGCATAGACCACTATGTGACTGGGGTGAGTGAACGCAGCCAACGCACATGCAACTTGAAGTATGACGGGTATAGACGAAAAGAAACTGGCTAAGGGGTATCACTGACAATTCCCTGATACTGCACCATAATCATTTTGACTGAGCTTGATTATTTTATCCCTCGTGCTTCAAGTAGCACCTCGGTGTTGCTGGGTTTATCCCCAGCCATTTTGATGCAATGGGATGATATTTGAAAAAATCTTGAGACTCTCTTGCCTATGACAAGTTTTCATAAAGATGAATTATTGGGGCGGCTACGCCTACAGCATTATCTGCTGATAAACGGTTTAAGTCTGGTGATTACTCTGATCGTCATACTTGCCAGCGGACTGGGTATTTTGGCGAATGTTCGCGGGCACCTGAACAGGGTTCAGGGTGAGATCTCTTTAGATGTTAATAAATTTTTCCATCAAATAGTAAATTCTACCAGTGTAAACGGCGTTAGTGTACATAACATCGAACGGGCACTTAATCAGACAAGCGCTGTAGACCAAGAGACGCTTTTGCAGTTTAAAGCGAATGGCAACAGCTTGATTATCAATGAAACCCCGGAAGGCCAGCCTGTAGCGGTGATGGCGGATCAGCCACTGAAAAATGTGGATAATGCCAGGTATTATCTCTCTCTAGCAAAAAATATTGCCCCGACTGCTATTCAAGTCAGAAAGCGCTATGGCGGAGACTTTAGTAGTTATATATACAGCGTGGATAAAAAATTCTTGCTGTTCACAATAGCACCTTGGGAACAAGCAGTTGCAGAACGCATATTATCCCAACCCCGTTCCATATTGATGGAGCAGTTAAGCCACGACGTAGAATCAACCATGGCTTCCGCCGGTGAATCAAGTCGCCCGATATGGCCAATTACGCATTGGTTACCTCCTTCCATCAGCCTGTTGAATAACAAACCCGTATTCCGTGCTGCCTTTACCTTGTGGAAATCCAAAGAGGAAAAGTTTGGCACACTGGTTTTTGAGGAACCAGTTGAGAAACTGACTGCGATACTCCCTCAATTCAGTTCCGATGGAAACTGCCTGATCCTGGATCAACGCGGGCGGCTAATGTTGCCCTGCAACAACCTTGCCGAGAGCAAACTGCTTAAGTTGGCACAGCAGGGGCAAAGAGAAGGGTTGGGGACGTCTCGCCGCAGTTATTATCAAGATGGACAATTACTCTATAGCTGGGAGCTTGGCCGCAATGGTTGGATACTGGTTTATTCGTTCCCGTTGCGTGACATTGTCGCTGAGGCAGGACTGCAGATCGCCATTACCCTGCTCTTTGGTGGCATTATAATCTTGTTAACATGGATTTTATTGCTGCTCGTGAAGCAACGCGTTTTGACGCCTGCTATGCAGCAGTCCGAACTGATTTTTGAAAGTGAGCAACTCAGCCGCACCTTGATTGAAACCGCTCCTGTCGGGTTGGGGTTACTGGCGCTGGAAAGTGGCACTCCTTTCCTGCGCAGTCTGGTGATGGTGCAAATGCAGGAGCGGTTAAAAAACGGCGATAACAGCCTGCCGGTTGCACTGGCAGACTGTTATCGCCAACAACTAAATATCCAGCAGAAGGGGTTGGTGCACCAAGAAATGGCGTTCGATACGCGCGATGGGCAACAGGTCAGCCTGTCTGTCAGTATGGCACTGGCGCGCTACCGTGGGGAAGACGCACTGGTGGTGGCTTTTGTGGATATCACCGACAAAAAACAGCTGGAGCAGTATATGATTGCGGCCAAGAAGGATGCCGACAAAGCCAGTGCGGCCAAATCTTCTTTCCTGGCAGCGATGAGCCATGAGATCCGCACCCCGCTTAATGCCATTCTTGGCAACCTGGAGCTGTTATCCCATTCGGCCTTGAAAGAACAGCGCGATCGCTTGGCTATTGTCCGTCATGCGTCAGACAGCTTGCTAGCGATCATCAGCGATGTACTGGATTTCTCCAAGATTGAGGCCGGTGAGCTGTACTTGGAACATATCGAGTTTGACCTGCTTGAGGTGGCATCTCTGGCGTTGGGCATTTTTGCTCCGGTCATACACGCAAAGGGGCTCACATTACGGGGAGAGTTAGGTGAAACCACTACGCTGCCGTTGTTGGGGGATCCGACCTGTGTGGGGCAGGTTATCAATAATCTGTTGTCGAACGCGCTGAAGTTTACCGAACAGGGGCAGGTAGTGCTGCGAATTAACGTAGATATGACCGCCTCCTTAATCCTTATAGAGGTTGAAGACACAGGGATCGGCATATTGGCATCACAGCAGCAAAAGATGTTCACTGAGTTCAGGCAAGCGGACGAAACCATCAATCGGCGCTATGGCGGCACCGGACTGGGGCTTGCGCTGTGTAAGCGGCTGGCGGAGGCTATGGGAGGAGAGCTGTCCGTTACCAGTGAATTGGGTAAAGGGAGCGTGTTTCGGTTTTCGTTACCTTTATCCCAGGCCAACGTACAGGCCGATCGTCCATTATTTAACGGGCAGCAAGTCAGTGTTCTGGCGATGATGCCAGAGTGTCGGGCATATCTGACCAGAGTATTAACGGTATGGGGGCTGGAGGTACAGTGCTATCAGCACCCCGCTCAGATTGATGACACGGCGTTAGACACACTGGAAACGCTGATCATTTGGGGGGATAGAACCACCTGGCATCACAGTGATGAAAATCGTCTGGTTGAAGAGGCTACCTGGGTGATTGATTGCAGCAATGAAGGGCTGCAAATACCCGTAGCCACTGGGCGGGTGTTGAGTACATCAGTGTATGGTGTAAAAGGCTTGGCTTACGCTTTGCGCTACAGCTTACAGGGGCATAGCTTGCCGGTGCTTGAACGGGGTGAACAGGATTTACCGCGGGCATTAAGGGTGCTGGTGGCGGAAGACAATCTGGTAAACCGGCGCTTGTTTGAGGAACAACTGCGGCTTTTAGGCTGCACGGTGTGTTTGGTTGAAGAAGGTGAGCAGGCGCTGGCCCGCTTGCAGCAGGAACGGTTTGATATTCTGTTGACTGATCTGTCCATGCCGGGGATGGATGGCTATACGCTGGCGCGGCGAGCGAGGGAGGCGTGGCCAGCAATGCCGGTGGTAGCGGTAACGGCAAACGCGACCCTACAGGAGCACGAAGAGTGTGAGGCAGCAGGTATGGTCCAGGTCCTCACCAAGCCGTTATTATTGAAAGAGTTGAAAGAGATGCTGCTGGTGGTGTGTGGTCTGGACGCCATTTATCATGATGTAAAAACTGAACCCGAGGTGGGGACTGTGCAATCCGGGTTGTTGGATGGCAATATGCTGCCTGCGGATATTCAACATCTTTTTGAGGAAACCTGTGCCAGTTCGCTTGCGGTGCTCAGAGAAGCGTATGAGACAGAGGATACCCCCGCCATTTTGCGTGAACTGCATTCCCTCAATGGCGCGTTTGGCGTTTTTGAGATGCATGAGCTGATGAAACAGGCGACAGCGCTAGACAGTCTGATCAGAAATTCTGGGATCAAATCAGCCGATAGGTTATTAGCCTCATTCTGTGAAGCCTTAGAGAAAATAACCTTGGCGGTACCCACTGAGGCTGAATCTTTGGTTGCACGCATTATTACATTGGCAGAGGCGAAAGATGCTGAGGAAGCTGCGCAGTTGGGTAATGAATTGCTGGCTATTTTATCCGAGCGTAAGTAGATAAAATGGCATTACTATCTGAATTCGCGAAATAAAAATCTGCTTTAACCTTTTCTCGACGGTTAATACCCAAGGCACAGCACTATTGGGAAATAGCCCACGGCATTTCAGCCGTGGGCCCAGTTACTGGTTAAACAGTGATTGGGTTATTCCACAATAACGTTTCCAGATCGCTATAGGCACCCAGTGACGGTTAGTAGATAGTTACACCAATCGTATTCTCAATGAATAATTCACCGGTATTGCCCACATTACTGTAGACATTGTAAGCCACGCCATCCAGTGTAGTCGCACCTTGATGAACCCAGCTTTCTGACGCTGTCGCCCCCGAGTTGAGTTCCACCTGGCCGTTATCACCTGTGATCTGCATTTGCATCTTACCGTCATCGATCAGCAGGTTTCGCTCCCCAGACTGAATCAGGTCACTTAGGCGCAAGTTCATGAAATTATTACCGTTACTCAGGTCAAAGTGTTCAAAGCCTTGCACTTTCTGGCCCATTTCAGCCAGGTTAAGGTGCATATTTTGACCATCCAATTTGAGTGTATCAATACCCAATCCGCCATCAACCCGCACAAAGTCGGTGCCGACGATAGAAATAGTGTCATTGCCACCGCCACCGTAGGCGACATCACCCGTGCCGATGTTGCTGATCCGGTCATTACCGAGGCCACCGCTGATACGATCCACCAGACCGCTCAGCCCAACCAGCACGTCATCACCCACGGTGAAGGCTTGGGTCAGATTCTCCACACTGCCGTAGTAAACATCGTATTTACCACCGTTGGTAGCACCTTGATCACTGCCCCATGACGGGATCGCAATGTCTTGAATACCATCACCATTCCAGTCACCCGAACCGATATTGGTACCCATGTAATCGTTCGTGTTGTCTCCGACCCACTTCTTGGCTTGGCCTGCTGCTACCAGCGCGTCCAAATCAGTGTTGACGGCAAAACCGCCGCCTGCCTGACCGTAGACCATATAAACTGCACCATTGTCAGTTTTACCGTTGCTGTCTGCATCCGGTGCACCAATCAGGAAGTCATCGATACCATCCCCATTGACATCACCAGCGCTGCGCACCGCCTGCCCCAACAGTGCATTGGTGCCACTGTTCGAAGAGGTCAGGTAGAAACCATTGCTACCGTCCAGATTCTTCAGGCTCAGATCGCTCCAGGCTCCGCTTTTGCCGTACATCACATAGGCACGCCCTGGTGCAAGACCATCATTGCCCTTATCTCCCCACAGCGGTGAGCCGATAATAAAATCGTTAATCCCGTCACCATTGATATCCCCCAGACTCGCTATGGTGTTGGAGGTGCCATACGGTATACCACCATGTGAAGCACCGCCCCAATTCAAGGCGACATCTCCCAGCTCTTCATAGTCTTCTGTGGCGGTAAAGCGCACCCCCACAGAGGCATAGTTTTTGAACAGATCCAGGGTGTTGCCGTATCCCTTCGCCGTGCCGAACATCAGGTACGCGGCGCCCCCTTCAGTGTTACCATCTAAGGTCACACGTGGATAGGAGATGATGAAGTCTTCATAACCATCACCGTTGACATCCCCCACTGACTGGTGACGATCCCCCAGGCTAACCGCACCATTGGAAGAGGTAATATAGGTAAACTCATCCGCTGAAAGCTCAGCCTTGGTTTCTTTATTAGTCAACCCTTTTGCCGTCATCGTCAAATTAGACCATGCAGCTGTACCGGCATCGCCCGCATGACCGTACAGGACGTAGACCTTATTGGCGTCAGAGCCACCGAACACGATATCGGCATAACCATCACCGTTGTAATCACCGCCGGAGGCCGCTACCCCTGACCAAGAACCTGCGGATCCATTAATCATAAAACCGCTGCGGGATGAGTTCGCTTTGATGGCATCCAAATCAATCGTACCCATGCCATTTTCACCGCCAAACAGAACGAATGTGCTGTCAGCAAGATCGGAAGAAACGATAACATCATCGTAGCCATCACCGTTGAGATCGCCGATTTTCGTTACCACCATCCCCTGATTACTGTAGTCACCCAAGTTTAATTTAGGGTTATTCATCCGAATACCCTGCTCTGGCGTGAGCGCATCCATGCTCGAGAGCTGCGGCAGACCTTGCGGTGTACCATAGACGATGTACATACTTGACTGGCTGCTTGTTATCGACCCCGCCAGAAGGTGCGGTGCTGAGACCATAAAGTCTTCAATCCCATCACCATTAAAATCTCCGATGCTGGTCAACGCATAGCCCAGCCCGTCATTGGCCTGTGTACCTATCCCTTGTGTCGATACAGTGTTGTCTACCACCAGGCGTGCACTGGCATTGTCGTCAAGCAATCCAGCATTAGACTGGTTACCTGCCGTGTCCATCAGCACTGCTTTCAGGTTATAGGTGCCGTTCTTCAGCGTCGGCAATGTATAGGTAAAGCTGCCTGTCGTACCGTTGATGGTGACAGGGATATCCTTGCCAAGCAGGGTATCTCCTTCACCGTAAACACCATCATTATCGACGTCATTGAACAACATCACGGTCACCTTACCTGACTGAATATCAGCCAGAACCTGTTCCCCGATCTCGGTCACCGCCCCCTGAATGGTTGGGTTAGTGATACCGGTGATGTTATCCGATGTACTGACACCGTTATCACTGGTGGTAACCAGATCCAGCACCAGTTTGCCAACCGGAGCCAGGGTATCTACCGTGACAACCTGCTGGGTAGTGCTGCCCGCAACGCCAAAGGGACTCAGCACCCGCGCCATATAAGTATAGGTACCGTCGCTCAGTACCCGGCTGTCAACATAGTTCCAGGTATTGTTCTCCACCATGGTGACGGCGGACCAGGTCGTGCCGCCATCCAGAGAGATCTGGACAACCTGCCCAGCGCTCAGTGGCGCATCCAGCGTCCCTCTAATCGTCAGCGTGGTGTCGTTCGTGACAAAGTCAGCAGTCGAAACACCTGTATCGTCACTGATCCCCGAGATCGCAATCTGCTGACTCGGAGCAGAATAACCAATGGTGAAACTATACTCTGCCGACGGTGCCGTGGTGTTTCCTGCGCGGTCGGTTTCCTTCGCGGTCAGGGTCACTAGGCCCTCTTCCAGTGGCTGGAGCAGTTGTAGTGACCAGGTGCCGCCCTCCTGCACAGTTGCAGTACCAATCGCGGTGGTGCCGTTGTACACCGTAATGATGTTGCCCACTTCAGCACCAGTACCACGGAGGGTTGGCTGGTTGTCGTCTGTCATTCCCCCCTCCACCACATTGCCTTTGAGGGCACCGACCGCATCGTCCACACCGGTGATGGCCACTAGGCTCACATCCGGTGCGCTGAAGTCCAGCGTCAGGGTAAAGGTATCGCTTTCGCCATTGCTGGTGTTACCCGCCTGGTCACGGGCAGAGGTGGTGAAATTATGCTCGCCTTTCGCTAGTATGGTTGGTGTGAAGGACCAGTCGCCCTTGCCATCGGCCTTGGTAGTGCCCAGCAGGTCGCCATTGTCATAGATAAATACCGTTACGCCCGCTTCGGCTTTACCTGACAGCGTTGGGGTGCTGTCATCCGTAAAGTCACCGGAGACCAGTGGGGCCTGTTGTGAACCAACGTTGTCAGAAGCTTCCAGAATGGTTGGCAGCGCAGGTGGAATAGTGTCGATGGTGATTGTGTAAGCTAAGGACCCAAGCCCGGTGTTACCGGCAAAGTCGATGGCCCTGGCAGAGAGCGTGTATTTGTCATCCGGGAAGCTGAAAAAGGAAGAGAACTCCCAGGCACCGTTCTCGTCGGCAAGTGCGGTCCCGATCATGTTTTTGCCGCTATAGATGCCAACCACGCTGAACGCTTCAGCATGGCCTTTAATCACTGGCGTATTGTCGTTGGTGTAGCCATCTTTCGCAATCAGCGCACTGTCGCTGCTGATGCTGTCGATCACGGCACGTGACGGGGCAACAGAGTCGACGATCAACGCGAAGGTTTCGGATGATTGGCCGCTGGTTTTGTCGCGAGCTACCAATACATGCCCACTTTCACTGTATTTCTCTTCAGGCTCAAAGCTCCAAAAGCCTTCATCACTCACGCGTACTTCGCCGATCACCCGTCCATTATCAAGAATCTCTAGGGTGGCACCGGGAGTACCGCTACCTTCTAATACTGACCATTGGTCATCAGTGACGTTACCTGATTTCAGCGCCCCTTTGCGCGCACCCAACTGGTCAAGGGCGTGAGTGATTACAGGTGCCTCGTCCTGCGTCACAGCGGCTGCTGTCATCATGGCCATGGCAGGTGCAGCCTCGACACCCTGAGGCAACGCGTCATTGGCCTCTGTTGCAGAAACTTCATGAAGCATGCTCAGCACCATTTGCTGTGGCTGCTGTTCGATGTGGCCTAGTGCTTGGGAGCCAAATGTGGCTGGACCCTGCTGAGGGTTATCCTGAGCTGATAGGCTGAGGATAAACTCGCCATCTTGCGTAATCTGGTGCAGTTGACCGTGGTGGGTGAAAAAGTTTTCGATAACCAGATGTGGTTGGCTGGTTCCCTGGTTTTGTAAGGTTACAATCAGATCTTCGCCTGAACGTTCAGCAACTAATACTTCTGCGATCGACTCAGCTTCAACTTCTTGCACCACATAAATATTACCCGGAATATATGGGATATATTGTGTTGGCGCGCTCAGCGCTGTGTCCAGATAACTGGTTTGTATTAATGCTCCTTCAGTGATGACTGAGAAACGGATTGAGCTATCAGTAATATTTTTCATTTAATTTAAATCATCAGGTAATTAATGAGGGAGTTCTAAGAAAACAAGCACAAACTATGAGTTGCTCTATAGCTATTCTCAGCGGTAGCACAACTGCCAGCATTAATACCAAGTAAAGATTTTGGTCTTCCCAAGCATGTGTCTATGCCGTAGTTACTTAGAAAATGTCGCGAATTAACGCGATGGATAGAATAAAGGCAGGAAACGGAAATAAATACCTGACCAGTTCGAAATTCTGCCTGTAACTCCCCATATACTTGAAGATTCGATGAAATTGGTGCAGCCTATGCGGGTGCGGTTTGGATTGCAACTCCTGGCTGGAGCCGTTTGAAGCTGTTATATCCCTGAGTTGGAGAATGCATGAGTTAGCGTAACTGTTAAGTAAGCACTTCCCATGAACAGTGACCCCACGCCCAAATTTTACTGAGTTATTGCTCGATTCTTGCTTACCTGACGCCTGCAGCGACCTTGGCGTATCATATTGTTTTTATTGTAATGTTCAATGGTTTTTTAACTCTTTCGTACAAGACTGCTCACAAACGCCAAGAATTCATACCAATCAGAAAGACTCTTTCATCATAAATCTGTTCAATATGGTTTCCAAGGGAAATGGCATGCTTCAGATAAACTGTCACCGCCTCCCATGCACCATGTTTAGCATCATTATAGACACCATCAGGATTGTTACATTTCCTCTTTATTAAAGACGTTTATGTAACGGTTTTATTGTTAGAAAATTGAAATTAATTAGGAAGAATATATGGTAACGCGGCCAGCAAAACTCGTATTGGTTGATGGCAAAGAAGTAAAGCAAGAAGTCTCTTTACATGCCAAAAATGCGGGTTCACCTCAAAAGATAAAAGCTATCGCACATGGTAAATTTATCTTGGTAGATAAAGAAACGGGTCTCGCCCCTGAAAACATTACGGTTAAACGCGTGGGTAAAGACCTGCATGTGAGCCTTGAAGGGGACTCACTCGATCAGCCAACGGTCATTATTGAGGATTTCTTCCTGAATGATACGCAACTTATCGGTATGGCAGAAGGCGGCGCTTACTATCCATATATCTCTTCCAATGGTGATGATGATAATGCTGTTGCGGCGATGCTGCTCGATGGTGAAAGTTCACCTCTGGTTCTGGGGGGCGAGGCACTGTCCAGCAGCGAGAGCCATTCCATACTGGGAGCACTGGGTATATTAGCCTTAGGATTGGGTGCGATTGGTGCGATGGTGAGCCAGGGCCGACCAGGCAAGCACAGCGGCGGCGGTAATCATGACGAGCAGCCAGTTGTACCAGACGCCACCCTCCCAACTCTGAGCCAGGTTATTGATAATCAAGGGGCTCAGCAAGGGGCAATTACTGCGGGTTCTGCAACTGATGATAATACCCCCACCTTTTCAGGTCGCGATGGCACGCCTGGAAACACCATTGTCTTTTACGACAACGGAAAGAAACTGGGTGAAACAACAGTGGGTCAGGATGGCCGTTGGTCATTCACTCCAGGTGAATCATTGGATGATGGTGCTCACAGCGTCACGATGGTTGAACAGAATGCTGACGGTAAAGTTAGCTCTCCGTCGGATGCATTCGAATTTGTAATCGACACGCTGGCGCCAGCAAGGCCAAACATTGCAAGCATCTTTGACGATGTTGGTAGCGTAACGGGTGCTCTGAAGCCCGGTGCTACTACCGACGATACGCAACCGACGTTGACCGGTAAGGCCGAAGCGGGTGCGAAGATTGAAATTTATGATAACGGCAACAAGATTGGTGAAACCATTGCCGATCTTGACGGTAACTGGACATTCACGCCGAAAAGCGAGTTGGCAGAAGGAAATCACAGCTTTACCACTCGTGCGACCGACGCTGCAGGCAACGTATCCGTGCAGTCCCAACCGTGGGAACTGGTGATCGATACCACCGCGCCAGACAAGCCGAGTACAGACGGCACTGGGCCGGGGATCAGCGAAATCCTCGACGACCAGGGTGCAGTGAAGGGGACGATCAGCAATGGTGGTAGCACGGATGACACCCAACCTACCCTGAAAGGCGAGGGTGAACCGGGTGACACCGTCATCATTACCGATAATGGCAATAAAATCGGTGAAACCACCGTTGATAAAGACGGCAAGTGGGAGTTTACGCCGGAAGACGAAATGGGTGAAGGTGATCACGAGATCCGCGTGATCATCAAAGACCCAGCGGGTAACGAGTCTACGCCGTCCGATCCATGGGTCGTGATTGTGGATACCACGCAGCCGGATTCGCCAGTGATTGATAGCATTAATGACAGCGTAGGCAGCAAAATCGGTGCGATTCAGCAGGGTGAGGTTACTGATGACAACCGTCCGGTAATCAGTGGTAAAGCTGAAGCTGGTTCTAAGGTCGAGATCTACGACAAAGGGACCAAGATCGGTGAAACTAAAGCTGATACAGCAGGTAACTGGAGTTTCAAGCCAGATTCAGATCTCGACCTGGGTGATCATGCGATTACGGTAAAAGCTACCGATGCTGTAGGAAATGTGAGCGAGCCTTCATCGGCTTTCGATTTCACACTGATTACGGCAAATGGGCCAAACGCCCCTGCTATTGTCGCTGTGCTCGATGATGTTGGCAGTATCCAAGGGCGATTGCAGAAGGATGCGTTTACTGATGATGCTCGCCCTACCTTGGCCGGTACTTCAGAACCGGGTACGACAGTCAGCATCTATAGCAATGGTGAGTTGTTAGGCAGTGCTACCACTGATCCTGAAGGACAATGGCGCTTCACGCCAGAAAGTGATCTGCCTGGGGGCTTAAACAATCTGTCGGCTGTTGCGAAGGACAAAGAGGGTAATACCAGCCCACAAACCGGTGATTATCCATTATTCATCGATACAACCCCGCCAGCGACGATCGAATCCGCTGAGTTATTGGACGACGTGGGCAACGTTCAAGGTGCGATCGCTAACGGCACTGTGACTGATGATGCGCGACCTACCTTTACCGGCAAGGCTGAAGCGGGTTCAACAGTCGTCATTTTTGACCAGGGTAAAGAAATCGGGCGGGTTGTCAGTGATAGCAAAAGCGGCGAGTGGAGCTTTACCCCGGATTCGGCGTTAACTGATGGTGAGTACAGCTTGACTGCTCAGGTTATTGACAGAGCTGGAAACAAGAGTGAAATCAGCGAACCTATTGGGTTTACTGTTGATACTCGTCAGGTTGAAGTGTCTATTGACGCAGTTCAGGACGACTTTGGGGTTAAGCGAGGCACAATCGCTATGAACGGGGTGACAGATGACGCCACTCCTACCTTTAGTGGCCGCGCGCTGCCTGACTCGACCGTTGTGATCTACGACAAAGGTGTTCAGTTGGGTTCAGTGACCAGTGATGCTTTTGGTGATTGGCATTTTACGCCAGAAATCCCTATGGCTGAAGGTAACCATGAAATTACAGCGACGGTGATCGCTGCTGGTGCTGGTGAGAGCAAGGCTACCCCGGTATTTGACTTCAACATCGATGTCACCAAACCCAATAAACCTGGCAACGACGGGGAAACAGGGATTGGCAACGTCATCGACGATGTAGGGGTTGTGCAGGGGCCAATCGCTAATGGCGGTAGGACGGATGACACGACTCCGACCTTTAACGGCAAAGGTGAGCCGGGTGACACCATTATCATTCTTGACAATGGTAACAAGATCGGTGAAGCCCCCGTTGATAAAGACGGTAATTGGACATTCACATCACCGTCATTGCCTGAGGGTAAACACGACATCACTGTGGTCATTGAAGATCCGGCGGGTAACCAGTCTGAGCCGTCTGACCCATGGGGCGTGATTGTCGACACCACACCACCAGTCACGCCGAGCATTGGCAGCGTCTATGACAACGCGGGCAGCAAGACCGGTGAACTGCAACCGGGCGCTGCGACTGACGACACCACGCCGACCCTGAAAGGCCAGACGGAAGGGTTTGCGAAGGTTGAGATCTTCAATAAGGGTACCAAGATCGGTGAAACTACGGCGAAGGAAGATGGTAGCTGGGAATTCACGCCGGAAGTGGAAAGCGCTCTGAAGGCAGGCGATCACAGCTTTACCGTGCGTGTTACCGATACGGCGGGCAACGTATCCGCGCTGTCCCAACCGTGGGCGTTGGTGATCGATACCACCGCGCCAGACAAGCCGAGTACAGACGGCAGTGGACCGGGGATCAGCGAAATCCTCGACGATCAGGGTACAGTTACGGGGCCGATCAGCGATGGCGATCGCACGGATGACACCAAACCTACGCTGAAGGGCGAGGGTGAACCGGGTGACAAAATCATCATTACCGACAATGGTAACAAGATCGGTGAGACCACCGTTAATGAAGAGGGCAAGTGGGAATTTACGCCGGAAACCGATCTGAGCGAAGAGCGGCATGAGATCCGCGTGATCATCGAAGACCCGGTGGGTAACCAGTCTGAGCAGTCCGACCCATGGGTAGTGATTGTGGATACCACGCAGCCGGATGTGCCGAGCATCGGCAGCGTCTATGACAATGCGGGTGAGAAGATCGGTGAACTGCAATCGGGTGACGTGACCGACGACACCACGCCGACCCTGAAAGGCCAGACGGAGGGGTTCGCGAAGGTTGAGATCTTCGACAAGGGCGAAAAGATCGGTGAAACCACGGCTAAGGAAGATGGTAGCTGGGAATTCACGCCTGAAAGCCTGGCAGAAGGGGATCACAGCTTTACCGTACGTGCCACCGACGCTGTGGGCAATGCTTCCGCGCTGTCTCAACCCTGGGAACTGGAGATTGGTGCGGCTCCTATAGAGCAACCGAGTAAGCCAGTGATCGGTGCGGTGATTGATGACATAGGCTCAGTAACGGGTGAATTGGTTTCTGGTGCTGTGACCGACGATAGTCAGCCAGAAATATCAGGCAGCAGTGATCCGTATGCCAAGGTGATTGTTTATGACCGTGGTATAGAAATTGGCCGCACCGAAGCGAATGATAAGGGAGTCTGGAGCTTTAAGCCGGAAAGCGATCTACAGGATGGCGAATACCGTTTCACCGCAGTGGCTGAAAATGGTGTGGGTAGACAAAGTGTTGCCTCCGATCCGTTTGAGCTGATTGTTAATACTGGTAATGGTCCAACTCAGATTGCACGAGTTTCGCAAATGGGCAAAGACTCCGGTTATGACGGCAATGACTTTGTGACTGACAACGGTAATGCTGGGCGTTTGATGCACGGTACGCTAAGTGCGGATCTGGTAGCGGGCCAAGCCCTGCAAGTGTCTACCGACGGTGGCGTCAACTGGTTTAATGCACTGGTGGACGGCACTAAATGGGCCGCTCAGGACTTGAATGATCATGGAGCGAACTGGAACATTCAGACCCGTGTGGTGGATCAGCTCGGTAAGGCTGGCATTGTGATGTCACATGCCGTGACTCTCGACATCATTGCTTCACGAGCGCCAGCTTCGGTCAGTCTGGAAGGAACCAACCTGCTGGTTGGGTTTGACCCAACGAATGTTGTGGTGGGTGAGCGCATTGCGGTCGTTGCCAACGATGGCACCCAGCGTTTCGAGCATACCCTGACAGCGC
>JBAQHZ010000278.1:0-17000 GCA_049288585.1 Chania sp.
GCTGGAATGACCCTACAAGCCAAAAAACGCGCGGTGTTCCCATTGGACACCGCGCGTTTTTTTATGCCGTATCGATCCCGCTTAAAATTTTTCGATCACCTTAAAGTGCATCAGCACCAGCGTCATATCCGGTGAGAACAGTTCGTACTCTTCAAAAAAGCGTTTATGCTCTTTGCGCCAGTAAGCCAGCGAACGATCGCCCTCACCTTCGGCCATCGCATGAGCTTCACTCACTTGATCATAAGTGCTCATCTCTACGGTGGTCAGTTCGATCGCACAGACCGGCTCATTCTTACCGTCAACCACCACAAAAACATCGCCAGGTTGTGGGATACCCTCGCCATCCAGACTTGAACAGGTGGCTGTTTTAACACCGTCCAAAACCCGTTTAGCCAAATCATCCGCCTGCTGTGCGGTATCACCGAACGCCCAACGTTCTATATCTTCATATTTTGCCGCAAATGCCATAGCTTTACCTTTATCAATTGAGTCACTGATGCACACAGGATAGTACACTTGCGCCTGCCGTATTGCACCGGGTAGGCGGAGCACCGTCCAGCGTTCCAAACCCCTTTTTCGCGATTTTAGGGTAAAAACCTGTGCGTGGCAGGCGCCAGCAGGCATACTGTGGTTCAAGATCTACTCAATAGTCGCTAGGCAAACACATGAAGAAGGTAGAGAAAGACCCCGATGACACCTTCAGCGATTTGCTGAAGATCGTGGCTTTTACCGCTATTGCGATCGTCGGCCTGGGCATTGGGTATCTCTGCCTCTAAAAGGATGAGGAAGCGAAATTGCCAACCAAACGTATGCGTGCCAAACATTGGAAAATGTTTGTGGTTCTGGTGTTGATCTGTCTGGCCTTGTTGTTACTGCGCTGGGCGGCTATCGCCTTCGGTTAATCAGCCTCCTTGCTGACAGCCTCAGTGACTCGCTTGGCCGGGCATTTTGCAGTTGGCTCCAGCAATTCCCGTAAGTAGGCAATACGCGCCTCGCCCTGCGGTAACCACAGGCGGCACCAGCGGTTCTGAACTTCTGCCCGCTTGCTGAGCCGATAATACTCTGCCAGTTGTTCAACCAATCGCATGATTTTGTCCTCCCGTTGTTTGACACCACCAGTATTGAATACAAAAACCAGAAGAAACACTGACGGATTATTCTTTATGCTTCCGGTTTTATTTTTTGTTCAACATCACGGGTGGCGAAGCCGACAAGCAACTGCTACATTGACCAAAAATCACCCAGCCGAGGTTAACGATGAAGTTCTCGGAGCAGGAGATAAAGCCCATATGGGATGAGGTTGCCCGATTGATTGGCGACAGCGTGATGCAGTTACGCCATCGCGGCGAGGTTTTATCGGTAGAAACGCTGGCCAAACATCTGACACAACAGTTAGCAGCAAGCCATGACATTGAACGCCGGATCCTGATCGGTGCGGCGATCAACATGCTGAAAGATAGCAAGTGAATCGCCAACCTGATGGCTGGCGATTCGAAGAAAGCCCGAGGTATGCAAGCCCGGCCTCTCTCAGGGCGATACTCTGCACACGAAATCCGTCGACATTAATAGGATTTATCGGGAAATTGCAGTTATTAACATGACTTATGCTAGATAAAAACACTCCGTAACGACAATACGCTTTTTATATTTTACCCACTGTATTATTTACTCGATGAAAAAATGAACGACGACAAGTAATAAATTAAGACCGTTAATTTAAATGGCGAATATAATGAAACGCCATTTTAATAAAAAAATATAATTAAATCATAACAATAAAATTTCACACATTGTCATATTAATTCAACATCCTCCCCTGATTTCATATTTTCTTAATTAACTATCGCCAATGTCTGATTATTAAAATCATCAGGCGGACAGGCGATGTTATGCTACAGTAGCCGCTTGGTTAATAAATAGAGCCGGAACGGTAAAAGCTGAATCCGGTCAGCAAGAACCGAACCCCGTTTTAACGCGCGACACCGTACAAACGGGGCAGAACATAGCCAATAAGGAAGTAGATATGTCTTCAACTGTTACCCCACAGACTCTCACTCGTTACGGTATTCATCACGCTAGCGAGATCGTTTATAACCCTAGCTATGAACAGCTGTTTGCCGAAGAAACCCGCACCGATTTGCCACCGTTGGAACGCGGTACGCTGACCCAGCTAGGCGCGGTCAACGTCGATACCGGCGAGTTCACCGGCCGTTCGCCAAAAGACAAATACATCGTGCGTGACGACACTACGCGCGATACCGTCTGGTGGTCCGACAGCGGTACCGGTAAAAACGATAATCAGCCGCTTTCGCCAGAAGTTTGGCAGCATCTGAAAACCCTGGTTGGCAATCAGCTTTCCAATAAGCGCCTGTTTGTCGTAGACGCTTTTTGCGGCGCCAACGCCGATACCCGGCTGAAAGTCCGTTTCATTACCGAAGTGGCTTGGCAGGCGCATTTCGTCAAGAATATGTTTATCCGCCCTACGGAGCAGGAGCTACAAAGTTTCGAACCCGACTTTGTGGTGATGAACGGCGCTAAATGCACGAATCCCGATTGGCAACAGCAGGGCATGCATTCAGAAAACTTTGTCGCCTTCAACCTGACCGAACGTATACAGTTGATCGGCGGCACCTGGTACGGCGGTGAAATGAAGAAAGGGTTGTTCTCTATCATGAACTACCTGCTGCCGTTAAAAGGCATCGCTTCCATGCACTGTTCGGCTAACGTGGGTGAGAAAGGCGATGTGGCGATCTTCTTCGGCCTCTCTGGCACCGGCAAAACCACGCTTTCCACCGATCCGAAGCGCCAACTGATTGGCGACGACGAGCATGGCTGGGATGACGATGGGGTGTTCAACTTCGAAGGCGGTTGCTACGCCAAAACCATCAAACTTTCTGCTCAGGCCGAGCCAGAGATCTATCAGGCAATCCGCCGCAACGCGTTGTTGGAAAATGTTCAGGTGCTGGCAGATGGCAGTATCGATTTTGACGATGCCAGCAAGACCGAGAATACGCGCGTTTCCTACCCGATTTACCATATCGAAAACATCGTCAAGCCGGTTTCCAAAGCCGGGCACGCCAAGAAAATCATTTTCCTGACGGCAGATGCCTTTGGCGTACTGCCGCCGGTTTCGCGCCTGACCGCAGAACAGACCCAATACCACTTCCTTTCTGGCTTCACCGCCAAACTGGCCGGTACCGAGCGGGGCATCACCACGCCTACCCCAACCTTCTCTGCCTGCTTCGGTGCCGCGTTTTTGGCATTGCACCCAACGCAATATGCTTCGGTGCTGGTGAAGCGCATGGAAGCGGCCGGGGCGCAGGCTTATCTGGTGAATACCGGCTGGAATGGTAGCGGCAAACGCATTTCGATCAAAGATACCCGCGGTATTATCGATGCCATCCTGAGTGGCGAGATCGAGCAGGCAGAAACCTTCACGCTGCCGATCTTCGATCTGGCCGTACCTATGGCACTGCCTGGTGTGGATCCGTCGATTCTCGATCCACGTAAAACCTATGCCGACGAATCGCTGTGGCAAGAGAAAGCGCAGGATCTGGCGCAGCGCTTTATCGATAACTTCAACAAGTATACCGTGACTGAAGCGGGTAAAAAGCTGGTGAGTGCCGGGCCTAAATTGTAATTCCTCCTAAAGAGTGCACTCTCTTGCACTCTTCTACGGATGCTAATATCGGGGTTCTGTATGTTGAACCCCTTTTTATTTCAAAGCCGATAGCCCCGAGAGAATCCCCTCCACCTGCTGCTGCCGTATTCAATTTTCACCCGTGACGTCGATCGCAAAGCATATATGTTAACGTTAACTTTTGTGATTAACATCGCAATTAGATAGAGTGATGGCTTTATTTAGCCAAAAGTTAACGTTAACAATAAAGCACTCTCATCCATCAGGGTTTTCCCATGAACCGCGAAACCAAAAAATATTATGTGCTTCTAAGTGGCCTGCTGTTCTTTTTCTTCTTCACCTGGTCATCCAGTTTTTCACTGATTTCCATCTGGCTGAATCAAAAAATTGGCTTGAAAGGCGCTGAAACCGGCCTGATCTTCTCAGCCATCTCGCTAGTCGCCCTGTGCGCTCAGCCGCTGTACGGTTTTATTCAGGACAAACTCGGGCTACGCAAACATCTGCTGCAATTTCTCGGCTTGATGTTACTGCTCACCGGGCCGTTCTTTATCTACGTCTATGCACCGCTGCTAAAAACCAATTTACTGCTTGGCGCTCTGGTGGGTGGCATGTTTATCGGTGCCACCTTTTTCGCCGGGATCGGTGCACTGGAGTCCTACACCGAACGCGTCAGCCGTATTATCGGCTTTGAGTTTGGCCGCGCCCGCATGTGGGGTTCGCTCGGCTGGGCCTGTGCCACCTTCTTTGCCGGGTTTATCTTTAACATCAACCCCAACATCAATTTCTGGCTGGCGTCCGCCTCTGCCGTAATATTCCTACTGTTGCTGAGCCAGATACGCGAGTTGAAACCCAATGCCCTGTCTGGCTTGGAGTTCGGTAAGCCGGAGAACCTGAAGCTACAGGATGCGCTGGCTTTGCTGCGCCTGCCGAGCTTTTGGGCGTTGGTGGTATTTGTGCTTGGCATCAGCGTTTACAACGTGTTTGACCAGCAGTTTTCCGTATATTTTGCCTCGCAGTTCCCAACCTCGCAGCAAGGCAATGAGATGTACGGCTTCCTCAACTCCCTGCAAGTATTCCTTGAAGCCGGTGGGATGTTCCTGGCCCCGTTGCTGGTGAACCGCATCGGTGCCAAGCAAGGGCTGTTGCTGGCCGGCGGCCTGATGGCGTTGCGTATGCTTGGCTCCGGCTTGGCGAGTGGTGCGCTGATGATTTCCGCCATGAAACTGCTGCACGCCGTTGAGTTACCAATCCTGCTGATTGCCATTTTCAAATACATCGCCACCCGCTTCGATAGCCGCCTATCCTCCACCCTGTATCTGGTGGGTTTCCAGTTCGTTACTCAGGTGATGGCCAGCTTCTTGTCGCCGCTGGCTGGCTACTGCTACGACCACATCGGCTTTGCCCCCACCTACCTGCTGATGGGTTGTGCCGTCGCCAGTACCACTCTCATTTCCTGCTTCCTGCTGCGCGCTGAACAGGCAAGCCAAGTACCCCAATTTCAACCTGTAATTAAATCAAGCGAGTCGATTCAATGAAAAAAGCCTTAGCTCAAGCCGATCACGCGATTGAGGCTCTGCGCGCACAGCGCCGGGACGATTACTACCCACGCTTCCACCTGGCGGCGCTGGCTGGCTGGATCAACGATCCCAACGGACTGATCTGCATTAACGGGGTTTATCATGCGTTTTACCAACATCACCCTTACGATGAACACTGGGGCCCTATGCACTGGGCACACGCTACCAGCAGCGATCTGGGGCACTGGCAGCATCAGCCTATCGCACTGGCTCCGGGCGATGACTACGATCGGGACGGTTGTTTCTCCGGCTGTGCGGTTGATGATAATGGCGTACTGACGCTGATCTATACCGGCCACGCTTGGCTGGGCAAAACCGGCGACGACGACCAGGTGCGCGAAGTGCAATGCTTGGCCACCAGCCACGACGGCGTGAACTTTGTTAAACAGGGGCCAGTGTTGGCTCCGCCGGCAGGTATTCAGCACTTCCGCGATCCCAAAGTGTGGCGCGACGCGGGCAGTTGGTGGATGGTGATCGGTGCTAAAGAGAATAACCTCGGCCAGGCCCGGCTATATCGTTCTTCCGACCTGCGTGACTGGCAGTTCGAACGCGTTCTCGCTCAGGCGCAAAATGCGGCACAGGGCTACATGTGGGAATGCCCGGACTTCTTCCCGCTGGGTGAACGGCAGGTATTGCTGTTCTCGCCACAGGGATTGGTTGCGCAAGGTTACCGCAACCGTAACCGTTTCCAGAGTGGTTACCTGCTGGGCAACTGGCAACCGGGGCAGGATTTTACCGTCACCCAGCCTTTCTGTGAGCTGGATGCCGGGCATGATTTCTATGCGCCGCAAACCTTCACCGCAGCCGATGGCCGCCGTATGCTGTTTGCCTGGATGGATATGTGGGAATCCGCCATGCCCAGCAAAGCGCATGGTTGGGCCGGGGCATTGACCTTGCCGCGCGAACTGACGCTGGATGCTCAGGGTAAAGTACTGATGAACCCAGCCCGCGAATTGGCCGCATTGCGCACTGAACCGCAACGCTTGGGTGCCTTACAGTGCCACAACCAGCAGCAGTTGTTGGGTAGCGACCTGCATGAACTGCTGCTGATTGTGGATATCAACGCCAGCGAGGCGGAACGCTATGGCATGGCCGTGGGCAAAGCCGCTCGCGTGTATGTTGATAATCAGGCCCGCCGCTTGGTTTTAGAGCGCTTTAACCCTGAACCTGGTCTGTGCGGTTGCCGCAGCGTGCCGTTGCCGGAAGGCGATACGCTGACATTGCGGATTTTTGTTGACCGGTCTTCACTGGAAGTATTTGTCAATCAGGGAGAAGCCTGCCTGACCAGCCGTATTTACCCTACGGATGGCGATCGTCATCTCAGCCTGTTCGCTGAGGCGGGCAACGCACAGTTTGCTGACGTGCAGGCATGGCAACTGGCCACCATTTGGCGGTAAAACCTCACCTGCTCCTGCCTGGCAGGAGCAGGTTGTTACATCGAATCGCGCATCAGCAGCGGGCAGGCAACCCGCACCGTTTCCTTGTGCGTAAGCTGATTAATCAGATGCAGCGCTGCCTGACGCCCCAATTCATAATGCGGTAACTGCACGGTGGTTAACGGCGGTTGGAACAGTTCGCCAATCCCCACCATATTGTCGTAACCCAAGACCGCCACCTGTTCAGGGATTTTCCAACCTTGAGCCAGTAAGGCTTGATAGACCATAAACGCCACACGATCGTTACCACACACCACCGCATCACAATCCTGCACGCCTGGGGAGAAATGCCTGGCTAAAATAGTGACAGCGTCACGGTAATGTTCATCCCCGCCGCTGAGATCCAAGTGATATTGACGCAGTTGCGCCATGTCACCACCGGCTTCGCGCCAAGCGCGCTCTAACCCACGCCGCCGCAGCCCGGCCGCTAAGGTATTTTCCGGCAGTTGAATGCACAATGGTGCACGGTAGCCGCGAGCGATCAACGCCCGCATGGCATCGTACTGGCCTTGTTCATCATCTGGAATATAGCTGGCGACCGAACTTTCTGGGCTGACACAGTTGGCCAGTACCAGTTGTTGGTCCAGCAATTTAGCCGGAATGGTGACCTGACGCAGGCCCATAGTGGTAAAGATCACGCCGTCTGGCCGGTGCGCCAGCAGCAGATCGACCATCTGTTCGGCATTATCGTCGGCAAACAAGTTGACCACAAAACTGTTCCAGCCCTGTTCACGGGCGGTTTTTTCAATCGAGAGGATCATGTCAACCGAGAACGGTGTGGTTGCCGTATCGAGCGCCAGTACGCCAAGGGTTTTCACCCGGTGACTGTCGCCACGAATACGCCGTGCCGCAAGATCCGGCACGTAATCCAGTTGATCAATCGCCTGCTTTACGCGCTGGTAGGTATCCGGCCGAAGTTTGCCGGGTTCGTTGATGGCGCGGGACACCGTCATCAACGATACGCCAGCGAGTTTAGCAACATCTTTCAGCGAGGCCATGCGCCCGTCTCTGTCTGGGATAGAAAGGCTGATAATCCCATAACTTAGCCACAGACTCTAGCGGGCAGTGATATCCGCCCACAGTGCAATCGCCCCTTCTCGTGGCGAAAAGCGCAGCGATCGCCGTTGCTGTTGCCACCAGCAGCCCTGACGTTGGCTCAATGGGCTGCCATCCTCCAGTTGCCACTCGCCCTGCAACACATACAACACGCCAGCATGTGATGCTGGGACAATCACCTCTGTCGTAATGCGCCGAACGTCGGCGCTACAGCGCCCGCGCCGTGTCATAATGTTGAAATCCTGGCTACTGCCGCCGAGCAAAAATGCCTCCAGCGCTGCATCACCAGAAAAAGCAAACGGCTCCCCCAGATGCTGCAAACGATGGTCGATATGACCCGCGCTGTACAGATGCACACCATCACCTTCCAGCAGGGTGATTGAGCGATCGATGCCGTTAAAGGCCGAAAACGGACCATCTTGCGCGATAGTGGCAATGCTGGCGCGCCAGTCAAAATCGGCATTGCCCGGCGGTTGGCTGGTGATCTCACGGGTTTCACCGCCGCCGTT
Source organism: Chania sp. (assembly GCA_049288585.1). GTDB lineage: Bacteria > Pseudomonadota > Gammaproteobacteria > Enterobacterales > Enterobacteriaceae > Chania. The sequence goes on from JBAQHZ010000278.1 coordinate 8,219, forward strand.
GCGCCATGGACTGACCGGCAGACTGGCAAAATCAAAACGGATCAGGCTCATCATGCCTCCTGTTGGAAGGTTTTCAGCACTTGCAGAAACTCGGCGCTGCTCTGCTGTTGCAGCGCGTGGCGCCCCTGCTCAATCACCTGAAGGCCCGCCACAAATACGTCGCGGATCTGCTCTTTGCCCCCGGCGAACAGCCAGCGGTTGAGGATGGATTCATCCGGTGCCGCAGCCAGATAGGGATCGTCACCGTCCAGCACCAGCCAATCCGCACGGTAACCCACCGCCAGTTGGCCGATCGCCGTACCGCAGGCCTGTGCGCCGCCCTGTAATGCCTGCTGGTAGAGCACATCGGCCACCGCAGGTTGTTCCGGCGTGGTCAAGCGATTGCGACGCTGATCGCGCAGCCGCTGGCCATATTCAAACCAACGCAACTCTTCCACCACGTTCAATGAAACATGGCTGTCCGAACCAATCCCCCAGCGCCCTTGATGATGCAGATAGCTATCGCCGGGGAAGATGCCGTCACCCAAGATGGCTTCGGTGGTCAAACACACCCCGGCGACCGCTTTACTGCGCGCCAGTTGTTCCAGCTCCTCACGATCCAGATGGGTGGCATGCACCAGACACCAGCGGCTTTCCAGCGGCAGGTGCTCATACAGCCAGGCCACCGGGCGTTGGCCGCTCCATGCCAGGCAGTCATTAACCTCTTTTTGCTGTTCCGCAATATGGATATGCACCGGTAAGGCAGAATCCGATGCGGCCAAAACCTGCTGCATCTGGCTAAGCTCCACCGCCCGTAGCGAATGGAAGCACAACCCATGGTTTTGCAGCGGTTGCCCGGCCAGTTGGCGAGCAATGGTCTGCTGCTGTGCCAAATAGCTATCCACATCCTGAATAAAGCGTTTTTGCCCCGCTTGCGCGGGCTGAGCACCAAAACCGGCATAACTGTAGAGCACCGGCAGCAACGTCATGCCAATCCCCGCCTGCTGCGCGGCCTGGCTGAGGCGGCCAGTCATTTCACCGCGATCGGCATAAGCTTTACCGTCTGGGGCATGATGCAAATAATGAAACTCTGCCACCTGGGTATAGCCGCCCTTCAGCATTTCGATATACAGTTGACGGGCAATCACCTCAACCTGCTCTGGGGTTAAACGCTGCACCAGCCGATACATCAGATCGCGCCAGGTCCAGAAACTGTCTTGCGGATTGCCTGCCACCTCTGCCAAGCCAGCCATCGCGCGCTGGAAAGCATGGGAATGCAGGTTTGGCATGCCCGGCACTACATCACCGTGCAAGCGCAGGCAATCGGTAGATTCGGCATTCGGAGTAACCTGGGTCAGTTGGCCGTGCACATCAACATCGAGCCGCACGTTGTGAGCCCAACCGGACGGGAGCAGTGCGCGAGAAGCAAAATAAGCAGGCATAGCAGTATTCCAAAGTAGGTGTAACAGCTAAGAAAGCGCGGCAGGCGCATAGGTTAAAATTTTGTGAACCAATTTCACTCATCGGGTGAATTGGCCCTACTTGTATATACATATACATATGCCAACATCAACAGTAAACTGATGTTATTATTTTTTTATTTGACGAGGTTAACGTCGTGGTAGATCAACAGATCATGCTGCAACTGGCTGCAGCAATGAGCGATACGCCCGCCCCGATCTATCAACGGGTCAAACAGGCGATAGTAAGCCAAATCCGCGCAGGCCACTGGCAACCACACCAGCGCGTGCCCTCTGAAAGCGAACTGGTGGCCGAGCTTGGCGTTAGCCGCATGACCATCAACCGTGCTTTGCGCGAGTTGACCAGCGAAGGCTTTCTGATCCGCATGCAGGGTGTCGGCACTTTTGTCGCCGAAGCGAAGGCGCACACTGCCTTGCTGGAAGTGCACAACATTGCCGATGAGATTGCCGCGCGCGGCCACCGCCACAGCAGCAAAATCCTGGAGCTTAAGGCCCGCCCGGCAACTGATGAAGAGGCAGCAGCGCTCGGCATTCAACCCGGCCAGCACCTGTTTTATTCGCAGATCGTTCATTACGAGAATGACATCCCGGTGCAGATAGAAGATCGCTGCGTTAACCCGCTGGTCGCACCGGATTACATGAAGCAGGATTTCGATCAGGTCACGCCCTATATTTATCTCATGCAATCAGCGCCGCTGACCGCCGGTGAGCACATCGTGGAAGCCGTGGTGCCCACGCAGCACGAGCGTGAGCTGTTGCAATTAGAGGCTCATGAACCGGGTCTGTTGATCCACCGCCGTACCTGGTCAGGAAAGACGGTGGTGACCTCCGCCCGTTTGCTGTATCCGGGCAGCCGCTACCAGCTGTTTGGCCGCTTTACCAATCAGGTCTGAATTCCGCCGGGGCAAACGCTGCCCCGTGCTTCATCACATTCTCATAACAAATTCTTATCCCCTCTCTTGTAGCATCCCGACGAATGCGTTAGCTTGGTTTTAATTGTATATACAACCATGTGGGAGCAGGAACACCATGACGTCTGAGATCCACTGTGACAGCCTGTGGCACGGTGCCGATATTGTCACCATGCGCGACGGCAAATATCACATTATCAGCAATGGCGCGATCGCCGTGCGCGACGGCAAGATTGTCTGGATAGGCGAAGAGGCCACCATGCCGGTGCTGGCAGCGGCTAAAACGGTGCGCTTCGACGGCGGGATCGTGACACCCGGCCTGATCGATTGCCACACGCATCTGGTCTTTGGCGGCAACCGCAGCGCTGAATTCGAACAGCGTTTAAACGGCGTAAGCTATGCCGAGATCGCCGCGCAAGGCGGTGGCATCATCTCCACGGTAAAAGCCACGCGTGACGCTGAAGAAGCACTGCTATTAGAGCAGGCACTGTTTCGCCTGCGGCCACTGCTGGCAGAAGGTGTAACCTGTGTAGAGATCAAGTCCGGCTATGGTTTAACGCCGCACAGCGAACTGAAAATGCTGCGCGTAGCGCGCCAGCTAGGCGAGTTATTACCGGTTGAAGTGAAAACCACCTGCCTGGCGGCACACGCACTGCCACCGGAATACGCTGGGCGGCCCGACGACTACATCGATCTAGTCTGCCATACCATCATCCCAGAAGCGGCGGCGGCAGGTTTGGCGGATGCGGTGGATGCCTTCTGCGAACATCTGGCGTTCTCTCCGGCACAGGTCGAGCGGGTGTTTAACGCCGCAGAACAAGCCGGGTTGCCGGTCAAACTGCACGCCGAGCAGCTTTCTGCTCTCGGTGGCAGCGCGCTGGCGGCACGCCATCACGCCCTTTCTGCCGATCATCTTGAATACGCCACCGCAGAAGACGCTGCCGCCATGGCCGCCTCTGGCACCGTAGCTGTGCTGCTGCCGGGGGCTTACTACATGCTGCGTGAAACCCAATGCCCGCCGGTCGAGCTGTTCCGCAAACACGGCGTGGCGATAGCGATCGCCAGCGATGCCAACCCCGGCACTTCGCCAGCGCTATCGCTGCGCTTGATGATCAACATGGCCTGTACGCTGTTCCGCCTGACACCGGAAGAGGCGCTGGCAGGCGTGACGCTGCATGCCGCCAAAGCGCTGGGGTTGCAGGCCAGCCATGGCTCACTGGAGACCGGCAAAGTGGCAGACTTTGTTCACTGGCCGCTGGCACGCCCGGCGGAACTGGCTTATTGGTTGGGCGGCCAACTGCCCTGCACGGTGATTTTCCGAGGAGAAGTACGTCAATGATTTGCGATCCCTTTGAGTTCCACAGCGGTAACCTGCCGCTGTTGATTAGCATTCCCCATGCCGGTACCAAGCTGACTCCGGCGGTTGAACGTGGTTTGAGCGATGGTGCGCGGCCATTGCCGGACACCGATTGGCATATTCCACAGCTGTATGATTTTGCCCGTAAGATGGGTGCCAGTATGTTGGTCGGTAACTATTCACGTTTTGTGATCGATCTTAACCGCCCCGCAGACGATAAGCCGCTGTACACCACCGCCACTACCGGTCTGTTCCCTGACGTGTTGTTCGATGGCCGCCCGAGTTTTCAGCCAAACCTTACCCCGAGCGATGAAGAACGCGCTGGTTATCTGCAAACCGTTTGGCAGCCCTATCACCTACAATTGCAGAACGAGCTGGCGCGGCTGAAAGCCCAGCACGGCTATGCGCTGCTGTTTGATGCACACTCCATTGCTTCGGTAATACCGCGGCTGTTCGACGGCAAACTGCCGGATCTCAACCTGGGAACCAACAGCGGTGCCAGTTGCGCCCCTGCAATGAGCGATCGGTTGGTTACCTGTTGTGAACAGCAACAGCAATTCACCCACGTACTCAACGGGCGCTTTAAGGGCGGTTATATCACCCGCGCTTATGGCCAGCCGCAGAAAAACCAACATGCGGTGCAACTGGAGCTGGCGCAGGTGAATTACATGTCAGAACAGTATCCCTTTGCGTTTGACCCGCCGCGCGCCGCGCCATTACAGCATCTGCTGCAACAGATGATTGAAGGCATGCTGGCCTGGGGTGAACAGCAGGCTTAATCTTTCCGCTTCGGTGCTAATTGATGCACCGAAGCTTTCTCCCTCCATCTCTGGTTTCATCCAGTACCTGCCGCAGCGTGATCTTAAGGTTCGAGCGCACACACTTAACTATTATGGTTCGCCATCAGCGCAATTTTGCACTGTGCCCACTCGGTGAGGTTAACAGGAAAACAGCGGCCCACAGCCTTTGGAACTAATGCCTCCAACCTCATCCCGCGTCAGGAAAAGCACGCTCAGCCCTTGCCTTACCGCTAGCGGTTCCCCAAGCTCGGGGCCGAGTACCATAAAAGCGGTGGCCCATGCGTCTGCCTCGGCGCAGGTGGGAGCAATGACTGTAACCGAGGCGAGTGAGGAGATCAGGGGAGCACCCCGCCGAGGATCCATCGTGTGTGACAGGCGACGCCCCTGAACGTTCACTCAATGCCGATAGTCGCCGGAGGTAGCTACAGCTGCATTCTGTAAAGACAGGATCGAATGGGGCGCACGGCATGCCACATTTGGCATTTCGATAGCGATCGACCAGCACTCACCATCAGGACGCAGGCCAAGCGCGCGCAATTCGCCATCTATTCCGAGCAACCCAGCCTCAATACCAAAGGTTCGTAACGTTTCCGCTAACTGATCCACCTCGTACCCCTTCGCGATACCGTTTAGAACGAGCGAAATAGCCCCGCGCTTACGCACAAGATTCCCTTGCAGCTCAAGCACCTCGTATGCTGGCCGCCGCCGCACGGCCATCGCGCTGCGGATATTCTGCACATCCGCCGCATCCGGGCCGAAACCCCAGGCGCACGGCATCACCCATGCCAATGTCAAAGGCATTACCCAATAGATCCCCTGCCTCGTTAGACGTTGCCAGAACGAAGCTTTCGGCAATGCCGGATGCGTATCATTGCAATTGCCTCCGCTCAGGATCATCACCCGTAGGTAAAGTCGGCGATATATTGACGCCCCGTCACGAGCTGACCAGCGCCAACTTTCATCAATGGCAGAGCAACCTATTGCCATTGCTGATTTTTCTACCCATCGCGTGTTGTCCATCATATTTGCAGTCCGAACCAGCCTTGCACCTTTGCGTCGCTTCCGCGATGGGTTGGCTACGCGTGGCGCAAACGATCTGTCACTGGTGCCGGCCGAAGGGGGCGATTGCGTCTGGCGCACGCCACAGATCTGCGCCCTATAGCACACATTTTGACGAAAGATCTGTCGCGGATGGTCGGTGCGGAGCGGATTTCTCTAGAGTTGCCGAGTGCGCCTCTGATATCAAATTTTGATCCCGATGTCTTCGCGATTATCTATCGCAACCTTGTCGAGAATTCACTACGTCACGGAGCCGAAGGAACCGCTATCGAAGTCTCACTCGACAGTACAGGGAGGCTGACCGTCGCTAATGATGGCCCCGTCGTGCCAGATGAAATCCTTGTCCGCCTGACGAACCGCTTTGAGCGTGCGGAAAGCGGTACTGAGGGCTGCGGGCTTGGGCTGTTGGCCGACTGGCAAACCGCGGGCGAACCCGATGGGATCTACGCCACCATCGCCGAGTCTTACTGGCTGGAAGTGAAAGACGGTGACGTTGCCTACCTGGGGACCAGCGAACCGCTTTATCAAAGCGCCGACGGCTATGCCGTGTCGCTTTCTACCCATCTACCGATGCGCCTGAAATGGACCGGAGAAGTGGTCGAGGGGGAAGTTGGTCATCTGGAACACAGTTTCTTGCCGGTGACCACCGACCTCGGTTGCCTGAAGCAGGTACAGGGCATTTGGTATCACCCGCAATACCGCACCGCTTTCGAGATCCGTGGCAACAAAATCCACATTGGTGTTGGCCCCGCCGCACAAGTTGGCACGCTGAGTTCTCTCGGTAACGGGCGGATGCTGGTTGAAAGCCAAGACGGCCCATGGCTCAAACGTTTTTGTCTCTATTTTCGTGGCTAGAGTGTGGACTTGATCGCCAATCGCAGCCGAATCTTAACGTTCAAACGCAATATGAGCGGACGCTCTTAGTCGGGCATCGGCATAACACATTCATCACGGTTATTTATCACGGAAATGCTGAAATTTAATTCACAGATGAAACTATTCATAAAAACCGAATAAACTTCGCATATTTTTCTTGCAGCAAAATAGGCCATCCAGTACTTTGTTCCGGTCCCTAAAAAGAGTTAGCGTGCTCTTTTTTGTTGCACCTCAAAATACTGCTTTATGTCATTAGAAAGTGATGATATTCGTTATTTCCCGCCTTTCCGTGCGGGATTTCTTTTTGTCAGTTACTGTTATTTTTCGTGCTCTTTCTTGAGCTTTTTTAGGCGCTAAACTAAATTTCAGTACTCACAAACCTTAACCTCCCGCGGTGGCCAGGCTGGCAACGGGTGGGTGTTCAGGAGTTACAGCCATGCAAATGACCCTTATGGAATACATCACGCAATACTTCAATGGCGATCTCTATCGCTATGCCCGATATGAAGGTGTGAGCCGTGAGCAAATTCTCAAATGGATTAATAACGAATGTTATGTCGTCAAAGGGAAATTGGTCATGCCGGTTAAGCATTTTCCCGGTTGAGTCAACATTGTAACGGAGACAAAAAACCCCGTTTGAACGGGGTTCTTTAACTTTGATAAACATTGGTTTTTTCGATCTATCAAAGAGTTGTAGAATATTTGGGGTGTCAGCGTTAACCACTATTCGCCATATCGATGGATAGAATGTGGATGCCCGCCCGCAAAGGATTCAGTGCTATTGCATCGTTCAAATGGTCAGGTGAAAAGTGTGCATAAGCCATCGTTTGTTCAATAGTTGAATGACCCAATATCTTATTCAGCGTAAGAATGTTTCCGCCGTTGATCATGAAATGAGCAGCGAACGTATGCCTCAGAACGTGGGTTGCCTGACCCTTTGGTAGATCGGGCTTTAACACCTTCAAAGTCTCACGGAAATCAGAATAACTCACATCAAACAAACGCCCGGTCTTCTTAGTCTTGATATAACCCATCACACAATCAGATATTGGAACTGTGCGAGCGCGCCCGTTCTTGGTTTTGGTGAAAGTTACCTTTCCGTGCATTACATTTTGCGCCAACATATTCTGCGACTCCCCCCAGCGACCACCAGTACTTAGGCACATTACAGCCAGTCTTCTAGCATCTCCGGATAGCACTGACAAAAGCCCGGTAATCTCATCGTCCGTAAGATACGACATTTCAGGCTTTTCCTCTTTCAAAACCGGGATGCCTTTCATCGGGTTTTCGTGATGATAATCTTCAGCCTCTATCAACACCCTGAACATACCCCTAAGAGTGGTAAGCTCCCTATTGACGGTTGAAGCCTTAATACCTTCATGTAACCTTTGAGAGCGGTACTCGGCGATGAAGCCTTTTGCTAACTGCGAGGCCCGAGGGTTGTCCATATCGCTGATAAGCTTTTCAAGCTCAACGCGCCGTTTTTCACCATACTTATGGCTTCGCCCCTCAAGCTCCCACCACCTAGTAAGCAACTCAGTTAAACGCCTATGATCTACTGGTTTGTCCTGCCACTCTTTGTTATGCATATTGCTGATCACATATTTCTCAAAAGCAACAGCATCAGCCTTCTTAACAAATACCCGCTGAATTCGGCGTCCTGCCGTTCCACGCGGTCGAATATCCACTTTGTAGCGTCCACCTTCGAGCAGCTTAATGGTCATAGCTGACACCTCCGGTAAACAGATCTTCTTTAATCACATAACAAAAAGTTACGCGATATTTTTCATATAGATAAGCAAGGTGAATGCTTAGCCAGTTTTTTGGCCTGAGTGCGCAGAGATTGTTTCGTCTTGCCCAAAGTGTGCGAGAGCCGGTGCAATTTGACCGGATTCAGGGGCAATCTTGCCGGTCATAAACCATAGTGCGTATTTTTCGAACATAGGATTTGTAAGTATTTTCATCAAAACATCACCTTTAGGAATCGCCTCACCTGTCTCATATCGCCATAAGGCATTGGCTGGAATGCCTAATATTTCAGCGGCTTCAGGCCGACTCGTTAGTCTCTCGCTTTCCCTCATAAGTTTTAGCTTTTCACTGATTGGCATATTCATATTGCTTTTTCCAAATTTATGATCCAAAATTCAAACATAGACACCATTTAAGGGGTAAAGGTTTGAGCAATACCCCAACTAGGGAGAATATCACATGAAAGATGCAGTTCTGAGGGCGTTATTTAAGATTCCAGACCCAATCACGGCTGATGAATTTTCACGCCGCACTGGAAAGACCGAGTCTGCCGTTCGCCACATGATGGAT
>JBAQHZ010000279.1:0-6565 GCA_049288585.1 Chania sp.
GAGAATGCCGCGATCGAGATTATCGATCTGATAAATTTCCGCCATTAAATCCCCCTTTAATTGCTGATTGTTGAATTATCATCGCTTAAAAATGAACGATTAAAAATGAAAAGGCAATATTGATTGATGGATATTGAATTGTGATGCCATTCTGTTGCTTAATCGTTGGCAACTAGACAGGTTATTTAAGAGATACGGCAATGAAAAAGCAGTTTATTCAAAAACAACAGCAAATCAGCTTTGTGAAATCCTTCTTTTCTCGCCAACTGGAACAGCAGTTGGGTTTGATTGAAGTCCAGGCTCCGATCCTTAGCCGCTTGGGTGATGGTACGCAAGACAACCTTTCCGGCAGCGAGAAAGCGGTACAGGTTAAAGTGAAAACCTTACCAGACGCTACGTTTGAGGTGGTGCATTCCCTGGCAAAGTGGAAGCGTAAAACCCTGGGTAGCTACGATTTCAGCGCGGGCGAAGGCTTGTATACCCATATGAAAGCGCTGCGCCCAGATGAAGATCGCCTGACGCCAATCCATTCAGTATATGTCGATCAGTGGGATTGGGAGCGCGTGATGGGCGACAGCGAGCGCAACCTGGCTTACCTGCAAGATACCGTTACGCGTATCTATGCTTCTATAAAAGAAACGGAAGCGGCGGTGAGCCGTGAATATGGCCTGGCCCCGTTCCTGCCAGAACAGATTCATTTTGTTCACAGTGAGACTCTGCTGCAACGTTACCCGGAGTTGGACGCTAAAGGTCGTGAACGCGCCATTGCCAAAGAGCTGGGTGCCGTGTTCCTGATTGGTATCGGCGGCAAACTGTCGCATGGTAAATCACATGACGTGCGTGCCCCGGATTATGATGACTGGACGACACCGGCTGCCGATGGGCTGGCTGGCCTGAACGGCGATATCGTGGTGTGGAACCCGGTATTACAGGATGCGTTTGAGCTGTCTTCCATGGGGATCCGCGTTGATGCTGCCGCGCTTCAGCATCAGTTGGCGCTGACCGACGATCAGGATCGCCTGAAGCTGGAATGGCACCAGTCGTTGCTGCGCGGTGAAATGCCGCAGACCATCGGTGGCGGTATTGGGCAATCGCGCCTGGTGATGTTGTTGCTGCAACTATCGCATATCGGCCAAGTGCAGTGTGGCGTGTGGGCACCTGAAGTGCGTGAAGCGGTCGAAGGCCTGCTGTAAGTTGCTTTTAGCGCCGCCAGCGGCGCATTAAACGGCTTTTTAACCCGGTATCAAAGCGCCAGATATGATCAAAGATGCGCATGATGCCGGGTTTGCCATAAGCAGACATCGCCACTGCATGAAAACGTTGCTGGTGGCTTTGCTGCTGTAATTTCACCTTTTTTATCACCTCGTCTGGCAATCGCTGGGCAATAAAGTCAGAAATAATCACCGCGTCGGCATCAAACCAGCCACTTTCTGCCATTTTACTCACCGTTGCGCTCAGACAGGCGGCCAGATCGGTACCGCCACGGAAATGCTGGCCAAGAAAACGCACCGCTTGTTCAATACCGCTGGCGGCGGTCAGTTCATAGTGCACAATCTGGTTGGCAAACAGCATGATGTAACAACGGCGGTTATCCGCCAGCGCGATGCGCAACAAGGCTAGACAAAAGGCTTTGGCGCACTGTTCGTTAAAGCCACCCATCGATCCTGATGTGTCAACGCAGACGATAAACGGCCCGCGCGGCTGTTGATCCTGCTGTTTATGTGTAACCTGGCGCATCACGATCTGCTCCTGCCACGCATCGCCTTGCAGGCGATAGCTCAGCAAGCGTTTTTCCAGCAATCGCCGGTAAAACTCAAACTCCAACTCTTCAATACCCAAGGTTGCCAGTTCGGGCGGCAATAAACGCAGGATGTCGTCACTTTGGTGAATACCACTGACCTCTTCTGGCTGGATGGCAGGAACCTGTACCATCATGCGGAAAGGTTCGGGCTGAGCGTCCTGCTGAAGCACCGCTTTGGCCTCATAACTGCGCCCCAACTGCTGTGCCAGTTTTTGCAATTCCGGCTGCTGTTGCAGAAAATCGCCGTATTCCACCAGCCGCTGATAGTCACCGCGCTGTAAATGGCCTTTGCTCATATCCCACAAGCGCCCGGCGGCGGTATCGTTTTCTGCCAGTACTGGTTCCAACGCACCACTTAATGCCAACCGTTCCTGTAGTTCGGCCATCAACTGTTCGCGTTCTTGCTCAAGCAACTGATGATGCAGCATGGTGGCCTGTAGCGTCAGGCTAATGCGCCAGCGCTGTAAAAACAGCGTTTGGAAACTGTCTGGATGGTTGTGCAGATCGGCTGCGTCAACCAGCTCTTGCGCCTGTTTATAAAAGGGCGAAATCAACTGACGCAACAGTTCAAGCGTATCATTGAGGTTGTGAAAAAACTGGGCGTTATTTTCCAACTGGCACTGCTGATAACGGTAAAACTCCTGTGCCAGTGCGGGGGGCACCATGGCCTGATGAATGCGTTCTTTTAGCTGTAATCTCCAGCGTGGCAGATCGCGGTTAAGCGCTCGGCGTATCGCCGGGAATTTATTGAAAAACATCATTAGCTGCGGGGCCGCCAACATGCCAATGATCATCTCTTCGATCAGTTCTCCTTCGGCGATCGACAGCAGCAGATCAATCGTTTCAAGGCTGAGCATCGTTATTGACCGCGCATCTGCTGGTATTGCTGCTTAATCTGTTCGGCAACCTGTAGCAGGCTGGCTTCGATCTTTGCCAAGCCGCTGGCTGGAATAAACAGGCATGGCTGATGCAGGCTGAATAACCGGCGCTGTTCCGCCAAGCGTTGGGTCAGGGCTTCCATTTCGTCCAGCAGCGCCTGCGGTGTGCCACCGGTCGGTTTGCCCGCTGAAGCCAGTAACGCAGGCTGGCGGCTGACATCCAGCACCGTCAAATGCAGTTGGTCGTCCACTTCCAGTTCAATCTGCTGGGCAAAACCAATGCCGTTCAGTTTGGCACGCACATCGCCGCCTTTTTGCAGCCAGCTTTCCAACGCGCTGCTTTCGATGCTGAGGTGATTAACCTGGATATCGTGCAGTTGCAGCGGTTTTTGCAGCAGCAGGGTTAATGTGCTGCCGCCGAGCGGCGTTGCCAGCGCATATTGCGGTTTACGGCTGAACATACCGCCTTTTTTTACCAGATAGATAGCCTGGCGGTCGCTTTGTTGCTGTTGGTGCTGCATCCAACGTGTATGCGTCTGCTGGAGCTGGATTAACAGCGTCTGTTGCTGGTAAGCCTGTTCAGCCAGCAGTTGGTCTACCTGTTGCTGCAACAGTTTCAGCGAGGTGAGATCGTGCCACAGGCAATCTTTCAGCAGCATTAAATCCAGCGGCGCAATAGTATCGCGGCCGCTAAAGAACGCGCTGGCTTGCAGCAAGCGCAGGGATTTTTTCCAACGACGATCGGAAACATAAGGCGCCTGTTCCAACGCGTCCAAACGCTGGCGTAGCAGGAAGATCAGCTCAAAGCAGTTTTCCGGCAGTTTGACTTTATCGATCTGCGGCTGCCATTGGTGGAATTCTTCATCGCTGATGCTCAATGCTTCAGGCACCGGGTTTTCACTTTCACTCTGGCGATTAACCAGCAAAGAACGGAAGTTCTGCTTATCCTGCACCTTATCGAGCCACAGGCGGATCAACATACGGTCGTACAAGGCCTCAAGGCTGTTGTCGGCTTCTGGCAGTTCGTTGGACGCAGTGACCAGCAGGCGCAGTGGTATGGCATCTTCGCTGTTACCATTGCGGAAGCGGCGTTCGTTGATCGCTGTCAGCAACGTATTGAGGATCGCCGGGCCAGCTTTCCAGATCTCATCAAGAAACACGATTTCTGCCTCGGGCAAATAACCAGAGGTTAAGCGCTGGTAGCGCCCTTCATCTTTTAGCGCCTGAATCGACAAGGGGCCGAACACTTCTTCCGGCGTGGAAAAACGCGTCATCAGATATTCGAACGAGCGGGCGCTGCGGAAAGCAAACTTCAACCGACGGGCGATCAGGCTTTTGGCGATCCCCGGTGGGCCAAGCAGGAATACGCTTTCACCGCACAACGCAGCCAGCAAACATAACCGGATGGCTTCCTGTCGTTCATAAAGGCCGCTCTCCAGCGCACTGCTGAGGCGGGAAATCCGTTCTGCCAGAAGTGATGATGACGCCATAAATAGTCCGCGTTGTCCGGGGGTTAGGGCCGGTTTAATCGGCTGATAATCAATCTTGCTGGAGAATTCGATGAGAAACCACCTTTTTCTAAATAGCATAGATTGTTGATTAGTATTATTTTTCTCTTATCAAGAGGATATCTGGTTCACATTTTGTTGATTTTTAGCGGTAGAGATCAGGATAGGCAACTCCGATAAATGGTGCATACTGTGCGCCTTTTATCTCCTTTTGGTCTCAAGCCGTAGTATTGTCGGTTGCTCAACTACACTTGAAGTCCATTGGCGACGTGGGCGTAACGGATCATTAAGAGCCCGTATCTTTAGCTTGGTGCGGATGTAACGGCTGACGGATGTTCCAGAAAAGAAACGAATTATGAGCACAGAACATAAACAGTCTTTATCGGCGGTAACCTTGGCGGCTATCGGGGTGGTTTACGGTGATATCGGCACCAGCCCTCTCTATACCTTGAGGGAGTGTTTCTCCGGTAATTATGGTTTTGATGTCCGTCCAGATGTGGTCTTTGGTTTTCTTTCCCTGATCTTCTGGATGCTGATTGTTATCGTTTCTCTGAAGTATCTCTCCTACGTGATGCGTGCCGATAACGCTGGTGAAGGCGGTATTCTGACCTTGATGTCGCTGGCCGGGCGTAATACCTCGTCACGCACTACCTCATGGTTGGTAATACTTGGCCTGATTGGTGGCAGTTTCTTCTATGGTGAGGTGGTGATCACCCCAGCAATTTCGGTGATGTCGGCCATTGAGGGGCTGGAAATTGCCGCACCATCGCTTGATCCCTATATTGTGCCGCTGTCTATTCTAGTATTGACCTTATTGTTCGTTATCCAAAAGCATGGCACCGGCAGTGTCGGTAAGCTGTTTGCTCCGGTGATGCTGCTGTGGTTTATTGTGCTGGCTCTACTCGGCGCGCGCAGTATTATCGATAATCCCGAAGTGCTACAGGCGTTGAATCCGAAGTGGGCGCTGAACTTCTTTATTGAATATAAGAAGGTCTCGTTCTTTGCGCTCGGTGCGGTGGTGCTGGCGATTACCGGCGTGGAGGCGTTGTATGCTGATATGGGCCACTTCGGTAAATTCCCGATCCGCTTGGCCTGGTTTACCGTAGTACTGCCTTCTCTGGTGCTTAACTATTTTGGCCAGGGGGCATTGCTGCTGAAAAACCCTGAAGCGATTAAGAATCCCTTCTTCCTGCTGGCGCCCGACTGGGCCCTGATCCCACTGCTGATCCTGGCTACGCTGGCTACGGTGATCGCCTCGCAGGCGGTGATTTCTGGCGTATTCTCTCTGACCCGGCAAGCGGTGCGTTTGGGGTATCTGTCACCGATGCGCATTATCCACACGTCAGAAATGGAGTCGGGCCAGATCTATATCCCGGTGGTCAACTGGATACTGTACATCTCGGTGGTGTTGGTGATCGTGGGCTTTGAACACTCCAGCAACCTGGCAGCGGCATATGGTATTGCGGTTACCGGCACCATGGTATTAACCAGTGTGCTGATCACTTCGGTAGCGCTCAAAAATTGGCACTGGAATCGCTTCTTGGTGGTTGGTTCTTTGGCGATCTTGCTGATTATTGATGTGCCGATGTTCTCTGCCAATGCGCTCAATCTGTTCTCTGGCGGTTGGTTGCCTCTGACGTTGGCGTTGGTGATGTTTATTATCATGACCACCTGGAAAAGCGAGCGTTTCAGCCTGTTGCGCCGTATTCATGAGCACGGTAACTCCCTTGAGGCGATGATAGCCTCACTGGAAAAATCCCCGCCGGTTCGCGTACCTGGCACCGCCGTGTTTATGTCTCGGGCCATCAACGTGATCCCCTTTGCGTTGCTGCATAATCTCAAGCACAACAAAGTGCTGCATGAACGCGTGGTAATACTGACGCTGCGTACCGAAGATGCACCCTATGTGCATAACCTACGCCGGGTGACCATCGAACAACTGTCGCCGACCTTCTGGCGCGTAGTCGCCAGCTATGGCTGGCGTGAAACACCAAACGTGGAAGAAGTGTTCCACCGCTGCGGTTTGGAGGGGTTACCGTGCCGAATGATGGAAACCTCATTCTTTATGTCGCACGAATCGCTGATCCTGACCAAACGGCCTTGGTATCTGTTCCTGCGCGGCAAATTGTTTATTGCGCTGAGCCGCAACGCGCTACGTGCTCCAGACCAGTTTGAGATCCCGCCAAACCGCGTTATCGAGCTGGGAACCCAGGTCGAGATATAATCCCCCAAGGGCTTAGTTGACTGACTGAGCCCTTTTCTTTGTTTGTTTGTCAACCATGAGCGAAACGTTTCGATGGCGATCACATTTTTGCAACTTGATCATTGTCTTCCCCTGTTGTTTTTTTAAACTCTTTCACGAGCGAAACGTTTCGCTG
>JBAQHZ010000280.1:0-6755 GCA_049288585.1 Chania sp.
ATACAGCATGATCGACGTCACCAGCAGCGACATCGTCCACTGTAGGCTGTGGCGGCGGCGCGCATACCCGGTAGTATGGCAACGCGGGCAGAGGGCCTGCTCGGCAGGCAGGATCGCGGTACAGCACTGGCAGGATCGCAATCCTTGCCGCAAACCGGTACGACCAACCTGCGCCGGGTGTTCAAGCTGCGGAGCTGGTTCGATATCCTGCCACAGCCAGCGGCGATCCACACACTGGAATGCGCGAACCTGCAACAGGCAGAACAGGCAGTAAGGGATAAAACTGGTGCCAATACCAATATCGCCATAGGCCATCAGTTTGACAAAGCTGACCAGTACACCGGCGAGAAAGATCTCCACCATGCACCAGGTTTTGAACTGGAATAGCATCTTGGCCATCCAGACTTTCAGTCCTTGCGGGATACGTGCTCTGGCACACAGCAGAATAATCGCCAGCATGCAAAACGCCGGGATAAACTGAACCAGCACCATAAACAGCGTGGCCATGCTGGCGTAATTCTCTGCCACCATCACCTGCGGGATCTGGATCAGTTTGATTTCATTGGCAATACCGGCGACCCGCATATTGACAAACGGGAATAGATTGGCAAGCACCAGCATAATCAATGCGCTGATGGCATAGCCAATAGGTTGCTTACGCGGCTCAGCCCAGCGGGAACTGAGCGTGGTTTTACAACGGGGGCAAACCGCTTTGGAGCCGAATGCCAGCGGCGGTAATTCCACCAGCATGTCGCATTGTGGGCACAGCATCAGGTTACCCTGCTGCCGTTCTCCCTTGGCCGCATGGGTATGCTGCTTATTATCTTCGTGGGAACACACCATATTCATCCTTAACAACGTCGTTCACCGGAACTGCAATGCTGGTGCGCAGCAGCGTGCGGGTCAGCATTTATACCCTTCGTCTTTCAAGATGCAGGAGCCTTGGCTGTCTGCATCTTGAAATCCATTGGGTAAACCGATCAGCCGTTCTTCATCGCCTCCAGCTCTTCCCAACGGGCAAAAGCCTCTTCGAGCGCCTGTTCAGCCGAGGCGAGTTCGATCAGCACCTGCTGCGTTTCACTGTGTGGACGGGAGAAAAATCCGCCATCACTGACCTGCGCCTGCAACGCTTCAATATCCGCTTCCAGCTGTTCGAGACGCTGCGGCAACTGTTCCAGTTCGCGCATCAGGTTATAACTCAGCTTGGTACTCTGTTTCTTAGGCTGTTCGACCTTTTTTTCCGCAACAGGTTTGGCCTGAGGAGCAGCTACCTGACGGATCGGCTTCGCCGTGGCCCGCTGGTGGTGAGCATCGTAATAGCCACCGACATAGGTGTCGATCACGCCGTTGCCTTCAAAAATCCAGCATTCGGTCACCGAGTTATCCACGAACTGACGATCGTGGCTCACCAGCAGCACTGTGCCCTGATAGCTGTCGATCATCTCTTCCAGCAATTCCAGCGTTTCTACGTCCAGATCGTTGGTGGGTTCATCGAGGATCAGTAAATTGCTTGGCTTGAGGAACAGCTTGGCCAGCAACAAGCGGTTACGCTCGCCACCGGACAACGCTTTTACCGGCGTCATTGCGCGCTTCGGATGGAACAGGAAGTCTTGCAGATAGCCCAATACATGGCGTGAACGACCATTGACCATCACTTCCTGCTTGCCTTCTGCCAGGTTGTCCATCACCGTGCGTTCTGGATCCAGCTCGGCACGGTGCTGGTCAAAGTAAGCCACTTCCAGCTTGGTACCGCAGTGCACGCGGCCGCTGTCGGCTTTCAGTTGACCGAGCATCAATTTCAGTAGCGTGGTTTTACCACAACCATTCGCGCCCACCAAGGCAATCTTATCGCCGCGCTGGACCTGAGCACTGAAGTTGCGCACCAGCACTTTGTCGCCAATCTGATAATTGACGTCTTCCATTTCAAACACAATCTTGCCGGAACGCACGGATTCTTCGACCTGCATCTTGGCGGTGCCCATCACTTCGCGCCGTTGCGAACGTTCATTACGCAATGCTTTCAGCGCACGCACACGGCCTTCGTTACGGGTACGGCGTGCCTTGATGCCCTGACGGATCCACACCTCTTCTTGCGCCAGCTTGCGGTCAAATTCAGCGTTTTGCAGTTCTTCCACCCGCAGCGCTTCTTCTTTGCTTTCCAGATACAGATCGTAATTACCCGGCCAGGACACCAGCTTGCCACGATCGAGATCGACAATGCGCGTTGCCATGTTACGGATAAATGAACGGTCGTGCGAAATGAACACGATGCTGCCCGGGAACTCTTTCAGGAAGCCTTCCAGCCAGTCGATAGTGGTGATATCCAGGTGGTTGGTCGGTTCGTCGAGCAACAGCACGCGCGGTGAACTGACCAGCGCACGGCCAAGCGCAGCTTTACGCAGCCAGCCGCCAGAAAGCGAAGACAGTTCCGCATCGCCATTGAGGCCAAGCTGCAACAGCACTTCGCTGATGCGGCTGTCGAGCTGCCACAGGCCCTGGTGATCGAGGATCTCCATAATCTGCGCCATGCGCGACAGGTTTTTTTCGCTGGGATCCAATTCCACCAGATGCGAAATCGCATGGTAAGCCTTCAGGTGTTCTGCCTGTTCGGCCACCCCTTCGGCGACAAAATCAAACACCGTACCACCGATGTTACGCGGAGGATCCTGCTGCAACCGCGCCACAATCAAATCTTGCTCGTAGATAATCCGGCCATCATCCAACGAGATCTCTTTGCCGAGGATCTTTAACAGCGTGGATTTACCCGCACCGTTGCGCCCGACCAGACACACGCGTTCGTTGTCTTCAATATGAATTTCGGTGTTGTCTAACAAAGGTGCGTCACTGAAAGACAGCCAGGCACCGGACATGCTGATTAACGACATAGTAATTATTTTCCTTCGCCAGCGTGGGTGACCAGCCAGCAGTTGTGAATCTGACGGTTACGGGCAAAATCCTGTGACAACGTCTGGGCGGTAATTTCTTTCGCTTCCAGACCTAACGCGTTCAGGCCAGCCATATCCATCTGGAAACCGCGTTTGTTGTTGGAGAACATAATGGTCCCGTTACGGCGCAGTAACCGTTTCAAATCTTTCATCAGGTCAAGATGATCGCGCTGTACATCAAAGGTGTTCTCCATTCGTTTGGAGTTGGAGAAGGTTGGCGGATCGATAAAGATCACATCGAACTGTTCGTCGGCAGATGTGCTGGTATTGCGCAGCCACGACAGGCAATCTGCCTGGATCAAGCGGTGCTGCTTGCCGGTCAGGCCGTTAACCCGCAGGTTTTTCTCTGCCCATTCCAGATAAGTACGCGACATATCCACCGTGGTAGTGCTGCGTGCACCGCCGAGCCCGGCATGTACGCTGGCAGTGCCGGTATAGGCGAACAGGTTAAGGAAGTCTTTACCCTTGCTCATTTCACCCAGCATCCGGCGCGCAATGCGGTGGTCAAGGAACAGGCCGGTGTCCAGATAATCCGTCAGGTTGACCCACAGCTTGGCGTTAAACTCTTCTACCAGCAAAAACTCGCCCTTTTGCGCCAGCTTTTCATACTGGTTCTTGCCTTTCTGCCGCTCGCGGGTTTTCAGCACTAACTGATTAGAAGGCAGGTCCAACACCGACAAGGTCGCGTTAATCACGTCAAACAGACGCTGACGTGCTTTCTGCGCATCAATGGTTTTTGGCGGAGCATACTCCTGCACCACCACTTTGCTGCCGTAGCGATCCACCGCCACGTTGTATTCCGGCAAGTCGGCATCATACAGGCGATAGCATTCGACCCCCTGCTGCTTCGCCCATTTTTCCAGTTTCTTCAGGTTTTTACGCAGGCGGTTAGCGAAATCTTCCGCCACCTGCACACCAGCAGAACCCAGTGGGTTTTCCGCCAACTGATAGTTTTTCTGCACGCAGTCCAGCGGGCCGTTTTTCGCTTTGAACTGGCGCTCGGCGCGCAGTTGCAGGCAGCTCAACAGTTCTGGTGAAGCACTGAACAGCGAAAGCTGCCAGCCACCAAACGCACTCTTCATGATGCGGCCCAGCATATTATGCAAGGCGATCAGCGCCGGTTCGCTCTCAAGACGTTCGCCGTAAGGCGGGTTGCTGACCACGGTTCCCGCCGGGCCTTCCGGCAATGGATTGGTCAGTTTGCTGACGTCATTGACGTTAAAGGTGATCAATTCGGCCACTCCGGCACGGCGGGCGTTGCCGCGCGCCATCTCGATCACCCGGCGATCGATATCTGAACCGAAGAAGCGGGAGGTTGTTTCCTGCAAACCACGGCGCGCACGCACCTGTGCTTCGGTGATCACTTCGCGCCACAGATCGGCATTATGACCATTCCAGGCGGTAAATCCCCAATGCTGGCGATGCAGGCCGGGCGCGCGATCGGAAGCGATCATCGCCGCTTCAATCAACAACGTGCCGGATCCACACATCGGATCGAGCAGCGGCGTGCCCAACTGCCAGCCGGAGCGCTGAACGATAGCAGCCGCCAGGCTTTCCTTCAGCGGTGCCTGACCGGTGAGATCGCGGTAGCCACGCTGATGCAGGCCTTCGCCGCTCAGATCGAGCGCCACGTAGGCCATATCACGCTGCAAGAACACGTTGACTCGGATATCCGGCTGCTGTTTAGCCACGGTTGGCCGCTGCTCAATCTTGCGGGTAAAGCTGTCGACGATCGCATCCTTAACCTTCAGCGCGCCATATTGGCTGTTACGGATCTCTTCGTTGACGCCGCTGAAGTGTACGGCAAAGGTTTTATCCACGCCGAAGATGCTCGGCCAGTCAATCGCCTGAACGCCAAGGTACAGATCCAGATCGCTGTGCACGCGGAATTCATTCAGCGGCAACAGAATGCGCGAAGCCAGGCGGCTCCACAGCAGGCTTTGGTACAGCAGACGATCGTCACCCTGAAAATGTACCCCACCCTGTACCACTTTACAGGCGTGGGCGCCAAGCGCTTCCAGTTCGCTTTTTAACAGTTCTTCCAGTCCACGCGCCGTGCTGGCAAACAGAGAGTTCATATCGTGCTTATCACCAAAAAGAAAATTGTTGCGCATTATAGCTAATCCAGGCCGCTTGTCATAAAGTTGCTCCCTTCTATTTAATCGTCGTATGGAGGCAGCGGTGATCACGCTTTCCCGACTTTACGTTCATCCAGTCAAATCACTGCGCGGTTTACAACTTTCTCACGCCCAAGCAGCAAGCCACGGGCTGGCTTTTGATCGTAGCTTTATGATCACC
This sequence comes from Chania sp., assembly GCA_049288585.1. Classification (GTDB taxonomy): domain Bacteria; phylum Pseudomonadota; class Gammaproteobacteria; order Enterobacterales; family Enterobacteriaceae; genus Chania. The sequence continues at coordinate 5,244 of JBAQHZ010000280.1, forward strand.
GAACCCGATGGCACCTTTATTACCGCTCGCCAATATCCGCAGATGGTGCTGTTTACCCCAGCGTTGCTGCCAGATGGCCTGTACCTGACCGCCCCGGATGGCGAAAGTGCTACGATCCGCTTCCATGATTTTGCCGCAGAAGAGCACCCAACCGAAGTGTGGGGCAACCATTTCACCGCGCTGATTGCGCCACTGGCCATCAACAGCTGGCTGAGCGGTTATTTTCAGCGTGACGTACAGCTACGCTGGGTTGGGCCGCAATTAACCCGCAGAGTGAAAAAGCACCCGGAAATTCCGTTATCGTTCGCCGACGGTTACCCCTATTTGCTGATCAACGAAGCCTCATTCCAGGATCTGCAACAACGTTGCCCCGGCAGCATCAAGCTGGAACAGTTTCGCCCGAACCTGGTGGTTACCGGAGCCAGCGCCTGGGCCGAAGATGGTTGGCAAGTTATTCGCGTCGGCGAGGTGATGTTTGATCTGGTGAAACCTTGCAGCCGCTGTGTTCTGACCACCGTCAGCCCCGAGCGTGGCCGCAAGCACCCGAGCGGTGAGCCACTCAGCACGCTGCAAAAATTCCGCACCGCCGAGAACGGTGATGTCGACTTTGGCCAGAATATGATTGCCCGCAACAGCGGTATTATCCGCGTGGGGGATACGGTTGAAGTGCTGTCGAGCAAACCGCCGCGGCCTTATGGTGCAGGCAACGTGGTGGCCAGCCTGCAAGCCCCGCAGGACAGCATACATAGCGTGACGATCGAATATGCCGGTAACCTGTTCACCGGTAACAATCAGCAGATCTTGCTGGAGCAGTTAGAACAGCAGGGAATTCGTATTCCTTATTCCTGCCGGGCGGGCATTTGCGGCAGTTGCCGGATCCAATTGGTCGAAGGTGAAGTGGCACCGTTAAAGCAGAGCGCTATCGGCAACAATGGCACTGTGCTGTGTTGCAGCTGTATTCCAAAAAGCGATGTGAAACTGGCTTAATGCTAAACCGCTCTGTCATACGCCGGAGCGGAGAGAGCATCCCAAATACAAGGCTTCAGGCGATCGTGCATCACTTTGATGGCATCGCCCAGCACCATAGTACGCCCAGCTAACGCCAGTTGGTTTTGCGCCAGCAGGCACAGGCTGGCGTTATCACCGGCTTCTACCACCAGCAAGCGGGCATCTTCGCCGCTCTCCATCACCTTCACCGCCGCCAATGTGCCGTTCTTCGGGTGCAACGGATAATGTTGCTGAGCAAAATGCCAGCTTTTCGGCATCAGCGGTTTCAGGAAGCGGAAAGCGACCAGGGCATTCAATACCAACTCGGCGCGTTGTTCATGGCTGAGTTGGAGCTGTTTGCACTGCTCTTCATAATCAAAATACAGTGCAGCATCATCAACGCAGAAAGCACACTCTTTGAACGCATCCGGAGTTAGCATTTTTGCCGGAAAGCGCGAGCGGAAGAGAGTCCCATTGGCGAGATCGAGCATCACTCGATCGTGCTCAGAGTCAAAATACCAACGC
>JBAQHZ010000281.1:0-9125 GCA_049288585.1 Chania sp.
TTATGTTTATGCAAACTTTTTACTTCACTGTCCAGTGCACGCACGAACAGTTCCATCAGGGCAGAAACTTCCTGCGCCGGGCGATTCCAGTTCTCACTGCTGAAGGCGTAAAGCGTGAGCGCATCCAAATGATTACTGGCAGCAAAACTGACCGCGCGGCGTACTGACTTCACTCCTGCTTTATGACCGAAGACACGTAACTTACCCTGACGTTTAGCCCATCGTCCGTTACCATCCATAATAATAGCGACATGACGTGGCCCTTGAGCAGACAGATTAGCTTCTTGTTGGTTTGCGGACGACATAACTCGTACTTATTCCCTCGGTAGAAACACAACAGCCTTACCGGAACGTTCAACCCTAGCGCGCAAAAAAAGCCGTGTGCCTGACACAGCTTTTCAGTCTGCCCACCTTGCGCCCCCAGAAAACGCCTGGGAAATATCGGTTCATGAAGCACCAATCCGGCCATTATTCAACGGTATATCCGATGATTATGGCGCAGACTATACCACCTCCGCGAAGCGCGAACAAACGGCCCCACGGCTGCAAACGCAATTTGCAAACAAAATCAGACAATGCGCTACAGATTAAACACGCAATGCACGGGCCACGCTGCGAGCTATTTCACGCGCCTGACGATCGATGTCCAAAACCCCCTCAACACAGGAAGGTTCCTGCAACGCCAAACGTTCGACCACTTTTTGATTCACCGTAGCAATGTCGGTAAATCGAATCTCTTCCTGCAAGAATGCCGCCACGGCGACTTCGTTGGCCGCATTGAGCGCCGTCGTTGCCGCTTGGCCAGCATCGAAGGCTGCAATCGCCAGATACAGGCATGGATAACGCTCACGCTCCGGCTCAGAGAAGGTCAGCGCGCCTATACGGCAAAAATCGAGCGCAGCCACCCCAGAATAAATCCGCTGCGGGTAGGCCATCGCATGAGCGATCGGGGTGCGCATATCTGGCGTACCCAATTGAGCGAGCACGCTACCATCAGCATAGCGCACCATGGAATGGATCACCGACTGCGGATGCAAGATGACTTCCATTTGCTCGGCTGAGGCATTAAACAACCAGCGGGCTTCAATGTATTCTAGGCCTTTGTTCATCATGGTGGCGGAATCCACCGAGATCTTGCGCCCCATCGACCAGTTAGGGTGCGCACAGGCTTGATCAGGCGTCATGGCGGCAAACTGCGCCAGTGGCGTGGTGCGGAATGGCCCACCAGAACCGGTCAGAACAATACGCGAAACACCATGTTCCTGCAGAGAAGAGTATCCCAACTGGCGCTGGATGCTCTCAGGCAAACTCTGGAAAATAGCGTTGTGCTCGCTGTCCAGCGGCAGCAACTGTGCCTGGCTCTTTTGCACCGCCTCCATAAACAGCCTGCCACAGGTCACTAACGACTCTTTGTTCGCCAACAGCACCTGCTTACCGGCGCGAACAGCGGCTAGGGTTGGCAACAATCCTGCGGCTCCGACAATGGCAGCCGTCACCTGATCAACGTCATCCAGTGCGGCCAATTCGCAAGCAGACTGCTCACCCGCCAGCACCTCGGTTTTTATCGCATTTTCCGCCAGGATGATCCGTAATTCGCGCGCGGCGCTTTCATCGGCCATAGACACATAAGCAGGGCGAAACTCCATGCACTGCTGCGCCATCACCGCCACATTACGGCCAGCTACCAGTGCTTTGATCGCGAAAAGATCGGGATTCTCCCTGACCACGGCCAGGGTGCTGGTGCCCACAGAGCCGGTGGAGCCCAGAATAGTCAGTTGCTTCATGAGTTTGCTCTGAATCACTGTCTGATAAGATCGGAAGTGTTCCAGTGTGTAACCTGAACCACCGCTTGTCCATGATCTTTCAGTACGATAAAACGGGATCTTCGCCACAAAAAATAAAGCGCCGACCAAGCGACGCTTTATTTCTGCGCGATGCTGATTAGAACTCCATCAGCTCTTTTTCTTTATCTGCCAGCGCCGCATCAAGCAGCTTGATGTAGGCATCAGTCATCTTTTGAATATCGTCCTGTGAACGACGATCTTCGTCTTCGCTGATTTCTTTGTCTTTCAGCAGTGCTTTCACTTTATCATTGGCATCGCGGCGCACGTTACGCACGGCCACGCGCCCCTGCTCAGCTTCACCACGCACCACTTTGATCAGATCTTTACGGCGTTCTTCAGTCAGCGGCGGAAGCGGAACACGGATCACGCTACCGGCTGAGCTTGGGTTCAGGCCGAGATCGGATGACATAATGGCTTTTTCTACTGCCGAACCCAAAGAGCGATCAAACAGGTTGATTGCCAGAGTACGGGAGTCTTCTACGGTCACGTTGGCCAACTGACGCAGTGGCGTTGCCGAACCGTAGTATTCCACCATGATGCCGTCCAGAATGCTTGGAGAAGCACGGCCGGTACGGATCTTGCTGATTTGATTTTTGAATGCTTCGACGCTTTTTTCCATGCGTGAATCAGCATCTTTTCTGATTTCATTAATCACGTTGCGAACCCTTGGAAGCTGGTTACTTGGCAGGCAATACAGTAAGTAGAGCCCGTGAATGTTAATCAAGGGGGAGCGCACAACGCCCGGCGTTAACCGCTCCCGCAATCCCCTTCATACTTGAAGCCGCTTCGCTGTTGGCGGCAACCCCTTGTACTTCGGGTATAAACCTGGCTGAGCACCTTTATTTGGTGATCAGCGTGCCTTCGTTCTCACCCATCACCACACGGCGCAGTGCGCCCGGCTTATTCATGTTGAACACGCGGATAGGCAAACCATGGTCGCGCGCCAGCGTAAACGCCGCCAGATCCATCACTTTTAACTCGCGCTCCAGCACATCCTGATAGGTTAACTGTTCGTACAGCGTTGCATCTGGGTTTTTCACCGGGTCAGCGGAGTATACACCATCCACTTTAGTCGCTTTCAATACCACATCGGCTTCAATTTCGATCCCGCGCAGACAGGCGGCAGAATCGGTGGTGAAAAACGGGTTACCGGTACCGGCAGAGAAAATCACCACACGGTTATTGCGCAGCAGGCTGATCGCCTCTGCCCAACTGTAGTTATCACACACGCCGTTCAGCGGAATTGCCGACATCAGGCGAGCGTTCACATAGGCGCGGTGCAGTGCATCACGCATAGCCAGGCCGTTCATCACGGTCGCCAGCATTCCCATGTGGTCGCCCACGACGCGGTTCATGCCGGCTTGTGCCAGGCCCGCACCGCGGAAAAGGTTACCACCGCCAATAACTACACCGACCTGAATTCCTAGTTCGACCAGCTCTTTAACTTCCTGAGCCATGCGATCCAGAACGCTCGCGTCGATACCAAAACCTTCTGCACCTTGCAGGGCTTCACCACTCAGTTTGAGCAGGATACGCTGATAAACGGGTTTTGCATTGGTTGCCATGGTGTTCTGTCCTAAGAAGCAGTAATAGTATTGGGGGTTTGGGCCGATACGCTGCGCCTGTGCTGAGTATAGCTGCACAGCGCCCGCCATCGGATTATCTCTGGCTGGATAAAATGGAACCGCCTGACGGCGGCTCCATTAACAGGCATTAAGACTGTTTGCTCATGGCTGCAACTTCAGCAGCAAAGTCAGTTTCAACTTTCTCGATGCCTTCACCCACTTCGAAGCGGATGAAATTAGTTACGTCAGCGTTGTGCTCTTTCAGCAGTTGACCAACGGTTTTGGCAGGATCCATCACGAAAGGTTGACCGGTCAGAGAGACTTCGCCGGTGAATTTCTTCATGCGGCCTTCAACCATTTTCTCTGCGATTTCTTTCGGCTTGCCAGACTGCATGGCGATGTCCAACTGAACCTGGTACTCTTTTTCTACCACTTCAGCAGACACATCTTCAGGCTTCACGAACTCAGGTTTGCTTGCCGCAACGTGCATCGCCAGCTGTTTAACCAGCTCTTCGTCAGCACCTTTAGCTGCCACCAGTACACCGATGCGCGCGCCGTGCAGATAGCTACCCAGCACTTCGCCTTCCAGAGCAGCTACGCGGCGAATATTGATGTTCTCACCAATTTTTGCCACCAGCTCTACGCGCTCTTCTTCAAACTGCGCTTTCAGCACGTCAACGTCGGTGATTTTGCCTGCAACAGCCGCATCCAGCACTTTATTAGCAAACGCCTGGAAACCAGCATCTTTAGCTACGAAGTCAGTCTGGCAGTTAACTTCCAGAATCATGCCGTAGTTGCCTTCGATCTTGGTTTTGATCACGCCGTCAGCAGCTACGTTGCCTGCTTTTTTCGCCGCTTTGATCGCACCAGACTTACGCATATTTTCGATAGCCAGCTCGATGTCGCCGTTAGATTCAACCAGCGCTTTTTTACATTCCATCATGCCTGCAGCAGTACGCTCACGCAGTTCTTTTACCAAAGCAGCGGTAATATCAGCCATTTCTTTTTCCTCGGTTATCTCACGTGGAGACAGTTCTCATTCAGATAAGCAAAGGGGGCCTTTAAAGGCCCCCCTAACCAACATATTCAATACCTGGTTAATAAGGGCTTGACCTTATTATTCAGCTTCTACGAAGCTTTCTTCCGCCTGAACGGCCAGATCTTGAGAACGACCTTCACGGACGGCGGCAGCAACGGCAGTCAGGTACAATTTGATTGCACGGATTGCATCGTCGTTACCAGGGATAATGAAGTCAACGCCGTCTGGATCGGAGTTGGTATCAACGATAGAGAATACCGGGATACCCAGGTTGTTGGCTTCTTTGATCGCGATGTGTTCGTGATCGGCATCGATAACAAACAGAGCGTCTGGCAGACCACCCATGTCCTTGATACCACCCAGAGAGTTTTCCAGCTTATCCAATTCACGAGTACGCATCAGCGCCTCTTTCTTGGTCAGCTTGTCAAAGGTGCCATCTTGAGACTGGATTTCCAGATCTTTCAAACGTTTGATTGACTGACGAACGGTTTTCCAGTTAGTCAGCATGCCGCCCAACCAGCGATGGTTCACGAAGAACTGGTCGCAGGTGTTGGCATATTCTTTTACCGCTTCGCTTGCTGCGCGCTTGGTACCAACGAACAGGATCTTACCTTTACGGGAAGAGATCTTGGTCAGCTCAGCCAAGGCTGCGTTGGCCATTGGTACGGTTTTTTCCAGGTTGATGATGTGAACCTTGTTACGTGCGCCGAAGATGAAAGGCTTCATTTTCGGGTTCCAGTAACGGGTCTGGTGACCAAAGTGTACACCGGCCTGGAGCATGTCGCGCATGGAAACAGTTGCCATGATTAAACCTCTATAGAGTGATTGGGGTTATGCCTCCACGTATCCCATAACGCCGACCCGGACAATGACCTCAGTCATCTCAAGGCACCCCGGCGAATGTGTCGATACGTGTGTGTTATTTACACAATGTGAGTGCAGTTAAAGTATCTCGGTCATTCCCGCACAACTCACAAAGATGAAGTGCGGATCTGCCGGCGCGCTTTATACCATAAACCCGCCTCTGACACCAACATTTGTTGCATTCGCACCGCCGTTTCGAAATCAAATTTGGCAGCCTCTGGCCGGGCTGATACCATAAGTCCAAGCCTTTCCTTAATACTGTCGACGATAAGACACCTGCGGACTAATTTCATGGCAATCTCAATTAAAACACCTGATGACATCCAAAAAATGCGCGTTGCAGGCCGCCTGGCCGCTGAAGTGCTGGAGATCATCGAGCCGCACGTCAAACCTGGCGTGACCACCGGCGAACTGGATCGAATCTGTCATAGCTATATCACCAACGAACAGCAGGCCATTTCCGCCTGCCTGGGTTATCACGGCTTTCCGAAATCCGTCTGTATTTCGGTAAATGAAGTGGTGTGCCACGGTATCCCGAGTGATGAAAAAGTGCTGAAAGACGGCGATATCGTCAACATCGACGTCACCGTGATCAAAGACGGTTTCCACGGTGATACCTCCAAGATGTTTATCGTCGGCACCCCCACTATTCTGGGCGAGCGCCTGTGCCGTATCACGCAGGAAAGCCTGTATCTGGCGCTGAAAATGGTTAAGCCGGGCATCCGCCTGCGTACCTTGGGTAAAGCGATCCAGCAGTATGTAGAAGCCGAAAAATTCTCCGTGGTGCGCGAATATTGCGGCCATGGCATTGGTGAGGTGTTCCACGAAGAACCTCAGGTACTGCATTACGATGCTGATGATGGCGGCGTGGTGCTGCAAGCCGGTATGGCCTTCACCATCGAACCTATGGTGAATGCGGGTGATTTCCGCATCCGCACCATGAAGGACGGTTGGACGGTAAAAACTAAAGATCGCAGCTTGTCGGCACAGTATGAGCATACTATTGTGGTCACTGATAACGGCTGCGAAATAATGACGTTGCGCAAGGATGACACCATCCCCAACATCATTACGCACGAACAACAGTAAGCACTGCTGTTTCTGGTCACAAGCCGGCTGATGCCGGCTTTTTTATGGGCTGCGAATCATGTCTGAGAATTATCGTGAGCAAGACACACCGGTCAATCTGCAACAGGCCGTGCCAAAGCAGCCTGAGTCCCCAAACGCCTATGGCGATGAAGAGCTCAACTGCGTGGCACTCAAACAGCGCCTTGAGCTTTTCCAACAGTGGCTGGCCGCAGCCTTCAATGCCGGTTCCAGCGCCGAAAGCCTGGTGGCTGCCCGTAGTAAATTCATCGATCGGCTGCTGCGCCGCTTGTGGGTGTTCTACGGTTTTGAAGCTATCCCGGAAACCGCGCTGGTTGCCGTAGGCGGTTATGGCCGTGGCGAGTTGCACCCACTTTCCGACATCGACGTGCTGGTGCTCAGCCAACACCGCCTGAACGACGAACAGGCAGCCCGCGTAGGCGAGTTGATTACCCTGCTGTGGGATCTGAAGCTGGAAGTCGGCCACAGCGTGCGTACGTTAGAAGAATGCCTGCTGGAAGGGCTGGCCGATCTGACCGTTGCCACCAACCTGATCGAATCGCGCATGATCTGCGGCGATGTCGCCCTGTTCCTGCAAATGCAGAAACACATTTTCAGCGATGGTTTCTGGCCATCGCCCGAATTCTTCCACGCCAAAGAGCTCGAACAACAGGAGCGCCACCAGCGTTACCACGGCACCAGTTACAACCTGGAGCCGGATATCAAAAGCAGCCCCGGCGGCCTGCGCGATATCCATACCTTGCTGTGGGTGGCACGACGCCACTTTGGCGCTACCTCGCTGGATGAAATGGTTGGTTTTGGTTTCCTGACCCAGGCCGAGCGCAACGAACTGAAAGAGTGCCAGAGCTTTCTGTGGCGCATCCGTTTTGCCCTGCATCTGGTGCTAGCGCGCTACGACAACCGCTTGCTGTTTGATCGCCAGCTCAGCGTGGCTCAGTTGCTGCGTTACGAAGGCGAAGGTAATGAGCCGGTAGAGCGCATGATGAAAGATTTCTACCGTATGACGCGTCGCGCCAGCGAACTGAATCACATGCTGCTGCAGTTGTTTGACGAGGCCATTCTGGCGCTGGATGCCACGGAAAAACCGCGCCCGCTGAATGACGATTTCCAACTGCGTGGCGATCTGATCGATCTACGTGACGAAACGCTGTTTATCCGCCAGCCAGAAGCCATCATGCGCATGTTCTACCTGATGGTGCGTAACCGCGAAATCAAAGGTATTTACTCCACCACGGTGCGCCAGTTGCGCCATGCGCGCCGTCACCTGAAACAACCGCTGTGCAATATTCCCGAAGCCCGCGATCTGTTTATGGCCATTCTGCGCCATCCCGGTGCGGTTTCGCGTGCACTGGTGCCCATGCATCGTCACAGCGTGCTTTGGGCCTATATGCCGCAGTGGGGCAACATCGTCGGCCAGATGCAGTTTGATCTGTTCCATGCTTATACCGTTGACGAGCACACCGTCCGTGTCCTGCAAAAACTGGAAAGCTTTGCCGATGAGGAAACGCGCCCACGCCATCCGCTGTGCGTGGAACTGTATCCCCGCTTGCCGCACCCTGAATTGCTGTTGCTGGCGGCGTTATTCCACGATATTGCCAAAGGGCGCGGTGGCGATCACTCCATTCTTGGCGCGCAGGACGCTCTTGAATTTGCGGAGCTGCACGGCCTGAACTCCCGTGAAACGCAGTTGGTTGCTTGGCTGGTGCGCTGCCACCTGCTGATGTCCGTCACCGCTCAACGGCGCGATATCCAGGATCCTAACGTGATCCAGCAATTCAGCAGTGAAGTGCAGAGCGAAACCCGCCTGCGTTATCTGGTGTGCTTGACGGTGGCAGATATCTGCGCCACTAACGAAAACTTGTGGAACAGTTGGAAACAGAGCCTGTTGCGCGAACTGTATTTTGCTACTGAAAAGCAGCTGCGTCGTGGTATGCAGAACAGCCCGGACTTACGCGAACGTGTGCGCCATCACCGCCTGCAAGCGCTGGCGTTGCTGCGCATGGATAATATCGACGAAGAGGCACTGCACCACATCTGGAGCCGTTGCCGCGCCGATTACTTCCTGCGCCATTCACCGAATCAGCTGGCGTGGCATGCCCGCCATCTGCTGGTGCATGACTCGACCAAACCGCTGGTGCTGGTCAGCCGTCAGCCAACGCGTGGGGGAACCGAGATTTTTATCTGGAGCCCAGATCGCCCTTACCTGTTTGCCGCTGTGGTCGGCGAACTGGATCGGCGCAACCTCAGCGTGCACGACGCCCAGATTTTCACTAACCGTGACGGGATCGCCATGGACACCTTTATCGTGTTGGAGCCGGACGGCAGCCCGCTAGCCCAGGATCGCCACGCTGCGATCCGCCATGCGCTGGAGCAAGCGATCACCCAGCGGGAATATCAGCCACCGCGCGCGCGCCGCCCTTCCTCCAAGCTGCGCCATTTCAGCGTACCGACCGAGGTTAATTTCCTGCCGACCCATAACGATCGTCGCAGCTATCTGGAACTGATTGCTCTCGATCAACCCGGCCTGCTGGCGCGGGTCGGTGAAGTGTTTGCCGCGCTTGGGCTGTCGCTGCATGGCGCACGTATTTCTACCATCGGCGAGCGGGTCGAGGACTTATTTATTTTGGCCGACAGCGATCGGCGTGCTCTGAATCCAGAAACGCGCAGAAAGTTGGAACAACGGTTGACAGAGGCACTCAATCCAAA
>JBAQHZ010000282.1:0-12776 GCA_049288585.1 Chania sp.
GCCATAACCATCCCAATCCCCACCGCCTGCAAGAGATCGACAAATACGGTGAGTAACGTCACGCTCAGCATAATCACCACATCAGCACGGGGAATTGACCGCAAGTCCCTCAGGCTACGGTAGTCAATAATACCGATCCCTACCGTGATCAGAATACCGGCCAGCACTGGCACCGGGATCAAGCCAGCATATTTACCGGCACCCAACAGAATAAATAACAGAATCAAGCCATGCGTTATGCCTGAAAGCCGAGAGTTGCCGCCGGAACGAATATTAACTACCGTTCTTATGGTGGCCCCTGCACCAGGAAGCCCGCCGAATAACCCCGCCACCGCATTGCCAATCCCCTGCCCAATCAATTCGCGATTAGAACTGTGCTGGGTACGCGTCATATTATCAGCGACGACAGAGGTAAGCAGGGAGTCGATCGCGCCTAAACTGGCCAAGGTCAATGCGGTAAAAATGATAATGGCAGGGTCATGCCACTCGATCTGAGTAAAGGCATTCCAATGCAGTTCAGGTAACCCCTGTGGTATATCGCCGATGGTGGGGACCTGCAATTTTAACACTATCGACAATAAGGTAAAAAACACTAGGGCAACCAACGTGGCGGGGATGACTTTGGTGATTTTTGGGAACAGATAAATGGTCGCGATAGTGCCCAAGGCCAAAAATAGCGCCTGCAGATTGATACTACCGATGGCCGAACCAACGGCGAGCAGGGTACTCAACGGCGAACCGGGCGAAGCCAGGCCCATGAGTGGAAAAAGTTGCGTGATAATAATAATCAGACCGATACCGCTCATAAATCCAGAGATAACGGGGTAAGGCATGTAACGAATGTACTGCCCTACTTTGAGCATCCCCATGAGGATCTGTAACAGTCCCGCAAGAACAAATGTCACCACTATGGAGGGTAGCGCGGCTTCCAAGGAGCCAAAGTAGGCAATCTCTGCCGCAATAATCGCGCTGGATACTACGGTCATCGGCCCGGTTGGGCCACTGATCTGCGTACGTGTGCCACCAAACAGTGCTGCCAGAATACCAAGAACAATAGCCCCATAGAGCCCGGCTACAGCCCCCATACCTGATTGTACCCCAAAGGCCAGAGCCAATGGCAAAGCAACAATCGCCGCTGTCAGCCCACCGAAAAGATCGCCGGAAAAACCTTTGCTGATATTCATGACGCCCTCTTTCTGCTGATTCCGTGAAATTAGCTTGCGGGCTAATGGAAGTTGTAATGATGCTTTTTATACTTGTAATACTTTAGCTTACAGGTACCTTGGCCCCTTGGTTATCCGTACCATCCATGGATTTTCCTCCTCCGGAGCCGCGGCTACTCATACATGTGCCAAAGCGGCATGGAAAAGTATTATTTGGCCGAAGGAGTAAAAGGCAACGCTGATTTATGTGCACATAGGCGCAACTGGCCATCAGCACAGCGACGGAAAACAAAGGTCTTATCTACCATCACTTCCTCGTTATTCTCGCTAACCAGATAGACATTGCCCATAGTGATCGCAATATCACCATGAATCTGAATACCGTTCTCAGCGGCATTGTTGTCGTACCAGACTTTTTGCCAAACTTTTAAGGCAAAGCCCGCATCATCAGGAAAATCAGGGTTCCCACCGACGAAGTAAGAAATAGCCCCCTCGCGACTACTGCGGAATGTCTTGGCCCCATGTGCCAAAGTGGGCTTGAAGAACACCACGCCATCGTTGTAATCGTAAAGGGTATCTACAACAGCCGCAGCGGCAGCTTGGTAATCTCCACCCTGACGATACGTCGCCCCGATTCTCACCAAACCATCGCACCAGTCCTGCTGGGCCTGATTGACTTGCGCTTCTGTAATCATGGCTTACTCCATATAGTTGTTATGGGGGTGCGTTCGCCTTTCACGATCATGATTCACGACGAAAACAATAAGGTCAGGTATAAAACCTGACCCTGATTAAGATATAGTTCCCTATTAAAGAGGTGTCCAATTTTACTTTGCCTTACATGAACGTAGGCCATTTTCGGTGAGATTAATCTGCCTGTATTGGCGAGGTGAAACAGTATTGACGTCTTACCATAAGTGACCACGCCCGAACAATCATCGTTGTGCTAACGACCCGGTATCGAACGCAGCAAAACCGACTTGAACGCTCAGCATGCACGCGGGCATTAAAGCTATCATCAATATTGTGATGGCGATCATTTTACATTGCGTTAACGTACTAGCACAGATCCGTCTTCGCGAGTTATGTTCATCATGTTCGGGGTCGTTTGAAAAAGCCTCACCTCTGCTTGTAGGTCAAACCAAGCGCGATGCAAACGAAACTGATCTTTCAGTCAGGAAAATCAGTGGTTTCTGATAAAGAGCACCTTATTGACCCAATGAGATAGTCTTGGCCAATTCCTTGGTGCGAGAACAGCTTCGTAAAACGCCGTTGGCTGTATAAAGCCACTGAAAAATGAGGGAAGAACAAAAGGGAAGATAACATGACTGTTGCACGAGAGTACTTGCTACCCGCAATTTGGGTGCGTGAGCATATAATCCAGGTGCCATTGAAATGGTTCGACGATCAGGATACACGCACCATTGAGGTTTTTGCCCGCGAATTGGTGGATCCTACGCGTCGCGAAGAACAGCTACCTTGCCTGCTGTTTCTCCAAGGTGGGCCAGGCGGAAAAAGCCCACGCCCTACCGCGCGCAGCAGTTGGATCGCCGAAGCCCTGAAAACCTACAGGGTGATCTTGCTCGATCAGCGCGGCACCGGGCGCAGCAGCCGGGTTGAAGGCAAAAGTCTAGCCGGGCTCAGCGACGTTCAGGCAGCCGATTATCTGTCCTGCTTTCGGGCAGACTCGATTGTGGCGGATGCCGAATATCTGCGTAAAACCTGCTTTGGCGATCGCCCCTGGAGTACGCTCGGGCAAAGTTACGGCGGTTTTATTACTTTGACTTACCTTTCCCAGGCACCGGAAGGCTTACACACCTGTTTTATGACCGGTGGCCTTGCGAGCCTGCAGCCAGACGCCGATCAGGTTTATGCGCACACCTACCCGCAAGTGGTAGCGAAAAACCGGATGTTCTATCAGCGCTATCCGCAACTTGAAGAACAGATAGGCTTGATCGCCGATCGGCTTGAGCAGCAGGAAGTCTTGCTGCCCGATGGCGATCGCCTGACCGTCAAACGCCTACAAAGCCTGGGAATCGATCTGGGCATGAGCGAAGGTTATGAACGGCTGCTGTGGCTGTTCGATGAGGCCTTTAATCCTGATGGGCAGTTCAGCGATACTTTCCTGTCACAGGTTATGACCCTCACCAGCTATGCGGAAAACCCGCTGTTTGCCGTGCTGCATGAAAGTATCTACGCGCAGGATAAAGCCACCAATTGGGCAGCGCAGCGCCTGCGACATAGTTTTGACGCCTTTGCGGAAGATCGTCGGCCGCTCTACCTGACCGGTGAGATGATCTATCCTTGGATGTTTACCGACATTGCGGCACTGCGCCCGTTTAACGACGCCGTCAAGATATTGGCCGAACGCCGGGTATGGTCACCGTTGTATAACAGCGAGCGCTTGCTCGGAAACCAGGTACCGGTATTCGCCGCGGTTTACTTCAGTGATATGTACGTCGATGTCCGGCTGTCGCTGGAGACCGCGCAGCAAGTGGGGAATCTGACCCCCTGGATCACCAATGAGTATGAGCACAACGGTCTGCGCGTCGGTAATGTGTTTGGCCACCTGCAATCTATGGCGCAGAAAGCCGGAGTGCTCTGCGTATAACGACAGTGACCGGCAGTGCTCAAGGAAGATATTCCTTTTGCGCAACGCCGGTCAATTCACCAGTTCAATCATTATCATCCGGCTGTCCGCCCGGCCACGATCGTCCACCGCCCTGATGCGATACTGGCCGTTATTGACCGGACGCCAGTCGATTGCTGTTTTGCTGGCGCTGCTGCCAAGATAGATATCATCCACAAACCAGTACACCGTTTTACTGTCGGCATCGGTGACGGCATTGAAGGCTATTTTGTCCCGCCCTTGCTGCGACTGCCTTAAGGTATAGGTGGTATTTTTCAGCGGTGAAGTAATGCGCGGCGGATTGCCGCTGATGGCAATACCGTTATCTTTACAACGATTCACCGGCGGAGCGCGTTTCGGCAAGCCAGCCTGCGCAAACACGTTCGCCAGATCGGAAGGCCAAAACTCAAACACTTCGGTGCGGGTTTGCGTTTCATCATAGGGCGGGCAAGCCACCTCACCACTCTGGATATCCAGCACCACCGGGCGATATACGGTATCCACCTTAATCGGCGATTTGCCAGGAATAAACCAGGTTTTGCCTTTTTGCTGGCACCATGGCGTCGGCAAATTACCGCTGGCTAGACAGATATCCACCCGCTTAAGCTGCTTTGGCAGCGGACGCTTCGGCTCCTGCAACGCCGGGTAGCTGGCATTCACACTGTCGATGATATTGAAAAACAGCGGTGCGGCAGCGCCAGCACCGACAAACACGTTGTTGCCTTTGCTGTCAAAATTCCCTTCCCAAACCACCAGCACATAGGGGCCGAAAATACCCACGCTCCAGGCGTCACGGAATCCCCAGGAAGTACCGGTTTTCCAATAAACCGGCAGCGAAGATGAACGCTGTGCCAGAGTATCGCCGGGCCGACGGTGCTGGCGCAGCATATCCAAAGTGATAAAGCTGGCCTCTTCACTGAGCAAACGTATCGGCTGAGGGGAAACATCACTTTTTTGCATGCGTAACGGGCGCAGTGCCCCGCGATTTGCCAGCAACGCGTACAGTTTTGCCAACTCCTGCGCCGTGACTTCGCCACCGCCGAGCACCAACGAAAGCCCGTAGTGGTTCTCACTGGCCATATTAGCCACGCCAGACAGGCGTAAAAACTGATAGAACGTCGGCTGTCGCAGCTGTGAAGCCACATAAACAGCCGGAATATTACGGCTGAAATTGAGTGCATCCGTGGCAGTTACCGGCCCCAGAAAGCGCCGGTCAAAATTCTCTGGTGCATAAGCACCGAAAGATGAAGGCACATCTTTCAAAATAGTCATCGGGTGCAATACACCCTGCTCCATACCCAGCGCATAAATAAAGGGTTTGAGCGTCGAGCCCGGCGAGCGTTTGGCATTAGTACCATTCACCTGCCCCTGGATCTCGCGGTTGTAATAATCGGCAGAGCCCACCAGCGCCCGTACCCCCATATCGCGGCTATCCACCAGTAATACCGAGGCATTATGGATCCCCCGGCTCTGATTGCGAGCAATGAACGCGTTCACCTGCTTTTCAATCAGCCGCTGCAAGCCTGCATCCAGCGTGGTATCGATGCGGGTATCACGCTGAACCAACTGTTGCTTCTGTTGGCGCAGTTGCTCGATAAAATGCGGGGCAATGTACGGCATCTGCTCCGGTTGGCGCAGCGCAAGCGGTAACTGAAACAAGGCTTGCTGGCTGCTGTCGGTAACATAAACCTGTTGCCAGCGTTGGAACAGGCGATTGCGGGCCTGCGTCAGGGCATTACCCAGCACACCGGTTTTTGGGTCGATACGGTAACTGGGGGATTGTGGCAACACGGAGAGCGTGAGCGCTTCCGGCAATGTCAGATCTTGCGGCGCCTTGGCAAAGTAAATCAGGCTAGCGGCACCGATGCTTTCAATATTGCGGCCGTAAGGGGCGTAATTCAGATAGGCTTCCAGAATATCGTATTTGGAATAGCTGAGTTCCAACTGTACGGCTCGCACTATCTGCATCAGTTTACCGCTTGGCGTGCGGGTATTCAGATGCCAGTGCATCCTTGCCAGTTGCATGGTGATGGTCGAGCCGCCCTGCATTTTATCCCCGGCAACATAACTGCGCCAAAAACCACGCACCAGGCTGATCGGGTTAAAACCGGGGTTGTAATAGAACCAGCGATCTTCATGCAGCAAAATGCCGCGCACCACCAGCGGAGAAACCTGTTCCAATGGTGTCCACAAGCGATAACGATCGTCATTCGCCAACGTAATGCGCATCAGCAGACCCTGGCGATCGTAATAAACCGAAGAGAGAGGCACGCCCTGAGATAGCGGCGGATGCGGCCAGAGGCGCACACCGAGGAACACCAGCGCCAGCAGCACGATCGCCATAAAAATATTCTGCAACCAGCGTTTAACCGCCGCAGGGAAAGCCGGGATGGTTTTCATCATTGACTCAGCACATCCCCCCGCCGTTGACCAACGACAGGGGGTAATGGTGGTTTATTAGTTTTTCGCTGGTACAACAACCAATTTACCGCTACTGACCGATACCGCCTGCACTTCACGATCGTACATGGCTTCACCGTAAGCCGGTGGGATCACAAAGCTACCAGTGTTGGTCGCTTTGATCTGGTAAACGAACTCCTGCACATCGGTCGTGGCACTGCCATAAATGATCACCCGATCTTCGCGGATATCACTGTAGTCCGGCGCCCAAGTGGAGCCCGATACCGCCAGCGGCGACTGCCAGCCAGCGTCTGTATCATCACTACCTTCCCCTTCGCTCTCCGTTTCCGGTGGCGGAGGCGTTTGCTGCACTACCTCAAACCCGCCAGGCAGCAGATCGACAATCGCCAGATTATCCTGCCCCTCTTTCGAGTTGGCGCGGATTTTCAGATGCACATTGATTTTCTGCCCCAGCGTCACCTGCGCTAGCGGTTTACCTTGCTCATCGGTGTAATCACGGGTGATTTCCAGGCCGCGCGAAATCGCTTTCTGCGGCGCGGCAAGATCGTAACCGGCCTGTGTCACCACGTACCAAGCTGGCGCATCACGGGTATTTTCAAACTGGATAGCTTGCGCATCAGCAGTAAACTGCCCTTTAATAAACCGCCCTTCCAACGCCGAAATGATCTGTGGATCAACATCGCTACGCTTGCTGGTTTGCGCGATCTTCAGAGTCTCCGCCGAGGAGGACTGCGCCGTCACCTGTGCCGAATAGCTCTCCAGCGCCAGAATGCTCATAGCCGAAGAATAGGTGGTATAGCGCTCTTCTCTCAGCGCCTTGACCATATTCTCCAGCACCTGCGGAGGTATGGCGGATACTTTTTCCGGGAAATGGCGGGTAATCAGATACAACCGCGTGGCGTCCTGCACTAACGGATCGAAATAATTCTGCGTCCACCAGCCCTTGTCATAGGCTTTGCTGAGTTGATTCCAGCTTGGCTGCAACAGCGCATTGGCTTCATCATCCATTTTTAACAGGCGGTAAGACGAAGCCAGATACAGAGCACTCAGATCGGTTTTCCAGCTCTCTGGATACAGTTTCTGCAACGTATCCTGCACCGAAGCCAGCAAGTTAGTGGTGATTTCACCCTGCAACGTCAGCAGATAAACCGCCCAGGTACGTAGGCGCAAATGATACAGATCGTCATAACGGCTGGCAGCCAGTTCACGCAGCGCACCGTTGGCATCCTCCAGCATGCCGGTTGGCAGCGCATAACCTGCCGCTTTAACTTCCAGCAGATATTGCACCACATACGGCGTCACAAACGGATCGGCATCCGGCGATGAACGCCATGCGCCAATCGCACCGCTGTCATTCTGGCGTGAACGCAGTACGGCGAGCAGGTTTTTCAACTGTTTGCTGACTTCTGCCTGGCTCAGGCTGCTGTTCATTTCCGGGTGCTGTCCTTGCAGCATCAGCGGGATTGAACGGCTGACAATCTGTTCAGAACAGTAATACGGATAATCCGCCAGATATTGTGCCAAGCCGCTGGTCAGCACCAATGGCGAATAAGAGACTGCCGCTCGGCGTTGTGCATAAGCATCAAACATCTGACGCAGACTCTCGATATTCTGGCTGCTGCCGTTCATCCGGCCCATCACCGACTGCGTGCGGTAAGGCATTGCCGGGCGTACCGAGGTGCTGATGGTACGGCGGCTGGTTTTATCGCCATAGCGGGCATCGAACACCAGCGGTGCATCGCCGAGGGATGATTTGGCACGTAGGCGGAAGCTCACCACACCTTCACGTTTTTCTGCCAACGACAGGTTTTGCTCGGCATTGCCCACCACTTCCAGCTGTGGTGGCGGCGTCAGTTGGATGCTCACCGCAACGGCTTGACCATTCAACCCTTCGAGGTTGTTGCTAACCCCAACGCTGACATCAAACTCATCACCCGGTGCCACCATCGCAGGCACGTTCGGCGTCATGATAAAATTGTCACGCACAGTTGCGGAAGTCTGCGCTTTGCCGATTTTGTCCGGCGTAACCGAAATCGCCATCACCCGAATTTTGCCGTTGAAGTAATCCGGCACCGGATAGTCGAACTGTTTCTCACCATTCACTTCGGTAATACCCGACCAGTAGGCCACCGGCTTGTCACGCTTACGCTTGAACGGATTCAGATTGAGATCCAACCCTTCACCGCCATCACCACCCGGTGCCGCCGTCAGCGCCATCAGTTTGCTGAATTCCGGCAGGATCAAATCGAGGATTTGTGAGCTTTCAACTCTCAGCTCCCGCTTGCGGAAGAAGTACTCCAGCGGATCTTTCAGGCGATAGCGTGCAACCTGCAGGATGCCTTCGTCTACGGCAAACAGTGCCACTTGCTGCGGGCCATCGGTTTTTACCGTCATCGCCAGATTTTCACCCGGCTTGATCACCGCAGGTGCCAGCACTTCAAGGCTGTTCTGGCGGGCGCGAGTGCTGATTTTAAATGGCATTACGCCATAGCTCAGCGGGCTCATAAAGATTTCGCTGGAATTCACATCCCGCACGAACTGCACGTTGACGTAGCCGTTGCCTTCCATCCCGGCAGGGACACGGATCTTTTGTACCGAACTGGTGGTATCGGAATGGAACCATTGCCAGCCGTATACCCGCTCCTTTTCGATGGTGATCAAGCCGCTACCGGTATAAGGGGCATTGATCGAAACTTCGATCTCTTCACCGGGCTGATATTCCGCCTGGTTCAGTTTCAGCTTCAGTTCGGCGTTGCGATCCAGTGAGCGGCTGAGGTTGGCATTGCCCGCCACGCTGTAGGCAATGCGGTTGAGCACTTTACCCTGCGCATCTTCAATCACCAGCACAAAGTCGCCCGGTTTATCGGTCGCCAGCGTCAGGTCGTTACCCTGTTCAGTCAGTGCCAATGGCTGTTCGGAAAGCTGCACTTCCTTCATCTTCGACTGATATTTGTAAACCCCGGAATCCTGCTTGGTGAGCACAGAAATGTAGCGTTGCTCGATCAATACCAGCTTCAAATCAGGTAACGCAATCTGCTCGAGCGCAGGATCGACGGCAATCACGTTAAGGTGACGTACCGCATCACGATTGATGTAGCCTAAGTCGCCGTCAGGTTTCACGCCGATCAGATAATCATAAGGTGACACCAGCACCCGCGCAGTCGCCGCCACTGAGCGGCCACCACCGGCGACAAAAGCCTCCGACAGCAACTGTAGTTGGTAAGTGGCATCCGCATAGGATTTCAGATCCAGCGGAATATTTGCCACGCCCTGCTCATTGGTGGTTCTATCTTCCAGTTCGGTTTCAAAACCATCGCTGTTCTGGCGGTTCTCGTAGAAAGTGTAATCTGGGAATTGGTCAAAATTCGGATACATCGGCCGCAGCGTCAGCGTCGAGGTTACCCGGCGATCTTGCGCTGGCGTGCCGAACAGGTTCTGCACATCAATGTTTGCCTGCAATTCAGAGGGTTTCACCCACCCTTGCTGGCGGTTTGGCGTCAGTTCCAGCTTCACTTTCAACTGATCGGGCTCGAATTCCTTCACATTCACGGCGGTATGGCCGAGCAACGCCGTGGTGTCATTATTCTTGCCAATCAAGTACAGGTAGACGTTCCATTCACCCGTAGGCGCATTTTCGTCAGTGGTATAACTCAGTTCGTTGAAACCACTGCTGCCGAGGGTCAGCGGCACCGTGGTCATCAGTTTGTCGCGCGGGTCACGGATCTCGGCACGCACCGGCACACCGGCAAGAGCGACGCTCCAATCGGCAGCGCGGGTAATCAAGCCGATATTGACGGTATCCCCAGGCCTATAAACGCCCCGGTCAGAGAACAGGTAGCTGCTCAAAGTGCGCGGATCGACCGGCGTTTCTTCGCCTGAGATATCAAAACGCGAGAAATCCAGCCCACGATCGTTATAGTCACCGGTTGGCAGGAAAGAGACATCACCTTCCTTTTCCACCAGGAACATCACCGGCTTACGCTCGTTGGTATACACGTCCAGCGCCGGGAAACGCACATGGCCGTTGGCATCGGTGGTTTGGCTGATCAGCGCTACGCCGTTTTTGGCGATCACCGATACTTTGGCATTGCTGACCGGCGCTCCGTTATTGATCGACTGCACAAAGACATCGCGCGTTTTATCCTGAGAGCGTTTGGCAATAATCCCCAGATCGGTCACGACGACAAAGCGCGAATCACCTACGCTGGGCGCATCATCGCTTTCTTCTTCGGTCTGTTCACTCTCCTCTTCTTCCGCAGCTTGCGGCTGCTTTTTCTTCTCCGGTTGCCATTCCGACAGCGTTAACAAAAATACGCCACGATGAGAGTCTGGGCTGGTAGAGAGATAACGTGAGAGATCAATGCCCTGATAGTTCACTTCGCCCGGTTTATCATTGTTGATCACCGTCTGGTATTTGAAGTGCTCCGTAAAATATTCGTCATTAAGCTGGTTGAACTGTGCCGAAGAGTATTCACTGCTTTTGAAAGAGACAATGTGTTGTAACTGGCTCGGGATCACCCGCTTGATATCCAAACGCAGGCCCGGTACGTTGCGGGCCGCTACGCTGATTTGCTTGTCACCATTGACCGACAGCAGCGAACCTTGCGACATAAACTGCAAGGATTTTGGATAATCTGGCACTTCGACAATGTGATAAACTTTTTCCGGCATTTTATAGCCGCCGGAGGAAGTCATCAGATCATCAATTTCTATCAGCATAAAGCGGTGAGCAGGCGCATCAAACTTGAAACTGAACTGCGGCTGATAGCTTTCTTCCGCCTCGTTGAGCGTGATATTCAGCGGCGTCGACTGCGCCAGCACGCTATTATCAACGCTCTGGACACTCCAGCGATAAAACTGGTTCGGATCCCAATCGGCCTCTGCCTCATTAAGGTCGTGCTGCGGTAGCAACCAGGCTTTGACCGCGCGGCCAACATCGGTATCTTTCACCGCATCGCTAAAGGCGACGATCAATGCTCGCTGGCCTTTAGCCCCATCGGCATCCACCACTTGGGCATTGGTATCCTTCACCATCAGGCTGTACAGCGTCGGCACAGATACCCAGTTATCTTTGGTTTCAGTAGTCGCATTGGCAGATACCACAGATTTAACGCCCTGACCGATAGCAAGATGCACGGAACCACCGTGATCCAATGCTTTCAGTGGTTCCGAATGCACCCAGGCATTCAGTTTTTTCTCGTCATAGACCAAAGAGAAATTGAGTTTCTTTTCCGATTTGGCCTTGGCTTCCGTCAGCCCAAGCGCGATCTGCTTTTCAAAACTCGCCACATCGACTGGCGCATTGAATTTTACGTTGAAGATAGCGCTACGCTTTTGCGGATCTTGTGGGTCCTGATAATACTCGGCTTTCCCCAACTGATAGCCGAACGCAGGCACGCTGAAGCTGTAGCTTGTGTTATTAAGCTTAATTTGTGGAGCCAGCAACACGGCAGGATCGAGGCTAACCTCGAATTTAGCCCCCATCGGCAACGGATTTTTTGGCGTAAATACCAGAGTCCAAGCATTACGCCATTGCCACTGCCCCTCTGCGGCTGGGTTAAGCGTAACGCCTTTTTCCACCACTTTACCCACATCGGTCAGCGGAGCGACCGAGTTGCGGAAAGCAAGAACCACTTCCTGCGGTGCAGATTTTGCTAGCGCGTAATTGACGAATTCGGGATCAGAAACCTTGACGCTAGTCTCCTGATATACCATTGGTGCCGGTTCAATCGGCTGCGGCCGGTTTAGCCACCAGTTCCAGCCATAGAACGCGCCACCAGCAGCGCACAATAACACCAGCAGCGACAGGCTGATGGCTTTCGGATATTTGTTCACCCCGCTTTCCAACCGCAGGAAACCACGCTTCAACCCACCTGACAGCACTACCGCCCAAGCAGGAGCATTCCAGTTAACGTTGCCGACCACCGGCTTGAACAGCCGCCCCAGCAAACCCAGAATAAAAGCCAACAGGCGAAATACGCCTTTTATCAACGTAAAAGGCAGACGAAGGATGAACTTTAATAAATCCATTATTGCAGCACCTTATGATCCCTTATAAATACCCAGAAGAATCTTCTAATTCTTAAATCCACATATTGAATGCAGCGTTATGCATACAAGTGAATATACCCAAAATAATTCGAGTTGCTTGTAGGCGGCAACTGAGCGAAGCCCCAGGAGCTTACTCAGGTAAGTGACTGGGGTGAACGAAGGCAGCCAACACCCAAGCAACTTGAAGTATGACGGGTATACAACGAAATAAATCGGCTTCTTAGTCTATATATCATCAAAAAATTTAGCTGCATTTTTCAGCAGAATTGCTTCACAGGCCGCACAACGGCCTGCAAATCTGCAAAAACAGCCTAAAAGGCGATGTATCCATGAGCCGAAACACGGCAATACATTACTGTGGTTCTTTATTCAGTAACGAGTCCAAACGCTGCAACAACACCAACAGTGGCATACAGTTTGGCTGTTTATCCTTCAGCGCCTCTTCAAAATAAGGTGCGATCATAAAGCGCGTTGGTAATGGTGCTTTGGCATCTAGCAACGCGACCATACGC
>JBAQHZ010000283.1:0-3731 GCA_049288585.1 Chania sp.
ACCCAGCCTAAGCGCTCGTTGACGGCCCGAGAGATTAGTGTGCTGAGGTATCTGGTAAAGGGTTTTAAAAATAAGGAGATAGCGGAGAGTCTTTTTATAAGTGAAAAAACGGTGAGTACTTATAAAACCCGAATTATGGCAAAGCTTGGTGTGAAGTCTGTCATCGAAATTGCAAACTATGTGGAACGAAATGACCTGCTGTAAATAATGAACTATGCTTTGTGCTGAGTTAATGTTTTGATTGGATTTATTAGCATATCTATATTTTAATGTGTTTATTTCCACGCTTGAAAGTTGTGGGTTTTCCTACAATCATTTTCATGCTTTCTTATGTTACCTGCGGTTGCTATTAACTAACATATGTAGGATAACCGATAAAATTATCAACGGAATTGATATGAAAACGACATCGAATGGAGCAGTTAACGTCTTGATTGTAACTCAATGCTCATTCACCCGTCTTGCGCTGAATGTGGTACTGGCAGATATGCATCTATCGTCTGGAAAAAAAATCAATGTAGCCTCTGGTGATTTTTTTGAGCGCAATAATCTTGCGATGGATTTTATTATCTGTGCTGATGATCTCTTTAATGAGATTAGCTTGCAAAGTATTTTGAAAATTAAAGCAGCATTACGCTGCGCCAACTTTTCAAGCAAAATGATTTTTTTAGCCTCTAAACCTCATTTTGCTCTCGGCTACTTTATCTCAGGCTTGTGTAGAAAAGAGGGGCACTGTGCTTCGATCGATAAAACGGTAACGAGCCTTGCGTTGGATTTAAGACGTATTCTTAGTTTCAAGGATATTCTTGGTGAACTACCGTCATGCACATTGATTCTGACGCCCAGAGAAAGGGATATTATTATTGGGCTGATTAAACAGCGGAAACCGGCTTATTTATCCAAAAAATACGCTGTTAATCAGAAAACAATCAGCGCCCACAAAGTGAATGCGCTGCGTAAGCTGAATGTCGATCACCTGAACAGTATCGTCAGTTTGAACGCGCTGACGTGAAAAATGCCGTGGCTGGTTGTTTGAGCTTGCCCCTTCACCATCAGGGAAGGAGCACCGTCATCTATACCCTTCATACTTCAAGTTGCTTGGGTGTTGGTTGCGCTCTGTCGCCCCAGTCATATAGTGGACTATGCTCCTGGGGTCTCCAGTGCTTGCCGCCTACAAGCAACTCGAATTATTTTGGGTATATTCCTCGTTATTGTTTTATCCAGCATGGCCAATCAGAAGCGGGTATTCACACTCATAAAATAGGTACGGCCTGGCTCGTTATAGGTGGCTGCGCCTGCGCCATACATATAGGCTCCGGTGACGCTATTCCCGGTGGTCTGCGCATTACCGGCCCGGAACTGGCGTTTATCCAGTAGGTTATCGATACCCGTAGTGACGCTGATATTTTTGGTAAACGCATAGGTGCCGCTTAGGCCAAAGAGGGCGTAAGGGCTGACTTCGCGCTTCTCACTGCCGCTAACCGTTTCACCTTTATAGTTGTATTTTTTCGGCTTCTGACGGCCATACCAGGTCATGGTGGTCTGCATCGACAGATCCTGCGTGGCTTGCCAGCTCAGCGTCGAGTTGATGGTGAATTCAGGAATAATCGACAGGGTATCCCCGGTAGTTTTATTCTTGTTCTCAATCATATAGGTCGCATTATTATTCCAGGCCACGGTGTCGCTGACGGGCACATTCAGCGTCCCTTCCAGACCTTGGATCACCGCTTTTGGCACGTTCTCCCAGCGGTAAATATCGGTTTTACCGTTAGTGGTGGTACCGGATGGTGCATAACCTGCTTCGATCTTGTTGCGATAGTCGTTACGGAAATAGGTAACGCCTGCCAGCCAACCTTCATGGTGGAATTCCAACCCGATCTCTTTGTTGACGCTGTTCTCTGCCTTCAGATCGTCATTACCGATCAGATAACAGGCTCCGGCGCTGGCTGCACAGCCTTGGCCGCGGCTGTACAGAATGTAGTTACCGTTGTTCTGGAACAGGTTGGGGGCTTTGTAGGCGCGAGCGATGCCCATTTTCAGGGTAAAGTTATCGCCCAGTTCCTGTGACAGGTTGAGCGATGGGCTCCAGTTATCACCGGCTTCAGAGTGATGATCGAAGCGCAAACCCGGCGTCAGCATAGTGCTGTCAGTCACTTCGGCATTGTTTTCGGCAAACAGCGAGAAGATCTTGGCCGAAGAGTAGGGATCGCGGTTAGTGCTATCCACCCCTGGAATGCTGCCACCTTCCGTCAGCGACTGGCTGGATGAAGACGGATCTTTCATTTTCTGCTGGTTCCACTCGCTTCCCAAAGTGGCGGTTTGCGGTACCCACATCTCGAACGGAATGCTGATTTCGCTGTGCGCCAGGACATCGTCCAGACGGGTGGTGTTGAAGCTGTCGCTGGAGAAGATCCCTTCGGTGCCGCCAGCCAACCCTTCGGCCAAGCGGGTATTACGCGTGCGCTCAAATTGCAGGTAGTTGGTGGTACTGACCCCGCTGTCCCAGGCACCGCGATAATTGAGTGCATAGGTGGTGCGGTAAATACGGTTGGTTTCTTTGCCGTAGTTGCTCTGGACCAGCGCGTTGCTATTGGTGTTCTGGGTATCCCCGGCGTACAGGTTGCCTTGGCGGCCATAAGCGTACTGGAATTCCAGTGATTGCAGGTGCGCGAACTCCCAGTGCAGCAGGGCATCGATGTTTTTGTCGATCACCCCCTCACGGCCGGCAGGCAGGGTATTGGCGTAGCTACCGGTACGCTCGGACTGGTGCCCTTGGTTGATATCCCAGGCATCGGCCTGGGTTTTGCTGTAACCACCAAACAGCCGGAAGCTCAGTTGCTCGCTCAGCGGGCCAGACAGGCTGAAGTTGGTACGTTTGGTGGCCCCCTCTTCTTTGTGCTGCGGCAGGTTGAAGTAACCGCTCAGGGTGCCGTGCAGATCCTTGCTGGCTTGTTTGGTGATGATATTAACCACACCACCCGCCGCGCCGTTGCCATAGCGGGCGGCTGCCGGGCCGCGCAGCACTTCAATGCGTTTGATCATCTCCGGCGGCACCCAGGCGGTATCGCCACGGGTGTCACGCTCGCCACGCCAGCCTTGGCGCACCGAGTTGCGGCTGCTGACTGGCATACCGTCGATCAGGATCAGCGTGTTTTCCGGCCCCATACCGCGGATGTCGATCTGGCGGTTGTTGCCGCGCTGGCCGCTGGTAGAGTTACCGGTCAGGTTGACCCCCGGCATGGTGCGGATCAGCTCACTGATGTCACGGGCCGGAGGACGTCTTTTGATCTCTTCGGCGGTGATGGTGGAGACGCCGGGAGCCTGAAGGTTTTGTTTGGCAGCGGTGACCACCATGGTGTCTTCCGCAGCGGTTTCTGCTTGGTTTTCTTCCGGTTGCGCATTCACCGCAGCGGAAAATATAGACGTGCCTAAACCTAACCCGATGAGTGTGGCTAAAGAGTAACGTGATAACTTGCGATTCATGTGAGGTTCCTACCTGGCTACCCTTCTTGCAGCGTGGCTGAAGGGTCGGTTGTAGTTTTATTGTGTCGTAAAAAGTCATAACGGAACCCAACGGTGGGTTTCCGTTCAATGGCTTGGCATCCATCCCTGTTGAAGAATGCCGGCTCTGCTATACCCTTCATACTTCAAGTTGCTTGGGTGTTGGCTGCGTGACTCGACCCATGCTGGGCCTCGCCCCTTCGGGGCCACCGCAAGCGGTGTTCAAATCT
>JBAQHZ010000284.1:0-4492 GCA_049288585.1 Chania sp.
GTCACTTTCCCCAACAGACGGCGAACCGTCACCGCTTGATCCTGATACCAAAGATATTATTCCCATCCAGATGCTGGTAATAGGAATACCCACCGTGCAGCTCGGCGATGGCTTTCACCAGTGAAAGCCCTAAACCGGTGCCTGGCTCATGGCGCGCATTATCGCCTCGCCAGAATCGTGTAAATAACTTCTCGGGTGACTCTAAACGTTCACCCTGATTCTGTACTGAGATCGCAATATACTCATCCTCAGCGTGTGCACACACTAAAATAGCCCCGGATTCTGGCGCATAACGAATGGCATTCGTCAGTAAATTGGTGATGGCGCGCTGGAAGAGAATTTTATCGGCACTCATGTTCCCAGAGGCTTGTAAGCTGAAGCTGATGTTTTTCTCTTCTGCCACAGGCTCCAAAAAATCGGTCAGATCGTCTAATGCGTCATAAATTGGAAAGGTTTCTTTAGTGAGGCACACATTGCGGTGATCTGCACGGGCAAGAAAAAGGATGTTGCCGGTCAGGCGAGAGAGGTTTTCAAGCTCTTCAATATTCCCTTCAAGCAGACATTGATACTCTTCCTGAGTGCGTTGATAGCTTAAGGCGATCTGGTTCTGGCTGAGCAGAATATTAATCGGCGTGCGCAGTTCATGAGCAAGATCATCGGCGAAGCGCGTCAAACGCAGAAAATCATCCGCCAACCGTTGGCGCATGACATTCAGCGCTTCACCCAGAGGCAGAAGCTCCTGCGGCAACTCGTCCAACGGCAGCGGATGCTGAAGTTTGTCACTGCCCGTTTCGGCGGTTATTTTACTGAGCATTTTGATCGCATACAGCCCTCGGCGGATCAGCAAGGGGCTTAGAGCGGCGCATAGCAGCAGAACAGCCAGGCATACCATCAGGCTTTTACGGCGATAGCTGGCCAGCATCATTGCCCTTTCTTGAGCAACACGGGCAACGGTGATGGTGACCGGGATCCCCTCAGACTCCCCCTGCAAACTCAGGGCGGTTACCTCGATGCCGGTGTCGCTAATCCAACGACGCAGGTTGCCTGAACTGGGGTACACCCCAGCAGCAAGAGGGGTCAGCTCAGGTAAAGGAACCCCTGTCTGATTGAAGTTAACGTCAAATTTACCGGCTGAGCGGATAGTTAAAATATCTTGCCGATTGTCTATCATGTGATTGAAATAGAGCAGCAGCGAGCGCGGGCTGGCACCGTCTTTCAACAGTTGCCGCAGTTGGGCTGCCCGATTGATCAGTGTCTGGTCGTCGCGCCATATCAGTTCGTGGCGCAAAGCGCTGTAAAGCGTGAGGCTGATACCGACGCAAGCCAGCATGATGGTCAACGTAAATATGGCGGTTAACCGCAGCGTCAGCGAAGGGCTACGCATCTTGCTTGCCTTGCCCTGACAACCGGTATCCCATACCTCTTATTGTGGTGATGAGTTTCAGCTCAAAGGGATCATCCACCTTACGGCGCAGGCGGCGGATCGCGACATCAATGACATTGGTATCGCTGTCGAAATTGATCCCCCAGACTTCGCTGGCAATCAGCATTCTAGGTAGAATCTCTTCGCAACGGCTGGCCAGCAACCATAGAAGAGTAAATTCTCTGCGCGTCAGGGGCACCGTCACTCCTCCTCGGGTCACTAACTGGCGAGTGGAGTCAATGGTCAGATCCGCAACCTTCAAGATGGCGCTTTCCTGGTGATTTTGCCGTAGCTGAGTTCTGATACGGGCCACCAGTTCAGCAAAAGAAAAGGGTTTCACCAGATAATCATTAGCACCCAGATCCAATCCTTTTACCCGATCGCTAACCGAATCCCTGGCTGTCAGGCAGATAACCGGTGTATCACGCGCGGTTCTTAAGGTGCGTAATACCTGCCATCCATCCATACCGGGCAGCATGATATCCAGAATAATCAGTGCATAGTGTTGTTCAATAGCCAAATGCAAGCCATCTCGCCCATCGTCAACACAGTCCACAATATACCCAGCTTCCTGCAGCCCTTTACACAGCCAATCGCTGGTTTTTTTGTTATCTTCAATTAATAAGAGTTTCATACGGCAAGTTTGGCATGAGTTAAGTTATTGCCCCAGTATTTCTGGTCAATCTGACAATATTGTCATCTTTCTGACAGTTGTTTCGACAGGACATGGGTGTAAAAAGGACGTCGTACTCAACTTGGAGAATTTAAGATGAAAAAATATCTATCTGCACTGACCCTGGCAGCCATGCTTGCCGCTCCTGCCGCTGTTATGGCCGCCGGGAAAAATCTGTTAAGCGCCCACATATTGAACCAACAAACCGGCAAGCCAGCGCCGGGCGTGGAAGTTACGCTTGAACAAAAGCAAGGCAATGGCTGGAAGATGTTGAATACCGCCACTACCGATGCAGATGGCCGCATCAAAGCCCTCTACCCGGACCAAACCCCGGTAGCGGGTGATTACCGCGTGGTGTTCAAAACGGCAAAATACTTCTCTGAGCAAAAGCAGGAAAGTTTTTTCCCTGAGATCCCAGTAGAGTTCCACATTAGCTCGACCGAGGAGCACTATCATATTCCTCTGTTGCTGAGCCAATATGGTTATTCAACCTATCGCGGTAGCTGATGATCGCACAGGCAGCCTGGTTTCGTTCTTACGAGAAGATAGCGTTCATATCGCTATTCATCGCCCCATTTTTCCTCGGTTTTCGTTCCCCCTGCCCGCGTCAACTGCTGACGCGGCGCCTCTAATCAGATACAATCGCAGGCTGTTTTGTGGTTAGCCATCCGCTCGCGAGTTGGCACAAAAACCACCTTTGAATCCTGAGGGACGTGTTGCACGGCCCTCGTTTGTATTAAGGTAACCCGGTGAATATTCAGGCTCTTCTATCAGATAAAGTCAGCCAGGCGCTGATTGCCGCAGGCGCACCTGCCGATTGTGAAGCTCAGGTTCGTCAGTCAGCGAAAGCGCAGTTTGGTGATTATCAGGCTAACGGTGTCATGTCCGTGGCGAAAAAACTCGGCATGCCACCGCGGCAGTTGGCAGAAAAAGTGGTGCAACTGCTGGAACTGGGTGATATCGCCAACAACGTCGAGATCGCTGGCCCCGGTTTTATCAATATTTTCCTGAACAGTGATTGGGTTGCCCGTCAGACCGATTGGGCTCTGAGCGCTCCCAAACTCGGCGTTGCCCCGGTTGAGCAGCAGACCATTGTTATCGATTACTCTGCGCCAAACGTGGCAAAAGAGATGCACGTTGGCCACTTGCGCTCCACCATCATCGGTGATGCCGCAGCCCGCACCCAGGAATTCCTTGGCCATAACGTGATCCGCGCCAACCACGTCGGCGACTGGGGCACCCAGTTCGGCATGTTGATCGCCTACCTGGAAAAAATGCAGAACGAGCATGCCAGCGAGATGGGCCTGTCCGATCTCGAACAGTTCTATCGTGAAGCGAAGAAAAACTACGACGAAGACGAAGATTTCGCCCTGCGCGCCCGTGGCTACGTGGTGAAACTGCAAGGGGGGGATGATTACTGCCTGAAGATGTGGCGTAAGTTGGTGGACATCACCATGGCGCAAAACCAGATCACCTACGATCGCCTGAACGTCACTCTGACCGAAGATGATGTGATGGGTGAAAGCCTGTACAACGCCATGCTGCCGAACATCGTCGCCGATCTCAAAGCCAAGGGGCTGGCGGTAGAGAGCGAAGGCGCCACCGTGGTCTTCCTCGACGAATACAAAAATAAAGACGGTGACCCGATGGGCGTCATCATCCAGAAAAAAGACGGCGGCTATCTGTATACCACCACCGATATTGCCTGTGCCAAATACCGCTATGAAACGCTGGGTGCCGATCGCGTGCTGTATTACATCGATTCGCGCCAGCATCAGCACCTGATGCAAGCCTGGACGATCGTGCGTAAAGCCGGTTACGTGCCAGATGCGGTAACGCTGGAACATCACATGTTCGGCATGATGCTGGGTAAAGACGGTAAGCCGTTCAAGACCCGTGCTGGCGGCACCATCAAACTGTCAGATCTGCTGGATGAGGCCATTGATCGCGCCAGTAAGCTGATTGCTGACAAGAACCCGGACATGTCGGCTGACGAAATGCAAAACGTGGCAAATATCGTCGGCATCGGCGCGGTGAAATACGCCGACCTGTCGAAAAGCCGCACCACCGATTACATCTTCGATTGGGACAGCATGTTGGCCTTCGAAGGCAACACCGCCCCTTATATGCAATATGCCTACACCCGCGTGGCTTCGGTGTTCAAACGCGCTGGCGTCGATGAAAGTGACCTGACTCTGCCACTGGTGATGACCGAAGAGCGTGAAATTGCGCTGGCTACGCGTCTGTTGCAGTTCGAAGAAACCCTCACCGTGGTGGCTCGTGAAGGCACACCGCACGTGATGTGTACTTATCTGTACGATCTGGCCGGGTTGTTCTCCGGTTTCTACGAGCATTGCCAGATCCTGAACGCCGAAAGCGAAGAGGCCCGTCAAAGC
>JBAQHZ010000285.1:0-2306 GCA_049288585.1 Chania sp.
CATTAAGTCAGTTCAGGTTGAACTCGGTACTTTCAGCTCGATATTTTAACCGCATCTATTGGAGTATTTATGAGTAATATCAGGGAGTATGACTACATCATTATCGGTGCTGGCTCGGCAGGCAATGTGTTGGCAACGCGCCTGACCGAAGATGCTGATGTGACAGTGTTACTTCTGGAAGCCGGGGGCCCGGACTATCGCCAGGATTTCCGCACCCAGATGCCCGCGGCATTGGCTTTCCCGTTACAGGGCCGCCGCTATAACTGGGCTTATCTTACCGATCCTGAACCCTTTATGAATAATCGCCGCATGGAGTGTGGGCGGGGTAAGGGCCTAGGCGGATCCTCGCTGATTAATGGGATGTGTTATATCCGTGGCAACGCTCTGGATTACGATAGTTGGGCGAAAGAGAAAGGGCTGGAAAACTGGAGCTATCTGGATTGTTTACCTTACTTTAAAGCCGCGGAACGCCGTGATATCGGCGGCAATGACTATCATGGTGACAACGGCCCCGTCAGCGTCACAACGCCAAAACCGGATAACAACGTGCTGTTCCACGCGATGGTCGAAGCGGCGGTGCAAGCCGGTTATCCACGCACCGACGATCTTAATGGTTATCAACAGGAAGGTTTTGGCCCAATGGACAGAACCGTCACGCCGCGCGGCCGCCGCTCCAGCACCGCACGTGGTTACCTCGATCAGGCACGTCCACGCCAGAATCTGACTATTGAAGTGCATGCAGTGACTGACCGAATTCTTTTTGATAACCAGTGCGCCACCGGCGTAGCCTGGCTGCAAAAAGGAGAAAAACGCCATGCACGCGCGCGGCGTGAAGTACTGCTTTGTGCCGGTGCTATTGCTTCACCACAAATTTTGCAGCGCTCCGGCGTCGGCCCAGGCGAACTGCTGAAAGGCTTAGATATCCCGATCGTTCTCGATCTGCCAGGGGTAGGGGCCAACCTGCAGGATCATCTGGAGATGTATCTGCAATATGAGTGTAAACAGCCCGTCTCTTTATCCCCGGCGATGAAATTGCACAATCGCCCAGCGATCGGGGCGGAATGGTTGCTGATGGGAAGCGGCGTTGGTGCCAGTAACCACTTTGAGGCCGGTGGCTTTATTCGCAGCCATGAAGAGTTTGAATGGCCGAACATTCAATACCATTTCCTGCCGGTCGCCGTTAACTATAACGGGTCTAACCCGATAAAAGTCCATAGCTTCCAGGCGCATGTGGGCTCGATGCGTTCGCCAAGCCGCGGGCGCATCCAGGTTCGTTCAAAAGATCCTAATGAGCATCCGAGTATTCTGTTCAACTATATGGCACACGAGCAGGACTGGCGGGAGTTCCGCGCCGGGATCCGCATTACGCGTGAAATTATGCAGCAACGTGCTCTGGAGCCATTCCGCGGTAAAGAGATTTCACCGGGTATTAATAGGCAAAGCGATGCCGAGCTGGATGACTTCGTGCGTAATCATGCAGAAACGGCTTACCATCCATCCTGCTCAAACGCCATGGGTTACCACAATATGGCGGTAGTTGGAAATGATGGCAAAGTGCACGGCATCGATCGGCTGCGCGTTGTTGATGCCTCAATTATGCCACAGATCACCACCGGGAACCTGAATGCACCTACCATTATGATTGCCGAGAAGATCGCCGACGCAATCCGTGGCCGCCAGCCGTTGGCGCGTATTGAGGTGCCTTATTATGTCGCCAATGGTGACCCTGTTCGGCGCTAGTGGTTGGGGCAGGGTGTAAAAGGGCAGGTTTCGTAATTGATAAGGAAGGCAAGTAAATCCATCGGCTAAGCACGGGTTAGTGATGGTTTTGCCTGACAGGCCATTTATCGGTATCGAGTAGGATCCTCTGTAACAGCCGCAAGAGACTTATCAAAGAATTTGTTGTCATGTAGAGGACAACCATGAACTAATGAACCCATGCCTGTAATTTAACATAATATACATTATGCGCACCATGATGACGGTACGCATAACAGTTGTAATGTCTTGCGGCCTTTTACTGGTATTACGGTCGTCCGGTTGTTTTCTTCGGGACCTGACTTAAAGACTCATTCAGGAAAGTCGAGTATATCAACGTCCATAGATTGGTGAATAACGCGTAAAATGAAAATGTCGTTATCCTGCAACATGTAATAGATGGAGTGTTTCTTGAATTCGAAGCGACGCATCCCTGCGCATACCCAATCACATTCCCTGCCAATCCAAGGAGATGTGGCCAGTAGCTCAAAAGCTCTTTTCAACTCATCGTGATAATACAGGGCCTGATTTTGACCAAACTGCTGTAT
>JBAQHZ010000286.1:0-7287 GCA_049288585.1 Chania sp.
GACTCAGGGCTTTTCAATTAAGTGGCGGAACGGACGGGGCTCGAACCCGCGACCCCCTGCGTGACAGGCAGGTATTCTAACCAACTGAACTACCGCTCCGCGCCAGTTCCCTCTTGCGGGGGAACGAAGCGAATATTACGGTTGCACTTGCATTCCGTCAATGTCTTTTCTTATAAAAAGAGTCGTTTGTATAGTTTCTCAACGAAAATGACAGCATAATACAGCGTTCGCCACGTTTTTACACTCAAGGTGGCGTTATTCGCTGCGCCACAGGCAGCTACCGCCTTTTTTAGCCACCAGATCCAAGCGCGCCTCATGGGCGGCCACTTCATCATCGCTGGCGTATACCACCTTCATTGCCGTGGCCGGACGTACAATCCGCTGAATATCCTGCGCTGAGTCCGTTTGCTGCGTATCCCCTTCCATTTGGAAGGCCATGGAAGTCTGACCACCGGTCATCGCCAGATAGACTTCCGCCAGGATCTCGGCATCGAGCAAAGCGCCGTGAAGCGTTCGCTTGCTGTTATCTATTTCATAACGGCTGCATAGGGCATCAAGGTTGTTACGCTTACCAGGAAACAGACGGCGCGCCATCAACAGGCTATCGGTGATGGTGCAGAAGGTCTCCGTTTTCGGGATATTCTGTTGCAGCTTGCGGAACTCGTGATCCATAAAGCCGATGTCGAACGCCGCGTTATGAATAACTAATTCGCCACCGCGGATGAAATCAATAAACTCAGCGGCGATCTGATCAAAGGTCGGTTTATCGGCCAGGAATTCGTCACTGATACCGTGCACACCATAAGCTTCGGGATCTACCAGCCGATCCGGCTTGACGTAAACATGGTAGTGGCGCCCGGTCAGGCGACGGTTGATCACCTCTACGGCCCCAATTTCGATGATACGGTGGCCTTCGTAGTGAACCCCTAGCTTGTTCATACCGGTGGTTTCGGTATCGAGAACGATCTGTCTGGTTGGTGTAGTGATCATATTGCAGTGCTCATAGCGCCCGTTTATGTCAGACTTGGCTTTTATAAAACTGATAGGAAGAGTCTACCAGAGATGCTCAAACAGGTAGAAATTTTCACCGACGGATCTTGCCTCGGTAATCCAGGGCCCGGCGGTTACGGCGCAATTTTGCGCTACAAGCAGCACGAAAAAACCTTCAGCGCAGGCTATTACCTGACCACCAACAACCGTATGGAGATGATGGCCGCCATTGTGGCTCTCGAAGCACTGACATCCCCTTGTGAAGTGGTACTCAGCACCGACAGCCAATATGTGCGCCAAGGCATTACCAGTTGGATCCACAACTGGAAAAAACGCGGTTGGAAAACCTCTGATAAAAAGCCGGTGAAAAACGTCGATCTCTGGCAGCGTCTGGATCTGGCGATTGCGCGCCATACCATCCGCTGGGAGTGGGTCAAAGGCCATGCGGGCCACCCGGAAAACGAGCGTTGTGACGTACTGGCGCGTGATGCCGCAGGCAACCCAACGCAGGATGATACGGGGTATCAACCCGAAACTTAAGGCTGCTTGCGGTAACTCTTGGTCGCGCCCACTGCGCGGCTGAGAGCTGGCTTTCTCGCCCCCACTCTCATCGGCGTTGGCGTCAACGGTAAAGTTCTTTTCCGCGCTACGATCACGCTCATACACCCTAACGCTGGCAAGTGCGTACTTAAAAACGTGCCACCTTTACGCTGCCAAGGCAATACGTGGAATCGAGTCTGTTCCAGCACTTCATAATTCAACAGGCTGAGCCAGTCTAGTAAGCGCATCTGCGTAAACATTCGGCTGACATAGGGTTGCCGATTGCGCAATCCAGGGATCAGCTTGCCCAACCCGAGTAAGCTGAACGGGTTAAAACTACTGATCACCAACCAACCGTCGTCAATCATCACACGGTCAATCTCACGCAGCAGACGGTGCGGATCGTCAGCATAGGAAAGCGTGTGGGCCAGCAGACAGGCATCTACCGATTTAGCAGCAAAGGGTAATTGATAGGGATCGGCCAGCACATGCAGGTTATCCCCTACCATGCCAACGTTAACCTGATGTGATATGGCGCACTTTTCCGTATCCAGCGCGGCGCTGAGGTTACCAACCTTCAGCAGGTGAAAACCGAATAGCTTCGACCACCAGGGTTGCAATTGCTGCTCAAGCGCCTCACGGTAGTATTCTCCCCATGGCAGGCCGGCCCAGGAGTATGGGCTGGTGAGCTTTTGTAGAGTATGGGCTGGTTTCATGATTTATTATCTTCTTTCAAGCCGTTGCCAATGAGGGGTCCGTTATGAATCTTATCAGCATTCCTGCTTTTCAGGACAATTACATTTGGTTGCTGGATAACCAGCAAGGACACTGCGTTATCGTCGATCCCGGAGACGCCAGGCCGGTGCTGGAAGCGTTGACACGTTTACAACTGATCCCTGACGCCATTTTACTGACCCATCACCATCGCGATCACGTTGGCGGCGTGGCAGAACTTGTTGCGCAATACCCAGACCTGAGAGTATATGGCCCGCAAGAAACCGCCAACAAAGGGGCAAATGCTCTGGTGCAAAACGGCGAAGTCATCGAAATCAGTGGGCGACAGTACCGTATTATTGCGGTTCCTGGGCATACGCTTGGACATGTCGCATTCTACAGTGCACCTTATCTGTTCTGTGGGGATACCGTTTTTTCTGCTGGTTGTGGCAGACTTTTCGAAGGGACCGCTGAACAAATGTATGATTCATTTCAACGAGTCGCGCAACTTCCCGATGACACTCTCATTTGTTGCGCACACGAGTATACTCTCTCAAATCTTAAGTTTTCACGAGCTATTTTGCCACAAGATCGCGACATTGAAACATATCAGCAACAAGTTGAGAGATTACGCGCAAAAGGTGAGCCTAGCGTGCCTACAACGTTACAATTAGAGCGCAAAATTAATCTCTTTTTACGTTGCCATAATACTGATTTACAAAAAGAAATAGGCTTTAACTCACCACCAGACAACCTTCATTCGGTTTTTTCCGAATTGCGCCTGCGGAAAGATAGCTTCTGAAGCTTTTTGTTGTGTTATTCGATGAAGCAAAGTATAGTTGCTCGTCTTTTAAGCAACTATATTGACATACACATGAAGGCTAAAGCGATAATTCTCGCCTCAGTCTTGCTAGTGGGTTGCCAGGCGTCCAAGAAGGGCGTGCAGGTACCAGAGCAGCATGCACAGAGTCTGTCTTCGGCAGGTCAAGAAAGTGAAGCAGGAGAGTACACAGCGAATGGTCGAGCAAGCTCGGCGCGGTGGTTAGAGGGTAATAGCGCCGCACAACAAGACCTGTGGAACTTCATTAGCGACGAGCTGAAGATGGAGGTTCCGGAAAATCCCCGGATCCGTGAACAAAAAAGAAAGTATCTAAAAAGTAAGAGCTATCTCCACGATGTAACATTACGGGCAGAGCCGTACATGTACTGGATAGTCGGGCAGATTAAGAAACGTAATATGCCGATGGAACTGGTACTGCTACCCATAGTGGAGAGCGCTTTTGACCCACACGCCACGTCGCATGCCAATGCCGCAGGGCTATGGCAGATCGTGCCGCAAACGGGTCGTAATTATGGGCTGAAGAACAATCAGTGGTATGACGGGCGCCGTGATGTTGTGGCTTCGACGACTGCTGCGCTTGATATGATGGAGCGTTTAAACCGCATGTTTGACGGCGACTGGTTACTGACCGTCGCGGCTTATAACAGCGGTGAAGGCCGCATCATGCAGGCGGTGAAGGCGAATAAACGCCAGGGTAAGTCCACCGAGTTCTGGGATTTGTCGCTTCCACGTGAAACGTCAATCTATGTCCCTAAGATGCTGGCACTGAGCGATATCATCAAGCACAGTAAAAAGTACGGCGTCAAATTACCAAAAACTGACGAAACCCGGGCACTGGCGCGAATTGATGTTGGGCAGCAGATCCAGCTAACTCAGGCGGCTGAGATGGCAGGGCTTTCAGTCACCAAGATGAAAGCTTACAACCCAGGCTACAAAAAAGGTGTAACGGCGCCGAACGGGCCTCATTACATTATGGTCCCGAAAGGCAATGCAGCGCAGTTGAAAGACTCGTTGGCTGATGGGCAAATTACGCCACCGCCAGCACAGTTGGCGAAGAATAGTAGTTTGTCTGGTGGGAGTGCGTATAAGGTTCGCTCTGGCGATACGTTATCCGCCATCGCCAAACGGCTGAACGTGAAGCCGAGTGATTTACAGAGTTGGAACAACTTACGTGCCAAAAGTACCCTGAAAGTTGGGCAAACGCTGCAGGTAGCTAGCAATACCAGCGATAATAGCAGTATCACCTATCAGGTTCGCAAGGGTGATTCGCTTTCCAGTATTGCACGCCGTCACGGTGTCAATATAGATGACGTGATGCGTTGGAACTCAAGGCTCGGCAAGAAAAATAGTCTTCAACCAGGTCTGAAACTGACCTTGTTTGTAAACAACAAAATGTCACCGGATACCTAGGTTTTCGACTCAAAGAAAAAGCACCCTGCATGTTGTAGGGTGCTTTTTTATTGCCTGTGGATTCCTACCAGACCGGCTTACCAATTTCAGGATGGAACTCCACCAACAGAGGATTATGATCTGACGCTTGGGTAACCAGCACAGAGGCCTCTACAACGCCTAAGTTACGGTAAAATACAAAGTCTAGCGGTCGACCAAATGCTTTCTTACGGTGATCATCGGTAAAGCTCACCTCATGCAAGGCTATATCATCAGCAAACTGATACAGCGCATTGATACGCTTGCGGCTCCAGGCATTAAAGTCACCGGCCATAATCACCGGCCCTTGGTGGTTAGCAATCTGCTCGCCAATCGGGTCTAGCTGCTTACTGTATACATCGACACCCAGGCTGAAATTCACCGCATGGATATTCACCACCATCAGCAATTGACCATTATAGAGTGGATAGACGGTGATCAACGCTGATTTAGCAAGACGTAATAGCGGCTCACGTTCGCGCAACGGGCAGCAATACACCGGATGGGCTGCTGCTAGTGTCATCACGCCAGAAGGATGTTGCGGCAACACAAAAGCGGGGACTTGATCGGCAGCCAGATAGTGAGAGGTAGCAAAATTCACCAGCTCAGGTGTCGTCTGGGCTTCCTGCAATAACACCAGTTGCGCATCTTTACCGAAATTTTTCAGCACCGAAAGCCAATCAGCACGTTGCTGCTTGAAGATATTCCACACCATAACCCGCAATACCCCAGACGTAGGTAATGCAGCCCCAGGCAGTAGCGGTTGATGGATGGCACCAGGGAAAATTCGTTCAACTGGCTGGCCTGCAACATACCTCATTGCATAAGTTCGTTTCGGCACGCTATTCGCCTATTTCCCGTTTGGATGATGTTGATAGCAACATTGCCACCAACAATAGATTCATTATACGCCTGTGCTTCTCTACCAGCATGGCTTTTAGGAGGAAGGCTCTTTCAGTTATAGAGGTAGGGAGGGGGGATTTCAATCAGTGAAACGTATACGTCTGTAAAGGTTAGCGGTGATCGGTAATAAATGCGAAAAAGCAGCCATCTTCTCAACGTGGTGTATCAAGTTTCAATCGCTGGGGTGTATCAGATTACAATCGCTGCTGACACCAGGCCCTCTGAGCTGACCAGGCGGACATTACATTCCAACTTGGCAATCTGCTTCACCTCGTCCTCAGTTAGCTTAAGTTTCTGTGCCAACAGGTTGCTGCCCAGATTTTCGGCGCGTGTCAAGGTAGTTGTCGCCTCAGTTAATTCATGCGGCCAACGTTTCACGCTCCGGATTTAACCAGACTTCATCCTGCCGGCTCCAGTTTCTCGTCGCGCCTGACCACCGATGTGGATTCTGCATTTTCGCCGCTTCATAGACCGATTTACGTTGCGCCAGTAGTCCACGATCTTCACCTCTGTGCCGTTGCCCTGGCGTGACGTAACGGATACCACTGTGCCGATGTTCCTCGTTATACCAGCCAACGAACGTCTCCACCCAGGCTCGCGTATCCTCCAGCGTCGCAAAGCCCTTTTCCGGCCAGCTCGGCACATATTTCAACGTCCTGAACAGCGATTCAACATGCGCGTTATCGTTGCTCACCCGCGGTCTGCTGTGTGACGGGGTTATCTTAAGTTCCGCAAGCTTTACCTGCAGCACCTGTGACTTCATCGGGGCTCCGTTATCCGCATGCAGTACCAGCGGCTCCTGCCAACAGCGTTCGCTCAGCACTGTCCGATTCATCAGTTCTGCCGCATGCTCACCACTTTCAACCAGGTGAACCTCGTAACCGACGATTTTGCGACTGAACACGTCTTCTATCAGGTACAGATAGAACCAGTGTCCTGCTGTCACCGACCTCAACCAGGTGATATCCCATGACCACACCTGATTCGGTGCAGTTGCCCTCCAGGTCGATAGTGGCTTGCTTTGCGCTACCCTCTTGCGTTGTTTCGCCAGCACGTCTCAGTATCCGATAAAACGTTGACTCACTGGCGATATAGCGCTCTTCATCGGCCAACAAAGGAACGATTTGCGCCGGTGGCAGGCTGGCGAACCGCGGCTCATGGCAGATAGCCAAAACCTGTTGTTGTTCTTCGGCACTGAGTTTGTTCTTCGGGGCGGGTCGTGATGCCGTCGGTCGGCGGTCATGAGTCCCTTTTCCCCAACGCTGTAATGTTCGCTCACTCAACCCAATAGACTGGCAGGCCTCACTCAGTCTGGCTCCTGCAGCAACGGCCTCCTGTACGATTGTCATCAATCGCAGCCGGTCGGGAGTTCGCGTCATTCGTCCCCGTTTTCCTGCTCGAACAACGCCTTGAACTTTTTTTGCAACATCAGCAATGCCGCAACCTCAGCCAACGCTTTATCCTTGCGGGCAATTTCGCGTTTAAGCTGATGAATTTCGTTTTGCTGTTTCTTTAGGAGTGCTTTTTCTTCACGTGGGTCTGGCTGCATTATCTCATTCTTCCACTGCTGAATTTGCTCAGGGTAGAGGCCTTTACGGCGACAATATTCAGCAACAGCATGGGCGGAAAGAGGGGCCGTTTCAACCAGTATGGCAAAGCGAGCCTCACGGGACCCGTGCTGTGGGTGTTTTACCTCAGCGTTGGTGCTTATGGTCGAGATGCCAGCCTTGGAAAGCCAGGTGTAAAGCGTATTGATAGGGATCCCCTCAGAGCGTGCAATCTGAACAACAGGCTGATTGTGTGGTGGCATCATTCTGGCAATCACAGCAGCTTTGAGCTCAGGTGAATACGTTTTCATTATCGTTGTCTCC
>JBAQHZ010000287.1:0-4497 GCA_049288585.1 Chania sp.
CTGTAAACTATCCCCTCGGACACTATCCCTATGAAGGCTTTAGAAATTCTAAAATTACGTTTAATTGGGCGGCAGATACTATTATTACCGCCACTGTTGGTTATCAAAATCATTGCTTTCTGATGAACGTTAATAGGTGATAGTTCTAACGTCCAGTCGCCTATTAACTCATCAGATTCAACATTATCAGCAACTAATGCGACTCTATCTGGAATAATTAGTGAAACAGGTAAATCATAGCGAACTTCTGGTGCTATATTGCTATCACCGGATCCAATCCATCCTGGGTAAGCGGTGCCATCATCACCAGGGGTTTTAAAATAACCAGACACGCCAACAATGTTGTATTTGCCAGAAAACTTAACAACGTTAACTCCGCTTTCTTTTGCGTAATCAATTGCCTGCTGAAATGACTGTGTGCTGTCAAAGGTTTCATATCCGGGTTCTGTGATTGGATGCGCTCCGAACATTCGTGGATCAACATGAAGCAATTTATCCAGCGTCGTTTCACCCGCACCAATGCCTTTGCGTCCGTCAGGCCCCGCAAAATCTTTTCTCACCTGGTCTACATATTCGCGTGTCGCCAATACTACGGCAGGATCAATCTTCACCGTCACGCTGGATGTGTTGCTGACGATAATCACCATGCGCACGATCTGAGTACGGCCTGACCCTTCCTGTAGGAGTGGCTTATAGGTTTCCGGGCAGTTGGACACGGCGACCAGATCGCCGTCCTCATCATACAGGCCCACTTCCTTAATCCACCACCCGCCTACGTTCTCGGGGATCACTTGCTCAACAATGATTTGCGCGTCATTGAGCGGGTCGATCGATAGCTGATTAATGGGGGCGCGGCGGCGCTCGTTAACAAGTGCGGTCTGATCTGAGGTTGGTGTTGGCAGCGTGCCGCTACCGTCGCCGACGGCCAGCTCGGTGATGTTGAGCTTGATCCCCAGCGCTGCTGCGTTGGCTATCTTCGCAACGCCAATATTGGTGAGTAATGCAAAATATTTAGCGCTCATTGGTCACTCTCACTGTATCAATCAAATGGATCGCTGCGCCGCTGTTTGCGCTGCTTTCTGTGGTTATTTCTTCAGCGTAATTCGGGTAAATGGTCAGTTCGTTACCGTCGTAATAACTGGTCGCCGTGTGGATAAAACCGGTCACGGTGGTGCGAGTAGACATAGCGGCCAAGTGTCTGCTGACTGGCTTTGTGCCATCGATCAGGCGGTTTAGCTCGTCAAGTGTTTTGCTGGTTAGCCCTACGTCATTCACGTCGATTTCAAGCCGGAAGGTGCCTGGTCGATCACCGGTGTCGAACCACTCCGCAAACGTTGCAGAAAACCCCATGCTCTCGATGGCTCGACGTACTGCGGCCCTTGTCCCTTTTCGGCGGTGGATCCAGTACGATTGCTGTATTGCCTCGATTTTCCGCTCGACGGCCCAGCCCTTATCCCACTGATCAACCGATAACGCCCAAGCCAGATACGGCAGCAAATCTACCGGGCAGGCTGTGGGCGTCCAAAGCGTGCGCAGTGCGACGGTGATCGCTGACAGCCGCGCGGTCACGGTTTCTGTGTGGCGCATCCAGGCGCTGGCGGATGGCGGAAGCAGGGTGTTACTCATCCGTTCCACCATTCGCTACTGCATAACCGGTATTGCGCGCCGCCTGCGTGTTGGAGATCTGTAGGTCGACGGCGGGCGCGTTCAACTCCACACGCTGCACGCCTGGCACATGCAGCGCAGCAGAAATCGCTGAACGCACCACATCACGACCGATCCGTCTATCGTTAGCCGCCAGAAAAGCCCGCAGTGAGGCCATTGCCGCGTTGATGATGGGTTCTGACTCTGGCCCTGGGTACAAAAACAACTCCGCATCAATGGTGTATTCGACGATTTCCGCACTGCGCACCGTCACCCGATCGCCCAGCGGGCGCACTTCTTCGTCGTTAACGGCTGCGCTCACAATGGTCAGCAATTCTGGCGATGCGGTGCCGTCGCCGTCGGTCGAGAGAATGGCGATCACTACCTCTGCCGGTGCTGGACTGGTTGCCCTGGCGTCGGCTACTTTGCCGCTGGCGCTGCGTGAGAAATACTCATAGGCCGCAGATGGTCCGGCAACGCTCATGCCTTCGAACGCCGATTGCGCGCGCAGGCGCAGTGCCTCGTCGCTCTCCATCACTGCATCAGCAGTGTCTGTTTCTGGGGTGATCGTCAAGCGTTCCGTATCCAGATTGGCGGCTAGGTTATCCAGATCCGCGCCTTCGGCATGGCTCAGCATGCACGCGGCGGCACCTTCGTTGATGCGGCGGCGCAGTAACAATTCGCGGTAGGCCATGGCCTGAGCAATGACGTTCAACGGCTCCGATTCCAGCGACAGTGCAGCGGCTACTGATGCCTGCTGATCGGCGGGGAAGGCGGCAATCATGACGGCTTTCACATCGGCGAGGATGGTTTCGAAGTCCAGCGCCTCTATGATTGTCGGGGTGGGAAGTTGGGACAGATCAATCGTTGGCATCTTTGGTATTCCTCAACATGACCGTACCGGTGCTTTTCTCCATGCTTTCCGTCAGCCTGCCGGATATCTCGGCGGTGACGGCACCCGTTGGCGAATAGGCAATATTGATGGTGTCCAGCGCAATGCGCGGCTCCCAGGCTGCCAGCGCAATGACGGCGGCACTCATCAATTGCAGGCGAGTGACATCGTTTTGCGGGCTATCGAGTAGGTCTGGCACCAAGGAGCCGTAGTTGCGACGCATGACGCGTGAACCGATTGGCGTCAGTAGAATGTCGTTGGCAGATTGCCAGACGTGATCCGCATCGGTCAGCGTGCCGGTGCTTGATGCATTCATGCCACGATAGCGCTGTGTCATTGGGTGCCCTCCGTCCAACTGCCGCCGCGCTGGACGCCACCATGACCGTGATCGTCGATTTGCACGCTGTTTGATGTGAATTTGCCGCCGGTATGGGTGAAGTTACCTGCCATTTCTCCGCCTTCGGTGACATTAAATTTCTTTGTTTTCAGCAGTTCCGTACATTCAACGACAGGGGATTCCAGGGTGATCTTTACCTCTGCGGATATCGTGGCCGTTTTGATGCCGCTGGCCGTCAACGCGCCTGCCTCGGCGTCGTAACGAAACGTGGCGCCGTCCGGTGCGGTGATTACCATTTCAGTCAGCGAGCTGCCAGGGGCAGGGTGCTCATTGCTGTACAGGCTGCCGCCGATGATGGCGGTTTCCGGGTTACCTCCGATGCACATCAGCCAGACCTGCTCACCGATCGACGGTGGCAACCAGATTTTGAATGCGCCTGCACGCTGCGCGTTCCAGCGCAGCCAGGTGGTATCTAGCTCTCCGCTGGCAACGCGCACCCGCCAGGCGTCTTCGTCTATCTCTGTCACGATGCCGGTGCGGATCACGTTTCCCAGCAGGCGGATTAATTCGGCGGCGTCCATTATTTCGCCCCTAGCGAGTCAATGACCTGGCGTGCGATCGCCATGCGGTCGGCTTTGGTGA
Source organism: Chania sp. (assembly GCA_049288585.1). Taxonomy (GTDB): domain Bacteria; phylum Pseudomonadota; class Gammaproteobacteria; order Enterobacterales; family Enterobacteriaceae; genus Chania. The sequence goes on from JBAQHZ010000287.1 coordinate 3,516, forward strand.
GCCCCAGCAGCTCACGCTGTGGGTAGGTCGCCATTGCACCGGATTTATTCACTCTGGCGCGAAGACCGTACTGGTGCGTACGGGCGATGCGGGCGGCAACGCCTGAATATCCCATCTCCGCGCCACTGGCATCTGCTCGGGCCTTCAGAAACTGAGTGGTACGCAGCCGTCTGAACATAGGATCTGTTCGTGTCATGTCTTTGCGGGTCTGGGTGAAGTTGATATCGAGATAACGCTCGATATCCTCACGATAGAACGAACGGATCGCGCCGCGGCCCTCATCGAAACCGGTCAACATACGGCCCCGGCTGCCCCTGGTGGCCCGCCAGTTTTTCAGCCTGCGGGTTTCTCCATTCCAGATGAAGCCGATCCCTGCCTGTGAGTGCAGCACCTTGCGCCGACGTGCCTCGAATTTTGCACCGCTCGGGTTTTCCTGGCGGGCGATGCGCCGTGACTGGCTCTGGCGTAGCATCCGGCTGATCTCGCGTGCAGTGCGTAGACGCCCGGCGGGAGACATCCCGCCCAGGATATCGGCGAAGACCTGATCCAACTGATGAAACAACGCTGTATCGGCTGTCATGGCACCAACTCCCCACCTTGCTCAGGATCAAAGACCATTTCCCAATCACCGCCACCGAAACGCGGCTTTTCTTCTGCCAGATGCCTGGCCACCGGCTTGCCGTTCTCGATGGTCACCATAACGCGCTCCCATACCGGCACCATGAGTAGAAGATCTGCTAAATCGTCATTGCTAATGTCGGCATCAAATTCAATTTTTCTGTTCTTTTCAGGGTTAAGTAGCAGGTCTGGCTGATTCACCCAAATCCATGCCAGCAGTGGCAACATCAGCTCATCCAGATGCCCTGGATAATCCACAATGAAGATCTGAATGGGGTAGACGTACATAAACGAACTTTCCCCGGTGGCCTGGATCTCGATATGCCCCTTTTCCACCCAGACGGTGAAGCGTTCTGGGTTGGCC
>JBAQHZ010000288.1:0-6156 GCA_049288585.1 Chania sp.
CAAACTCCAGTACGTCCTGAAAACTCGGCTTATTTGCATTATCCATCTTCATACCCTTGCTTTAGTAATACACAGATTCATTTGCTGACGGCCACAATCGCTCCAAGATACAGGTTTGTGCCCGTCAGGCACAACTCCCATTGGCCTATCTTACCCACTTTAGCGCCCCAGCCAAAACCCGAAGCACCGCCTTCATGATCTGACACCCTATTCCCGCACGCGGGACGTACATACCTTGAGCAAATCACTCAATTCCTCAAGCTGTTGCGCCAGTTCCATACTCAGCCACATATAACCGCAGATCGAGGCATCACAGGGCTGCTCAGCGCTGGCCTCCTGCATCAGGGCTTTGAGTTCGCAGGCGATCTCGCTCAGATCCCCTGACTCCGTTCGCACTTCACCGTAGCGCATCATATCCGCCAGCGATTCGATCGAGCGTAGCGTCAGCAATTGCGCACTGCGCAGGGTTTTGGCGTTCAGCAGAATAAAGCGGGTTTCTCGCGAAGCCCAGTAAGCCCCGACCAATAGTTCAAGCGTACATACCAGATTACGGGTCAAGGTTTGCACCGCTTCGAATACCTGTTCGGGAATCGGAGTTTCTTCGCTGGCAGGCTGGAGCAACCCGCGTAGCTTGACCACCTGGGCCAGTAACTGTTTCATCCGCGTTTCCAGGCGTGGGCGTTCAAGCATATTAGGTGACAGGTAAGCACCGTAGATCTGGCCGACAGACTGCAAACAATCGGCCATCTCCATGCGCCAGAGCATATATGCGTGCTGCGGATAGATGCTGGTGAACAGCAGTGCCAATATCGAGCCTAAAATCACATCGCCGCCACGCCACAGGGCAACCGGCATATTTTCCGCCCCAGCACCGCACATCGCTGCCAGCGTAATACCGATCAACAACGCCATAAAAGGCCGTTTACCCAGCGTTAGATAACCACAGAAGAACATCACGATGCCGCACCAGATCAGCATCAGCGGCAGCGAGTGAAATTCGAGATAAAGCGCAATCAGGCCAGAAACCGCCCCCAAAAGCATGCCGGAAACGCGCTGCAGCGCTCGTTGCAGCACATTGCCCCAGAAAGAAATCGGCCCCATGACGACTACCAGGGTGATCAGCGGCCAGATGCCTTCCGGCACCTTGAGCGTGCGCAGCAAAAGGAAGGTAATGATAAACGCCAGCCCGATACGCACACCGTGAACAATGCGGTAGTTGCGATAAAGCAGGCGTTCAACAGAAGAGATCTCTCGGTCTAAGCGCACGTTGTTATCACCGACGAAGCCATAAAATTTTATTCTAGTGGAGAAAAAACACTTACGTATGACGTTGAATGTACAAAGATGTTTCCCACCTTGCGAGAAGCACCATGGGCATTTAGCTCAGCGCTAAATACGAGGTCCCTTTTCTGTCGCATAAGGATTTACCTTTTTGCTAAAGAGTGCGATCATCCGCCAATGGAAACTAAAGAAATTAGGCGCAATAATCTGCGCGATCTGATGGCGCATTATGCCCGCCAAGGCACCAACCAGAATGAATTTGCCATACTGGTGGATTCTTCTGCGCCAACGCTGAGCCAGATCACCGGTGAAAAATCCTCCCGCAACCTGGGCGATAACCTCGCCCGGCGCATCGAAGCTAAGCTGAGCTTGCCGAAAGGCTGGTTCGATGTATTCCATGAAAAAGCACTGGAGCATCCCTTTGCCGATGTTGCAGCGGAGTCCAATTTCCAACCCGCGCGGCTCAGGCCGGTCGTCTGGGAGGATACCGATCAGGACAAAGAAGAATTTGTGGAGATCCCCTTGCTGGATATCGATTTTTCTGCCGGTGACGGTTGCTATGAAATCGTTGATTGTGAAGAGTTTTCACTGATATTCCGCCGCTACTACCTGCATAAAATGGGCGTACCGGTCAATGCAGCACGTATTATCCGCATCTCCGGCTCCAGTATGGAACCGCGCCTGCAAGATGGTGATGTCGTAGGCATCAACACCGCCGATATCCGTATCCGCGAAGGGAAAACCTATGCCATTCGCCATGGCAATCTGTTGCGGGTTAAAGTCCTGATCGAACAGCCCGACGGCGGCGTCGTTATCCGCTCACTGAACCGGGAAGAATATCAGGATGAGCATCTCAGCTATCCGCAGCGCAAAGACCAACTGGTGGTGCTGGGCCGCGTCTTCTGGTCATCCTCATCCTGGTGAGCAAACAGGGCATCGCTGCGGATGCCCTGCCTGTTATTTAAAATCCACCACCATTTGCTGAGGTATCGACAACCCACGCGTCGACTGCACGCAGCAGGCAATATAATCGGTAAAGCGCGGCGGCTTCGGCATGCCCAGCTTGAGGATTTTCTCATTGCTAAACTGCATGTTGAGCATGGCAAATGAGCCATACAGGCGCATCGCTTTCAGCATCAGGCGCTCATTGCACGGCCCGAAAATATCCTTCAGTTGTCTGCGCATTTGCAGCAGAGCCTCGTAACTGACCTGTGCATAATGATCGCCAACCGGTGGTTTCTCCAGCGCTGCCGCGATGGCGTGATCGATATCGGCAAAGCTGACGCTGCTCTCTTCACCGGCAGAGATATGATAAACGTCGTTATCCAGCGTATCGCGGTTCAGCAACATCACCAGCGCGTCAGCACAATAATCCACCGGGATCACGTCGATATAGTTGTTTATATAACATTGACGCTAAGCCTGATTTAATTCCCTGATATAGCCTATTTAGTCAGAATCGTTCTGTTCTGCAAGCGTCCTCCCTAAATGGGGTAGCGACAAACTCGCCCTGCGGTCCTATGATGCTTTTTCGTTCAAGGAGAAAGATATGGTGCGAAAACTGGATAACTTGCCCAAGCAAGAACGCGAAAAGATCCACACCGACCTGTTAGCCCTAAGCGTTATTTATAATGAACGCTACGGACATGCTTCGGGGCTAGAAAATGCCGAAGAAAACGTGCCTGCTCATCTGCTCAACTACTTTCATCAACGCCTGTTCTACTATCGCAATGCGTAATCACCCGCATTTCTTCGCTTAAGCTAAACCACTGCTTGGCATCGTTCATGGCACCGTTACAATAGAGGCATATTACCTACGCCAATAAAGAGATGCGATTTTGAGCAGCAAGGCACCGGCTACATTTTATATCCATGATTACGAAACCTTTGGCATAAGCCCATCGATGGACCGCCCAGCGCAGTTCGCTGGCGTGCGTACCGATATGGATTTCAATATCATCGAAGAACCGCTGATTATCTACTGTGCTCCGGCCGATGACTACCTGCCCGATCCGGAAGCAGTGATGATCACCGGCATCACGCCGCAACAGGCCCTGGCCAAAGGGGTGAATGAGGCCGAATTTGCCCGGCAGATCCACCAAGCGTTCAGCGTGCCCGGCACTTGTATTCTCGGCTACAACAATATTCGTTTTGATGATGAAGTCAGCCGCAACATCTTCTATCGCAGCTTTTATGACCCCTACGCTTACAGTTGGCAAAACGGCAATTCGCGCTGGGATCTGCTTGATGTGATGCGTGCCTGCTATGCGTTACGTCCTGAGGGTATCCACTGGCCGGAAAATGAAGAGGGTTTCCCCAGCTTTCGCTTAGAACACCTGACGCGTGCCAACGGCATAGAGCACGAGAATGCCCACGATGCAATGGCCGACGTTTACGCGACCATTGCCATGGCTAAGCTGGTCAAGCAGGCGCAACCCCGGCTGTTTGACTATCTGTTACAGCACCGCAATAAGCACAAACTGAACGCGTTGATCGACATTGCCGAGATGACCCCGTTGGTACACGTTTCCGGCATGTTTGGTGCCACACGCGGCAACACCAGTTGGGTTTCGCCGCTGGCCTGGCACCCAGAGAACAAAAACGCGGTAATCATGTGCGATTTAGCCGGTGACATCACGCCACTACTGGAACTGACTGCCGATGAACTGCGTGAGCGTCTCTATACCCGGCGCGATCGGCTGACTGCCAATCAGGCACCGGTGCCCATCAAGCTGGTACATATCAACAAGTGCCCGGTGCTGGCACCGGCTAAAACGCTGCTACCAGAAAACGCCGAACGATTGGGTATCGATCGCCAAGCCTGCCTGCAAAATTTGCAGGTGCTGCGCCAACACCCGGAAATCAGGGAAAAGGTCGTAGCCCTGTATGCCGAGGCTGAACCCTTTACTCCGATCGACGATGTGGATGCCAAACTGTATGACGGCTTTTTCAGCGATGCCGACAGGGCTGCCATGAAAATTATCCAGCAGACCAAGCCGCAGAATCTGCCCGCGCTGGATTTAACCTTTAACGATGGCCGGGTGAAAGAACTGCTGTTTCGCTACCGTGCGCGCAATTACCCGAACACGCTGGATGATGCCGAGCAGCGCCGCTGGTTGCAGCATCGCCAAGCCATGCTCAACGCCGAGCGGGTGCAAAACTATCTGTTGCAGTTAGAAGCGCTGTATAACCTGCATGAAGGGGATCAAGAGAAAACCGCGCTATTGAAGGCGTTGTTTGACTACGGTAAGCAGTTGGTGGGCTAACAGAAACAACAAAGGGCGCAGATAGCGTAATGCTTGTCAGTTAAGGCTAACCAGTTCCCTCTCCCTTGGGGAGAGGGGGCGACTCCTTTAGCCATTTCGCATGATTATGCAGTTTTGCGCTTAACTGACCGGCATTACGCAGATTGCGCCCTTTGTCATGTGGTTAACTGACAGTTTCAGTTAGGCAACGTCTTCACTCGCCTGTGGTACCGGCAAACGGAAACTGCGGGTGACAAACGCCAGATAGATCAGGCCAATCGCAGCCCAAATCAGGCCCAGCGTCATTGAGCTGGACTCCAGGTTAATCCACAGTGCACCCACGGTCAGCGCCCCTAACACCGGCAGGACCAGATAATTGAATTTCTCTTTCAGGGTACGATTCAGCTTGTCACGGATGTAGAACTGCGAAATCACCGACAGGTTTACGAAGGTAAACGCCACCAGCGCACCGAAGTTGATCAACGCCGTCGCAGTCACCAGATCGAACGACACCGCAGACAGCGCAATCGCACCCACCAGCAGCACGTTCAACGCCGGAGTACGCCATTTCGGATGCACATAACCGAAGAAGCGCTCTGGGAATACGCCGTCACGGCCCATCACATACATCAGGCGTGATACACCCGCATGAGAAGCCATGCCAGAAGCCAGAACGGTCACGCAGGAGAATACCAGGATCACCGACTGGAAGAACTTGCCAGCCACATACAGCATGATTTCAGGCTGTGATGCATCCGGCTCCTTGAAGCGTGAAATGTCTGGGAAGTACAGCTGTACAAAGTAAGACACCACGATAAAGATAATGCCGCCGATCAGCGCCGTCAGGAAGATGGCTTTCGGGATCACATTCTCTGCATCTTTGGTTTCTTCCGACAACGAACTGATGCCGTCAAAGCCGAGGAACGAGAAGCACAGGATGGTCGCTCCAGTAATCATCGGCACCACATGGGCATTATCAGACCAGAACGGGCGGCTGCTGACCAGCGTACCCGCCCCTTCGCCGTTGGAAATCCCATGGATGACCAGGCCAAGGAACACGATCATGATCGCCACCTGCACCACCACGATAATGGAGTTCAGGTTGGCTACCAACTTGATGCCGCGCAGGTTGAAAGCCGTCATCAGCGCAACCAGCACCGCGACGAAGATCCATGAAGGCACGCCAGGGAAGATCGCTTCCAGGTAAATTTTTGCCAGCAGGATGTTGATCATCGGCATGAACAGGTAGTCCAGCAACGATGACCAGCCCACCATAAAGCCAACGTGTGGGCTGATGGCTTTCTGAGCATAGGTATAGGCAGAACCCGCAGACGGGAACTTGCGTACCAGTTTGCCGTAGCTCAGCGCGGTAAACAGGATCGCCAGCAGAGCAAAGGCATAGGCGGTGGCGACGTGACCATCGGTCAGGCCGGAGACGATGCCAAAGGTATCAAAGATAGTCATCGGCTGCAGATACGCCAGGCCCATCATGACTACCGGAACCAAAGTAAGAGTTTTGCGCAGTTGGGTGCGCTGGCCGGCTGGTGCGGCGCTGATGATGTTATCGGACATCGCGCAGCCCCCCCTTACCTTCTGCCTTGCGGATAAGAGACACGCCAAGACTTAAGGT
>JBAQHZ010000289.1:0-4245 GCA_049288585.1 Chania sp.
GCCTTAACTGATGAGCATTACGCCGTGGCGGGGTCTCGTTCAACGATGTGGGCGGGTGCTGATGGAGGCAGTCCAGCTAAACGTCGTGCTCGTGGGTTGCACGCGATTGGCTTTGCGTTCTGCCCGAGTTGCTTTGGCAATCTTTTCACGTGCGGCCATGATGCGTTCAATGGCCTCGTCTTTCACTTTGTTCTGTTCGGCGTTGGTCAACGGACGATCATGGTTTTTTCGTGCTCTGTCCAGCTCGGTTTTTACTTCACGTTGTTCGCTTTCCGTCATGTCTTTCAGCGTCAGTTTCTTCATTATCGTCACCTGTCTTGTGAAGTTGACTTTCAGTGTACAGGATTTACGACATAAATATTGCAGCGCAGTTATCAAACTTCTTCTTGCAGTTCGCTGAGGAAACGACGCATGCGCTCGGTCCGTTGCGCAGCCAATATCTGGCCAGTCGAGGTCTGGAACCCATCTTGCAGTTTGAACAGCTTGGTTTCGAAGTGATCCAGGGCAAAACGCTTGTCGTCATACGGGCGTCGCTGCGCCAACGGATCGGCGGCATCGTACAGCGCACTGCGCATGCGGCCACCGATATAAAAGCAACGGGCGATGCCAATCATGCCAATAGCATCAAGCCGGTCGGCATCCTGCAGGATTTTTGCCTCAAGCGTTTGCGCAGGAATAGCAGCAGAAAAACTGTGTGCCTCGATCGCATGTGCCGTTTTTTCGATATCAACAGCAGACCAACCGAGCACAGCCAGCATGGCGGCCGCCTTTTCTGCCGCCATACGTGAAGCCAAGTGACGCTGCGGTGAGTTTTTTTCTACCGCAACACAGTCATGTAACAGCACCGCAGCACAAAGAATACGCAGTTCGCCTCCTTCATCGCGAGCGATCCGACGGGCGTTTTTCCACACACGCTGCTGGTGAGCGACATCGTGAGAACCATCATCGCCATCAAGCGTCAGGGGTAACAGTTCCTGGGCTAATTCTTGGTAGGGGTGAAAAGGTTGCGGTAGTTCCAGGGGCAACGTTAATGCAAGCACCGATAACTCCTTATTCGTGGGGCTAACCGTCATGATGTTGACCATATTTACGATCGTACTCACGCCGGTAGCTGCGCGCTTTATTGCGATCGCGGATCCATAAATAGACGCATACCAACGCCACCGCCGTGGAAAAAGAGACATTGCGCATATCCCGGTCATACCAGAACACCAACAGTGCATCCAATCCAGCGACTAAGGCAATCCACTTGTAGACATGTGACTGCCGCCGCGTGGCTGCGTTAAGGCGTTTCAGTTGTCTGGCTTCGTGCAGAATCGGTTTTTGCTGCATAGTCATCCACTCGTGGTCAGTTTCTCATGCGTAAATTACCAGAATATTTCGCTTGGCGGCAGAGAGGTTATCGACGAGTACAGTAGTTTTTCTGCCTTTGTACAAAAGCCACGCAGCGAGATATTGAAATCAGCTAAAAAAATGATAGGTTATTTATTCATTATTTTTGGCTTTTTATTCAAAAGGGTGAGTTATGATCGTCAGAACTTGGCACGGTTGTGTGCCTGTAGCGTATCGGCAAGGGTTTGCCGACCATTTGGCCGTCACCGGTGTACAGCATGCGGAATCTGTTGCGGGTAATTGCGGTGCTTTTGTCAGGCAGGAAGTTCAGGGCGAGTATGCCCACTTTTTTCTGGCTACCTTTTGGGAGTCATGGCAGGCCATCAAATGCTTTGCTGGCGACGATTATCACGTGGCGGTGACTTACCCGGACGATGACGCTTTTGCCCTGATTTCCGATCCTTACGTTTTTCATCATCAGGTGGAGGAAGTCAAGGGGCTGTAAGGGCGCATGGCAGCGCCCCAAATTCATAAGGCGAGTATTGCTTCGATCTCAACGTTAAGTTCGGGTGAAAACAGGGCGCTGACGGCCATCAATGAGCACGCTGGCAGCGCGCCATCCAGATAATCAAACAGCACTTCGCGGATCGCCGCCAGATCGGCGATGTCGGTCAGAAATACGCTGATCTTGACCAGAGACTTAAGGTTAGTTCCCTCGCTGGCGGCGATGGTGGCCAACTGTTCGAGTATGGCGCGCGCCTGGTGTGAGGCTTTGCGCCCTTGAGCCTCGGTAGTGAACGCGGTTAATCCCGAGATATATAGTGTGTCTGCATGCCTAACTGCATGCACGTAAGGCCCGCCAGGCTTGGGTAATTGTGGATAATTGGTGCGTTTTATTAGCGACATGATAAACCCCACAAGAGCTTTCAAAAAAACAACCGCACTATACCCAGAGTGCTCGTAGGGTATACCGTGCCGACAAAAGTTTTGCAGTATATTGCCAAGCAATACTATCATCCCAGCAAGTCGTTCACGCAATAAGGATGCACCAAGGGGATGAACCAGGCATTTGTTCCTTATCTGCAACGTTGGCAACTTGAACCTGATGGAACAGCGTTCGAAACGCACAGCAGTTTGCTGATGCCGGTACGTTATCATGGCTTGCCAGCCATGTTAAAGATTGCTCGTGAACAGGAAGAAAAGTTCGGCGGCCTGCTGATGTGCTGGTGGCAAGGCGAAGGTGCTGCGCGAGTTCTGGCCTGGCACGATGACGGTATCTTGTTGGAGCGGGCGATGGGCGGCGGATCATTGGCGCAGATGGTGCGCGGCGGCGAGGATGCGCGGGCCACCGAAATTCTGTGTCAGGCGATCGCCCGGCTGCATGCGCCACGCGCTGAACCCTTTCCCGATCTGATCCCGCTACACCAATGGTTTAACGCTTTGTGGCCCGCAGCGCAGGCCCATGGAGGCATGTTGCGCTTGAGCGCCACGGCGGCGGCGGAGTTGCTGACCAGCCCGCGTGAACAAGGCGTGCTGCACGGCGATATTCATCATGACAACGTGCTGGACTTTACCGAGCGCGGCTGGCTGGCGATCGATCCTAAACGCCTGTATGGCGAGCGTGGGTTTGATTATGCCAACATCTTCTGCAATCCCAATTACGGTGTTGCCACCGATCCCGATATCTTTCATCGCCGCGTCGAGCAGGTTTGTGCATTGGCCGGACTGGAACGCAGCCGCTTGTTGCAATGGATCCTGGCCTGGGCCGGGCTTTCCGCCGCCTGGTTTCTGGAAGAGGGGGAAGCCGCTGATATCGATTTTCGCGTGGCTGAGCTGGCAGCGCGTGCGTTGGGCATCGCGCTGCCGCAAGGCGATCTGGGGTTTATCCTGCCGGTGATTGAGCGCTTCTGAATAAGGTATGGCTTAAGCAAACGCTTGGCTGACAATGCGTGCCGCAGAGGCGATGACCTCATTGTTGGCTTTGGCATCTTGCTGCGGTTGCGTGAAGTATACGGCAATCACCAGTGGGGCACGGTTCTCTCGCCAAACGATTCCAATATCGTTAGTGGTGCCGTAGTCGCCACCCCCGGTTTTATCAGCAACCATTGCACCGGCTGGCACGCCTGCTCGGATGCGTTTATCTCCGGTGGTATTGCCTTTCATCCAGGCTACCAGTTGTTCGCGCTGTGCCTGCGGTAACGCACTGCCCAAGGCTAATATCTGCAAGCTGGCCGCCATGGCCGCTGGCGTGGTGGTATCGCGTTCATCACCTGGAATAGCGCTGTTGAGCTCGGTTTCCCAGCGATCCAGCCTGAAGGTGGTATCACCAATACTGCGCGCATAGGCGGTAATGGCCGCAGGCCCGCCGAGCTGTTTCATCAGCAGATTGACGGCGGTGTTATCGCTGTACTGGAGTGCAGCAGCGCACAGTTCGGCCACGGTCATACCGCTATCGAGGTGTTTTTCAGTAATCGGCGAATAGGCCACCAGATCGCTTTTCTGGTAGCGGATGCGTTGCTGCATAAAACCGCTATTGCTCAGGCTGTGCTGCAAAATGGCGCTGGCCGCCATCACTTTGAAGGTGCTACAGAACGGAAAGCGCTGTTCGCCGTTAAGTTGCAGCGTTTTGCCATCGGCGGTATTGATAGCCACCACCCCAAGGCGGCCGCCGGAGGATTTTTCCAGCGCTGCGAGCTGTTGCTGTGCTTGTTGCAATGTGGTACCGGCGGCATACGCCAGCAGGGGATTGAGCGCGTTGATGGCAGGAATAGCAGCCGCAGCTAAAAGCAATTTGCGGCGTAGGGGAGAGAATGACATAGAGTATCGTCCTTGTTGGTTATTCGGCGCTCTATTATATGCAGATTCAGGGGGTTATGTGCCGTGGTGACGAGAAAATAGTTAGGCTCCTATAAA
>JBAQHZ010000290.1:0-2477 GCA_049288585.1 Chania sp.
CCTGGAACCCGTACACCACCCAGATCGAACCGCACGACTATATCGCCGAGCTGTTCGACTGCATCGCGCGTTTCAACACCATTCTGATCGACTTTGACCGTGATATCTGGGGTTACATCGCCCTCAATCACTTCAAGCAGAAAACCATTGCCGGTGAAATTGGTTCCTCCACCATGCCGCACAAGGTTAACCCGATCGACTTCGAGAACTCCGAAGGCAATCTGGGCCTGGCTAATGCCGTGATGGGCCACCTGGCGAGCAAATTGCCGGTTTCCCGCTGGCAGCGCGATCTGACCGACTCCACCGTGCTGCGCAACCTGGGCGTCGGCCTGGGTTATGCACTGATCGCCTATCAGGCCACCCTGAAAGGCATCAGCAAGCTGGAAGTGAATCAGGCGCACCTGCTGGACGAACTGGATCACAACTGGGAAGTGCTGGCTGAACCAATCCAGACGGTGATGCGCCGTTACGGCATCGAAAAGCCTTACGAGAAGCTAAAAGAGCTGACCCGTGGCAAACGCGTGGATGCGGCCGGTATGCAGGCGTTTATCGACAGCCTGGAACTGCCGGAAGAAGAGAAGACCCGCCTGAAAGCCATGACCCCCGCCAATTACATTGGCCGTGCCACCAGCATGGTTAATGAGCTGAAATAAGCTCGCGGTAAGACTAATGAGGCGGCTTTTCAGTCGCCTCAATTTTTTACGGCATAAACGCCTGCAACCGCAGTTTCTGCCGCCCGTCGGAGGTGAAATTATTCTTATCCAACCACTGTTCGAACGCGGTACGCACTGCGGGCCAGCGACCTTCGGTCATCGCAAACCAGTCGGTATCACGGCTGCGCCCTTTGGTCACCAGGGCTTTCATAAATCGCCCCTCATAGCAGAACCCGAAACGCAGCGCCGCCTGCCGGGATGGCTCATTCAGGCTGTCACACTTCCATTCACAGCGGCGATAACCCAATTCGTCAAAGGTGTAGCGCAACATCAGGTAAATCGCCTCTGTGGCACAAGAGCGCTGCTTCATCAGCGGTGACCAGTTGACGTGGCCAATCTCCAACACGCCGATCGCCTCTTCAATGCGCATAAAAGCCACCGTTCCTACCGGCATTTGGCTATGCGAGTCGATCACCACCAGATTCGCCAGACCCGTATTGGCTTCGAGCTTTGCCAGATGAGCACGCATTTCCGGCAAGTTTTCGGGCCACTCGCCCATAAGATAGGTCCAATCGCGGCCATCCGCTGCTTGCTGGTACGCATTGAATAGCGCGGCAGAATCTCGCTCGGCGTCTAATACAACGAGGTGGCAAAACTTACCGGTTAGGGTTGCACCGGTCGGCCGTATCCGCGGTTGCCACTGCGGTAATGGATCCCCCACTGGCTGACCATATTGATTTATCACCATAAACGTCTTCCATCTGATTGCTGCAAAGTTGATTATGTTGGGTTCGAAAGCAACCCCTTCGTTTAAGTTTGGTTTACCTTTGTCTCTATGCTGTTTATCCTGCGTTTATTACCTACTGCCGATAATTGCCGCATCCCATTGTGGGATAACGCAGATTTTCCAGCACCAGCCTGCGGCATCAACGGGTTATACCTACCATAACTTAGCACGCTCTGGGTAGTCGGAACTTCACCCGCGTATTTACAGGAGTCTGCCCCATGCGAGTACTGGTTATTGAAGATAATGGTCTATTGCGCCACCACCTCTCCGTGCAGATGCGCGAAATGGGGCATCAGGTGGATGCGGCGGAAGACGCCAAAGAGGCTGATTATTTTTTGCAGGAACATGCGCCTGATATCGCCATCGTCGATCTCGGCCTGCCAGGGGAAGACGGCCTGAGCCTGATCCGTCGCTGGCGCGCCCATCAGATGAATTTGCCCATTCTGGTACTGACCGCCCGTGAAAGCTGGCAAGATAAAGTCGCCGTGCTGGAAGCCGGTGCCGATGATTACGTCACCAAACCCTTCCACTTGGAAGAGGTGATCGCCCGTATGCAAGCGCTGATGCGCCGCAACAGTGGCCTGGCCTCACAGGTGATCGTCCTGCCGCCCTTCCAGATCGACCTTTCGCGCCGCGAGTTAAGCGTTAACGAACAGCAAATCAAGCTGACGGCGTTTGAGTACACCATCATCGAAACCCTGATCCGTAACGCGGGCAAAGTGGTGAGCAAAGATTCGCTGATGCTGCAACTTTACCCGGATGCAGAGCTGCGCGAGAGCCACACCATTGACGTACTGATGGGCCGCCTGCGTAAAAAACTGCAAGCGGAATATCCACAGGACGTGATCACGACCGTGCGTGGTCAGGGCTATCGCTTTGATGCTAAGTGAACATCATGTTCAAAAAGGATAAAAAGCCCTTCTCGCTGCGCGCCCGTTTTCTGATGGCCACCGCCGGGGTGATCCTGGCGCTGTCGTTATCCTATGGGCTGGTGGCGGTAGTGGGCTATATCGTCAGCTTCGATAAAACCGCTTTCC
>JBAQHZ010000291.1:0-2888 GCA_049288585.1 Chania sp.
ACCTAGGTTAACCTGGCCCAAACCACCACGATAACCGACGCTGGCGTTACCACTCGCTCCTTGCCCCTGGCTGGTGTAGCCTTGGCTGATGTTGTAGTTCAGGTTGCCGGTTGGCAATGCAGTACCACCAATCCCAACCATATTGCTGGTTGAACCACGACGACTGGTATTCATGTTGTAGGTTGCATAGCTACTGTTGGTCAGCCATTTGCTTAACGGCACACTGACGTTAAAGGCAAAGAGTTGGTCAGTGTAATTCGTACGATCACCATTACTGTTATAGCCATTTTTGCTGTAGGTATAGTTCAGGCCGTAGCTGACACCGCCCCAACTGTTGTTGTAACCCACGCTTGCCGACTGACTACGGCGATCGTTGTTCCAGTAATCTTCACTGATCAGGCTAACCGAGACGGACCCCGCACCTTCCCACAGGTTCTGACTCAGCGTCAGTTCAGCACGGCTCTTCTTGTGATCAAGATATGGTGTGGTTCTACCGTCGGTATAAGTATCCAGGGTTTCCTGCAGCGAATAGAACCCTTCAGTCGAATAACGGTAACTCGCCAAACTGAAGTTGGTCCCGGTTTCAACAAAGCTCTTACCGTAGCGGAGACGATATGATTGACCGCTCTCTTTATCCGCATTTTCAGGTCTAGACCAAGCTTGGGTAATATCGGCAGACAGCGCACCGATCACACCCATGTTCTGCCCCCAACCCAGAGCGATTGACTGATACTTACTGGCAGCTTGCACCCCACCGTAAATGGTTGCACCCCATGGCAGGCCGTAAATCCCGGTGCCTTGCGTAAATGGCGTGTTTTCAACGTTACTGTTCGGTGAGCGATATTGACCACTGGTCAGGCTATATTTGAAACGCCCTTCACGTTGCAATACTGGTACGGAGGCGAATGGCACCACCAAATTCTGCTCACTACCGTCAGTTTCTTTGATCGATACGTTCAAGTCACCGCTACCTGCTGTGGGGTAAAGATCCTTGATCTCAAACGCCCCTGGTGCGACATAACTTTGATAAATGATAAAACCGTTCTGGCGGATTGTTACTTGGGCGTTACTACGGGCAATACCACGAACTACTGGTGAGTAGCCTTTCATGCTGTCTGGCAACATGTCGTCATCCGATGCCAACTGACCACCGCGGAATGGCACGCTATCAAACACATCACTCGGTGAGGCGCTCTCACCCAACACCATTTGACTCTTCAGTGCAATAATGTCGCGCTGCAAATAAGTGTTGATGGAGTTCCAGTGACGATCACCATTGCTATCACGGTTCCAGGTGGAATAGTTACGCAAACGCCATGCACCGAGGTTTGCCCCGGAACGTAGATTGAGGAAATAGGTACTGGTATTACCATTGTTGGTATTACCATTAATGGTGTTACCATTGACATCAACACCATCATTAAAACTATTGCTGTTATTGCTGTTATTACGGCTCCAGCTGTTAGCACCGGTAAAGTTATAATTCACCAATAGCGCAGGCACACCCTGATCCCACTTGTCCGGCGAGACATAATCACGAGCAGACAGATTTAACGCGGCCTGAGGAACGCTCAGATCCAAACGCTGCTGATTAAAACGGAAGGTGGCCGAAGCCTGAGGAATAGCCTGTGCCAAGTTGACGCACTGCCCGGAGGCTTTGATCGCAGGGAAAGAGTCAACTTTCACGCCCATTGATTCAAGCATGCCACTGCTCAAGCAAGGCTGCAGGCTGTTTTTGCCTAGCGCATCTTTTTGCAGGGAAAAGTCGAGGTCATGGGTATCGACCATTTGGCCATTCAAATAGATATCAACCCGGTATTTGCCTGGAGCTTGAGTGTTACCATCTTCAAAAACCGTCAGGTCAGCGCCGCGCTGAGACGGATTATCAAGTTCCAACAATGCCGGGTTAAAAAAATCGCGAGCCTGTACGCCACCGGAAAGCCCCATTAGCATTGCAACCTGACATGAAATCAACCAAGCCAGAGGGGTACGGTTAAATCCGCGAGAGCCTAAACGCTTCGGGTTATTCATCCATTTAACTCCATTTATCAGCAGTGCCAGTAGATTCCGGCCAGCCGCGTCCTTTCCCTGTCACTACCTGTACAAGGATTGATTTTTAGTTATCTTGACGTGTGCTTTATAAATTCCCGTTGAACGGTTTACTGGTACCACCGTAATCGTTAATGATTTCCCAGCTCAAAGCACCACTAGTAACGCCCGTAGGCAAGTCAAAACGAGCACTGGATTGTGGAGCAACCATAGTGGCATTTTTGAGTTGGCTACCGTTTACTTTGACCTTAAAGAATGTGACGTAGTAAGGCGAAGAGTTGGTAACTTGCAGCGCATTACCGCTGCGTTGCCATGTTAATGCCTGAGCTGCTTCATCAAGTGAACCGGGCAACCCTTGAGGGCGGTAGATCAATTTGATACGGGTCTTAATTGCAATTTGCAACGTGTTATCTTTTTTCTCGGCTGAAGGAATAGACTTGATATTCAGCCAATATAAGGATTCTTTATTGGTCGGCAGGTTACCGCCAGCGCGTACTACGCGCAGAATGTTATCTTGCCCACCATCCAAACGGAATAGTGGTGGAGTAATGATGAACGGGGCTTTAGAAGTGTCACCTTCTTGAGAATCTACCCAAGACTGAATCAGATAAGGAACTTTGTCAGGATTACTGATGTTTAAGGAGGACTCTTTTTTCGCACCGTTGTAGATCAGGCGAGTTCCGCCAACAATAACCCCTGCTTGGGCCTGAAAGCCAAACGCCAATAATAGCACTGCGACTGTCGCGCTCCGCCAAACTTTCATTTCTTGTTACCCACTTAAACCATTGAGAGAAAAGCCAGGGGGTGGCATTTACCCCCCCCCTGACCAAGCTTTATAC
>JBAQHZ010000292.1:0-2690 GCA_049288585.1 Chania sp.
GGTTTGGGCCGCCGTGGTGTGGCTCCCCACCGTCGCCGTCACCTGATTGTCCCCGGCCACCAGGCTCACCAGTGCGGCGGTTGCCACTCCAGAGGCGTCAGTTTGCACGGTTAGTTTTGCCTGTGCCGCCATGGCAATCTTACTTGGTGAGGTCTGTCCTACCAACGTTGCTGCACCTGACGTCACGGTAAAGGTCACGTTAATATTCGATACTGAGTTACCCTGTGCATCGTGTACCTTTGCAGATATAGCGTTTAGAGCTTTGCCATTGGCCACAGCCCCATTTGCGACAATAAAATCAGTATCATCAATAGAGGCGGTGCTTTCATCTGTGGTCAGATCGACGCTGACTAGGTTGATACCAAAGGCAGAACCATTAACTTGTGCCGTGATATTCGCCACTCCGCTTGTAGTACCACTCAGGGTTGCTATATAGGTGCCATCACCGTTATCAACCACGGGAGTAATCAGACTATTGGTCAGATCGCTGGCGAAGAGAACTTTTTGGCCGGAGACGTTATTGTCATTTCTATCTTTCAATATCAACGTCATGGTGGACAACTCTTTGCCGTTTGCCAGAATACTTACAGGCTCTGCACTCAAAGAGGATTTACTGGGATCGAGGTTTTCATTGTCCGCAATAAATGTGACATCAATAGACTGGTTGGCACCATTCACACTTGCTGTTATGCGGCTCACTTGCGCTACAGTACTTGTCAATGTTGCTGTAACAAGACCATCAGCATCAGTAACGCCTGTCGTTTTAATCACTATGGCAGTATCGTCCGTACTAAATACCACTGACTGACCGGCTCTTGGGTTATTATTAGCATCCGTAACAATCGCTTGTACGGCATTTGTTGCAACGCCATTACTGACCGCATTGTTCTGAGTGACCTTCAGATTGCCACTAATAATTGCCACGGTGCTTGGCGTAACATTGAGTTGCATGGAAGTGAAAGGCGACGTATTCCCTCTTCGGTCATAAGCTACGGCGCTTATGGTATAAATATTATTGCTGCGAGCTTGCTGATAAGGTGGTAGTGTAATCAGCACTGTTTCTGGTGAAGTTTGTACTAAATTTCCACCTGCATTAACCAGCACCGCGCTGTCCCATTCAATACGATCAAGCCCATGGGTAGTGGTCACATTAGCCACTATCGGCACCGTTGTTCCTTCTTCACCAGTAACTTGTGCTGGTAGCGACAGGGACACCGTGTTCTGCTTTTTATAATCCAACACTATGTTGTTATTACGCTCAACCAAATTGTAATGGCTACCAGCCAGAGTGCGGCTTGCTAGCACAGACCCAGGATCGATTTGGGATTGCAAAGATTGACCATATCGGTAATTAAACTGTAGGTTGAAATTGGCATCTGAGAGCCCGTCCTTCCCGATACGATGTTCTGCGCTCAGCGTCATGAGAGGGATAGGGGTAAAGCTTATCCCGGTACGCACGGTGTAAGGGTCTTTTTGGCGATTATCTTTGCCAAACAGCGCTACGTTATCTCCGCGATATTGCTCAAACATCAACTTACCCCCGATCTGAGGATAAGTGGGCCAATAAGCCTCGGCACGCACGTCAAATCCATTAGCAGGGCGTTCATTGTAGTCAGAGAAATCGCGCGATTGATGCCAGTCAGTAAGACTGAAATAGCTGTTGGTAGAGAGTCTGAGGTAATCGGACCAGGCTTCTAGTCCCAATCCCATTCGCTGGTTTTTGCCAGTAATGTCATTATCAAAAAAGGAGTTGATACCGAACATCCAATCATATTGAAACGCCCGAAAACCCACTCCAGTATTGAACGTATCACGACTATCCTTATTGCGAACGCCAAGTTGGGTAAACAGCAGTTTTTTTTTATCTTCGTACAGTGGGACAAGGAGATCGAGTTCGCTTCCATTCAGATGGAGCTCATTATCAACATTCAATTTCACACGAGCGGTACCGAAATGACCTAACCACTGCTGTGTTGAATCATTGATTGTGTTAGTCGCAGTCCCTAGGGCTATCTGTTCTGCCGATTTCGCCGCATTTCCCCCATTTAACGCCGTACCACTGGTGACAGCAAGGCCTGCCAGTTTAGCCTCTGCAGGCTGGGGCTTTTCATTATCCACCGAGAAGGGCGAACGCTTACGTGGTACATCTAGTTCGTCTCCGGCAGCTAATGCTGTAAAGGGTTTAGAGAAAGTACGGTAATTATTAATATTTTTTAACTGAACAACCGACAAACCATGCCTTTTCGCTATTGTTTCTACACTTTCCTCCACGCCAAGTACGTAGGGCTCAGTCACAACATAAGCAGACGCGGTGTTAGTTCGAGCAGCTATGGCGGGGGTGAATGAGAGACTTAAAGGAAATAACAATTGGATAAAAATATTCACCCAACTGATAGCTATAACAACCTTTCTCTCTGAGATCCAACTCTTCAGAACTGATTGGTGCTCAACCATTATCCTACTGCCGCTCATAAGAAACCATTTCAATTTATAGTTATTTGTTCATTAACTTTTAGCTCAAAAAATTGATAATGCAAATTAGAGCATTGAAGTTATTTTGGTCGCGGTAGTATGGAGGTTCCCCTCCGCCCCCCCGTCCAGATCCGGACTTGCGCTGCTAACGCATCCGGCTCTTAAGAAGCGTTCTAAAGGATAAGGGTGGGCCGATAGCCAATTGTTATGGACTTGAC
>JBAQHZ010000293.1:0-17575 GCA_049288585.1 Chania sp.
TACCCAAGTGACTTCAAGTTGCATGTAGGCGGCCACTGAGCGAAGCCCCAGGAGCTTGGTAAACCAAGTGACTGGGGTGAGTGAAGGCAGCCAACACCCATGCAGCTTGAAGGGCGACGGGTATACACGCCGAGCGCCCGTTAGCGGGCTGGAGAAGATTTAAGCATCACAGGCTGCATGATGTTGTATAACCGCTCTCATATAAAGCTTTCTCCCGCCGTAAAGCGAACTGGCGCACATCGCAACGTATAACTGCGTAAAGAGTGGATTCTATGGGCATTTTCGCTTTAATTGTGACCATCTTTCCCCTATCCTTACGGCCTACTACTGGGTAAGGGCGAATACAGCCCAAATGATGGGATTACTAACGATGAAACGGACAAAAAACATCAACCGAGATACATTCCGCAAATCCTGGCGTGTTGCGCCCGTGGCTTTGGCGATCAGCGCAGTCTTTATGCTGGCCGGCTGCGAACAAGCGGATGAAACGGTTTCTCTGTATCAGAATGCCGACGACTGTTCGCGCGCCAACCCTTCGATGAGCGAGCAATGCACCACCGCGTACAACAACGCAATGAAAGAAGCAGAAAAAACTGCGCCGAAGTACGCCACCCGCGAAGATTGCGTAGCCGAATTCGGCGAAACGCAATGTGCGCAAACTCAGGCTCCTGCGCAGGCAGGTATGGCCGCAGAGTCACAAAGCAGCGGCAGCATGTGGATGCCACTGATGGCGGGCTACATGATGGGCCGTATGATGGGCGGTTCGGGTTTTGCCCAGCAGCCGCTGTTCACCTCTAAAAACGGTGCCAGCCCGGCAAACGGCAAGTTCGTTGATGCCACCGGCAAAAGCTATGGCCCGGCAACCGCAGGTGGCCGTACTATGACCGTGCCTAAAACCGCCATGGCCCCTAAACCGGCGGTGACCAAAACCATCACCCGTGGTGGCTTCGGTGAAAGCGTCGCTAAACAGACCAGCATGCAGCGCAGCAGCGCCACTTCCAGTTCCAGCTCGCGCAGCATGGGCGGTTAAGGCATGAAACGCGTTGCGATTACCGAGCGCCCAGACTGGCGCGAAAAAGCCACTGAATTTGGTTTCCAGTTCCACACCATGTACGGCGAGCCGTACTGGTGTGAAGACGCCTATTACCAGTTCACCCTGGCACAGATCGAAGAGATCGAAAACGCCACTGCAGAATTGCATCAAATGTGCCTCAAAGCGGTGAAGCGAGTGGTCAACAGCGACGAGTTGATGACCAAGTTCTGTATTCCAAAGCATACCTGGGAGTTCGTTCGCAGTTCCTGGCGCACCAATCAGCCTTCGCTGTATTCGCGTCTCGATCTGGCTTATGACGGTGTGAATCCACCCAAGTTGCTGGAGAACAACGCCGATACGCCCACATCGCTGTATGAAGCGGCCTTTTTCCAATGGCTGTGGCTGGAAGATCAGATCAACGCTGGCAAACTGGATCCTGAGTCCGATCAGTACAACAGCCTGCAAGAAAAACTGATCGAACGTTTTGCCGATCTGCAAGCCAATCACGGTTTTAACCTGCTGCATCTGGCCTGCTGCCAGGACAGCGAAGAAGATCGCGGTACGGTGCAATATCTGCAAGATTGTGCGCTAGAAGCAGGTCTGCCGACCGAATTCCTGTTTATGGAAGAGATCGGCCTTGGGGAAAGAGGCCAGTTTACCGATCTGCAAAACCAGGTTATCGGTAACCTGTTCAAGCTTTATCCGTGGGAATTCATGCTGCGCGAGAATTTTTCCACCAAGCTGGAAGACGCTGGCGTGCGCTGGCTGGAACCGGCCTGGAAGAGCATTATCTCCAACAAGGCGCTGTTGCCGCTGCTGTGGGAAATGTTCCCCAACCATCCCAACCTGTTACCGGCTTACTTTGCGCAAGACGATCATCCGCAGATGGATCACTACGTCACCAAACCGCTGTTCTCACGCGAAGGGGCGAATATCCAGATCGTACAGAACGGCCAGGAAGTAGCGCGTGTTGAAGGGCCATATGGCGAAGAAGGCATGATTGTGCAGCAGTTCCATCCGTTGCCGCAGTTTGAAGGCAGCTATACGCTAATCGGTAGCTGGCTGGTTAACGATCAGCCTTGTGGCATCGGCCTGCGGGAAGATCGCGAGTTGATCACACAGGATCTGTCACGCTTCTATCCGCATATCATTCTTGGCTGATAGCCCGTTGTAATAGATTGGGCGTAGCACTCGGTTACGCCCAATCACATTATCCTACCTGCACCGACAGCATGCTCAACGCGCCCATTTCGATGCCATCGACCGGAATTGAGATCGGTTCTTTGCCGTCCCAACCGCCCAGCACATACAGCAGCGGCAGGTAATGTTCCGGCGTCGGGTTCGACAACGCTGCACCTTCATGCTGCATAAAGTTCACCAGTGGATGATTCTCACCCTGATAATTCAGGTTATCGCGCACATACTGGTTGAATGATTCTGCCCATGGGTACGGGCTGGCATTCCCCTGCCATTTCACCATCCGCAGGTTATGCACCACGTTGCCGCTGGCAACGATCATAATGCCTTGATCGCGCAGTGCCGCCAGCTTACGCCCCAGTGCATAGTGATATTGCGCAGGCTGAGTGCCATCAATGCTGAGCTGTACCACCGGGATATCCGCTTCCGGGTACATTTTGATCAGCACGCCCCAAGTGCCGTGATCCAACCCCCATTCTCCGGTATCCGCCCCCACCTCGGTCGGAGCCAGCAAGGTTTGCAATTGAGCCACCAGTTCAGGTGAGCCCGGAGCCGGGTACTGGGTATCAAACAATGCCTGAGGAAAACCACCAAAATCATGGATGGTTTTTGGATGATCCATCGCCGTCACAGCGGTGCCCCGGGTATACCAGTGGGCAGAAACGGCAACGATCGCTTTCGGACGCGGTAACTGTTCACCCAACGCACGCCATGCCTGGGTATAACGGTTCTCTTCCAGCACGTTCATCGGGCTACCGTGGCCAAGAAACAGTGCAGGCATACGAGAGGTGGTCATAAGTTATCCTTTGGTTAGCGTAATAGGCTTTCTGCCGACTACATTACGCTCTTTGCTTTATGGAGACAGCTGGATAACCGTGATGATGATCTTCAATAAATTTGAACGGCTATATCAATGGAAGCAATCAGCCAAATCCGCTCGATTTATGCCTTTACTCTGTTAGTATCGGAACATAAACAATAATCATTAGCGTAAAGGAACATATCTTGTCAGTACCGCTGATTCTGACCCTGCTGGCCGGTGGCGCAACCTTTGTCGGTGCCCTGTTCGGCATTATTGGCCAGAAGCCATCCAACCGCCTGCTGGCGTTTTCCCTCGGCTTTGCCGCCGGGATTATGCTGCTGATCTCCCTGATGGAAATGCTGCCTGCCGCATTACATACCCCTGGGATGTCACCAATGCTCGGCTACGGCATGTTCATGCTCGGGCTGCTGGGCTATTTTGCGCTCGATCGCATGCTGCCACACCAGCATCCGCAGGATCTGATGCAAAAACCGATTAAGCCGCACAACCTGAAGCGTACGGCGATGCTGTTGACGCTGGGTATCAGCCTGCACAACTTCCCTGAGGGTATCGCCACCTTTGTGACTGCCAGTGCCGATCTGGAACTGGGCATGGGGATTGCTTTAGCCGTAGCGATCCACAATATTCCTGAAGGGCTGGCAGTCGCCGGGCCGGTGTATGCGGCAACCGGTTCCAAAACCAAGGCGCTGCTGTGGTCGGGGATCTCCGGCTTGGCTGAAATTCTGGGGGGCGTGATGGCCTTCCTGCTGCTGGGCCCGATGATCTCACCGGTAGTGATGGCATCGATTATGGCGGCGGTCGCAGGGATTATGGTGGCGCTGTCGGTAGATGAGCTAATGCCGCTGGCGAAAGAAATCGATCCACACAATAACCCAAGTTATGGCGTGTTATGTGGTATGGCAGTGATGGGCTTTAGCCTGTCGCTGCTGCAAAGCGGCGGGATTGGCTAAGCTATTTAGACGTAAAAAAGCCGCTGATAAAGCGGCTTTTTTATATCAATCAAGGTATTAACTGGCTTTTTTTTCCTGCGCCTGGCGGTAGGCCACCAGATCTTCAATCGTCAGCACAGTCATATCATGTTGTTTGGCAAACGCGATCACTTCCGGCGCATGGGCCATGCTGCCATCATCGTTAGTCAGTTCACACAGCACACCGGCAGGTTTGAAACCGGCCATAGAGACCAGATCGATCGTCGCTTCGGTGTGACCACGGCGGCTCAGTACGCCACCCGGCTGGGCACGCAGTGGGAACACGTGGCCTGGTCGGCTCAAATCACTCGGCTTGGCATGGTCGGCAATGGCTGCGCGGATGGTGGTCAGACGATCGGAAGCCGATACGCCAGTGGTCACGCCCTGTGCAGCTTCGATGGTCACGGTGAACGCCGTCTGGAACTGGCTGGAGTTGTTGGTGACCATCATCGGTAGCTCGAGCTGCTGGCGGCGATCTTCGGTGATACACAGGCACACAATACCGCTGCCGTGGCGAATGGTCAGCGCCATCTGCTCAACGGTCATGGTTTCTGCGGCGAAGATCATATCGCCTTCGTTTTCACGGTTTTCATCATCAAGCACCATCACACCGCGCCCATTGCGCAGTGCATCGAGCGCGAGTTCAACGCGTTCTAACGGCGTGCCAAAATCTGAAAGTAGAGTCTGATTCATGGTAAAAAACCTCATTAAAATTATGGATTACCAGAACCAGGGCTAGCTTGAGGAGTGGCTATAACCATAGCCGAAAAAATAACGCAAGCGGGCATAAGCCCGACAGGTGTCGTTACTCTCTCCCATCCGGACTATAACCGTCGGCCCCGGAATTACACCGGATCTGCTGACCTCTAACCTCTCCCAAGAGAGAAGCTGAGCGCTCGCGGGCTTTCACCGTAGAAGGTGATTTACCGCCGGTGGGGACTTTCACCCCGCCCTGAGAATAAGCCCTTCGACTATAACGCCATCACCTTCGTCTTTCAAGCCATGGCATCAGATGACGAGTATTGGTTTATCCGGCGGGCAACTCGCATTACACTAAGCATCAGCCACTCAATATCAGAAAGGTAAATGCCATGATTGACCCGAAAAAAATTGAACAGATCGCACGCCAGGTACAAGAATCTCTGCCTAAAGGCGTACGGGAATTCGGGGAAGACGTTGAGAAAAAGGTTCGCCAAGTGTTGCAATCGCAGCTGACCCGTTTGGATCTGGTTAACCGCGAAGAGTTCGACGTGCAGACCCAGGTACTGCTGCGCACCCGTGAGAAACTGGCATTGCTGGAGCAGCGTTTGACCGAGTTGGAAGGCAAGCTGAATGCCGCGCCAGCCACCAAACCCGCAGACGAATAAGATTGACGAGGGCGCGGTTGCGCGCCCTTATTGCTTCCTGACAACCACCTGCGGCTTGCGCGGCAGCACTAGCCAGATCAGCGCCAGCATCACCAACGCATACAGGCTTTTCCAGCCGATAATCACCAGCAGCAACAGACACAGTATTGAACCAATCACCGCCATCAGCCGCGAACGGCCCTGCAAGATCCGGCAACCTGCCAGCATACACAGCAGATAAATCAACACGAAAATCCCATTGGCATACACCAGCAGCGTATCCAGTGGCAGATTCAGGGTATAAATCAGCAGGGTGAAGATCAGGCAACAACCGACTACGGCGCTCAAGGCATTCACCGGCACTCGGCCTGCGGAAAGTTTGGCCAACGCGCTTGATGGCCTGGTCTGCGCCTGCGACCACACCAGGCGGGCAAAGCTCTGGGTATAGATATTCACACTGGCAAAACAGGCCAGATAACCGATGATACAGGCGATCCACAGCGCACCTTCACCAAACAGTTGTACAACCACGCCGGGCAGTGAAGCGGCGGCGGCCCGATCGGCACCGTAGGCATGGAAGTGCAGCACCGCCACGGTGCAGCCCCAATAGACGGCACCGGCCACCAACATGCCAATCAGCAGCGCGCGCGGGAAATCACGCTCAGAGTTGCGGAACTCGGTGGCCAGATGGGCAAAGGCCTCTAGCCCAACAAAGCACCAGAACATCACGGCCAAAGCGTGGAACATGTTAGGCGGGGAAATGTTGCTGACCACTGGCCAGGGGATCTGTGCTGGCGTAATGCCGCCTTTCCACCAGATCGCCACCACCAGCGCGACAACCAGAACAGCGATCAGCGTCTGAATATTGGCGCTGGAACCAGCGCTG
Organism: Chania sp.; assembly: GCA_049288585.1. Taxonomy (GTDB): domain Bacteria; phylum Pseudomonadota; class Gammaproteobacteria; order Enterobacterales; family Enterobacteriaceae; genus Chania. Next base: position 6,254 of record JBAQHZ010000293.1, read on the forward strand.
CGCGTGCCGAGCAGCCAGATCACCACCAGCGTGGCGATCTGCACCAGCAGCAAACCGTTGGCGCTCCAGCCAAACGCGGATTGCCAGAAGCCCGCCGCGATTTGCAATGCGGCAGGCAACCCAACGGGGATCACCGAGAGAAACAGCCAGCCGGTCACTTTAGCCATGCGCGGCCCGAAAGCCATGCCGACAAAGTGCGCCGCACCGCCCGCGCTGGGAAAATGGCGGCCTAACGCTGCAAAAGCGATGGCAATGGGGAACACCAACGCAATCAGTATTGGCCATGCCCACAGGCTATCATTGCCAGCAACCTGCGCCGCCAGTGCCGGAACGGCAAACACTCCCGTACCCAACAGCGAAGTGGACAATAGCCCAACGCCCTGCGCCAAACTCAGATCCTGCTTTAGTCCACTCACGCTAAGCCTTATTGAGCGTTAATCACGCCCATCCTTGATGGCCTTGATAATGTTGGTTGTCGACAACCCATCTTCAAAGTTCAGCACTTTCACATCACCGCCGTTGGCCCAGACTTCGGCGCTGCCAGCAATGTCCTGCGGCTTATAATCACCGCCTTTTACCAGTAAATCGGGCAGGATGTCGGCGATCAGGCGCTGCGGCGTATCTTCTTCAAACGACACCACCCAGTCCACGGCGCCCAAGGCCCCCAGCACGATCATGCGGTTTTCCAACGGGTTGATCGGGCGAGTTTCCCCTTTCAGGCGCTTGGTGGAAGCATCGCTGTTAACCGCCACAATCAGGCGATCGCCCAGCTTGCGCGCATTCGCCAAGTAGGAAACGTGGCCGGCGTGCAGAATGTCGAAGATGCCGTTGGTCATTACCACTTTCTCGCCGCGTTGCCGAGCCTGCGCCACTACATTTTTCAGTTCAGCTTCGGTCATTACGCCAAAGCCGGTCTCAGCACGGCCGCGAATAGCGTTTTCCAGCTCGATAGGTGAAACGGTCGAGGTTCCCAGCTTGCCCACCACCACGCCTGCGGCAGCGTTAGCCAGGAAGCAGGACTCTTCCAGCGAGTTGCCCGCCGCCAGCGCCGCCGCCAGCACGCCAATCACCGTATCACCGGCACCGGTGACATCGAACACTTCCTGCGCCTGAGTCGGCAGATGCAACGGCGCATGGCCTGGCTGCAACAGCGTCATTCCCTGTTCGGAACGGGTGACCAGCAAAGCAGAAAGCGCGTAATCCGCCACTAGCTTCATGCCCCGTTCGACCAGCTCATCGTCATTTTTACAATGACCGACCACCGCTTCGAACTCAGACAGGTTTGGCGTCAGCAGCGTCGCACCGCGGTAACGTTCAAAATCGGTGCCTTTCGGGTCGATCAGCACCGGCACCTTCGCCGCTCGTGCCAAGGCGATCATGCCCTGCACTTTGCTCAGCGCACCTTTGCCGTAGTCCGACAGCACCAGTGCGCCAATCTGCGGCAACGCCTGCTGGATACGTTCCAGCATCGGCTGCGGATCGACGTCGGAGAAGCCTTCTTCGAAATCCAGGCGGATCAACTGCTGATTGCGGGAAAGCACGCGCAGCTTGGTGATGGTCGGATGCGTCGGCACCGTGACAAAATCACAGCGCACGTTGACTTCATTCAGCTTGGCGTTCAGCGCACGCGCCGCATCGTCAATACCGGTCAGCCCCACCAGGCGTGAATTGGCCCCGAGTGACGCGATATTCATTGCGACGTTAGCCGCACCGCCGGGACGCTCTTCGATAGTATCTACCTTGACCACCGGCACCGGCGCTTCCGGTGAAATACGGCTGGTCGGCCCATACCAATAGCGATCCAACATGACGTCACCAACCACCAACACACCGGCGCGGCGAAAATCAGGCAGTGTAACTTTCATCCGATAACTCCAAACAAGTCATAAAAATAAATTCGGCAGATACTACCATAGGCGCTGGCAATACCGATTAACTTAACCATTTCTTCCAGCTGGCACGGACCTGCTCGCGTTCAGCAACAAACAGCTCATTGCTGACCTTGCTGGAGTGTTCCTGCAGTGCCAGATGGTGGATCTCATCACGCATGGCGACGTAGGCCTGGGTCAGTGCCCGCGCTTCTTGCTCCGGCATGATGTCGTAATTGGCCATCAGCTCAAAGATGCGCACATTATCAGACCAACGCGTCAAGCGTGGTTCTTCGCTCGCGTAACGTAAGACCAGATATTGGGCGATAAATTCGATATCGGTGATGCCATCTTCGTCCGCTTTGATATCAAACAGATCGCGCTGTTTATTGCCCAAATGGTTGCGCATTTTCTCGCGCATTTCGCGCACTTCCTGCTGCAATTTTTCTGCCTCACGCGCTTTGCACAGGATCTCGTGGCGGATAACGTCAAACTGCCGATGCAACGCCGGATCGCCATACACGATGCGCGCACGCACCAGAGCCTGATGCTCCCAGGTCCAGGCCTCATTGTGCTGATAATCGGCGAACGCCTCAACGGTGCTGACCAACATCCCGGCGGCACCGGAAGGGCGCAAACGCGCATCCACTTCGTAAAGAATGCCAGAAGAGGTACGGGTGCTGAACAGGTGCATCACACGCTGGGCCAGACGCAGATAGAACTGACGGCCATCGATGCAGCGAGCGCCATCGGTCATCACTTCCGGCGGGCAATCGAGCAGGAACACCAAGTCGAGATCGGAGCTGTAACCCAGTTCCCAACCTCCCAGTTTTCCGTAACCAATCACCGCAAAACCGCGCCCTTCCCGTTCATGCAGATGCGTTGGCTGGCCGTAACGTGCCACCATGTCTTTCCACGCCTGCTGCACCACCGCATCAATCATCGCTTCTGCCAGATAGGTTAAGTGATCGCTCACTTTCATCACCGGCAGCGCTTCGGCGATATCCGCAGCGGCAATACGCAGTTGCTGTGCCTGCTTGAACTGCCGCAGCGCTTCCAACTGCTGTTCTTCGTCGTCTTCCGGCACGCGCAAGCGGTATTGGCGCAGTTCACTGCGATAGGCGTCCGGGGCTACCGGTTGATACAGCGTAGCGGTATCCAGCAGTTCATCCAGCAGCAACGGATAGCGCGCCAGTTGGCTGGTGACCATCGGCGAAGCCGCGCACAGGCGAATCAAATGGCTGAGAGCGGCGTGATACTCCACCAGCAGTTCAAGATAGGTGGTGCGGGTAACAATGCTCAGCAGCAGTTGGGTTAAGCGCACCAACGCGGTGGGCGCATCGTTGCGCGGGCAGACTTCTGCCAGCAGGCGCGGCATCAGTTGATCCAGCACATCGCGGCCACGCGGGCCAATGGTGCGTTTGTCCACGTCGCGGCGGAATTCAGCGATCGTGCGCAGCATCTGGCGGCGGGGTTCTTCGGTCAGATGTGGCGTCAGCGGAGCGAGTTCGTTTTCTTCCAGCTCATCCTGCCACAGGCTGTGATAGTGCTGATAGTTGGGATCTTCGCCTACGTCAGGGCTATCGTCGCCAATCAGGTCATCAAACACGGCGCGCACATGCTGCATATGCGCTTCCAGCGCCGCCATCAGTGACGGCCAGTCCGGCTGATCCATCCCCCAGGCGAGGCGTGCCTGATCCAGCGCATCCTGCGGCAGCGTTTGCGTTTGCTGATCGGCAATGGCCTGCAACAGATTCTCCAGCCGCCGCAGGAACAGATAACTGGCGCTCAGATCCGCCACCTGCTGCGGAGTAAGCAGCCCCAGTTCGCCCACCGCCTGCAACGTGGGCAGCAGTGAACGTCCTTGTAGGCTAGGCTCACGCCCGCCACGAATCAGTTGGAATACCTGAGTGATAAATTCAATTTCCCGAATGCCACCGGCACCCAGCTTGATATTGTCCTTCAGCCCACGCCGCCGCACTTCACGGGCGATCATGCCTTTCATATTGCGCAGCGACTGGATCACGCTGAAATCAATATAACGGCGAAACACGAACGGCCGCAGGGTGTTACGCAACTCCTGGCTGTACGGATCTTCATCTCCGCCCATCAGGCGCGCCTTCACCATGGCGTAGCGCTCCCAGTCGCGCCCCTGCTCCTGATAATAATCCTCCAGAGCGGCAAAGCTCATCACCAGCGGGCCGCTGTCGCCAAACGGCCGCAGGCGCATGTCAACCCGGTAGACAAAGCCGTCGATGGTTTGCTGATCCAGCGCTTTGATCAGCCGTTGCCCCAAACGGGTAAAGAACTGGGCGTTATCCAGCTCACGCCTGCCGCCCTGCGTCTGGCCGTTTTCCGGGTAGACGAAGATCAGATCGATATCAGAAGAGAAATTCAGTTCACCGCCGCCCAGCTTGCCCATACCCAGGATCAGCAGCGGCTGCGGCACGCCTGCGGCATTACAAGGAGTACCCCACTCACGGCAACAGGTTTGGTATAGCCAATCACGGGCGCTGACGATCAGCGTTTCCGCCAGCGCACTCAGTTGCTGCAAGGTTTGTTCTGTGGTGCACAGCTGCTGGGCCTGCGCCCAGGCAATCCGCGCCAGACTCTCACGGCGAAACAGGCGTAAAACCTGCATTAAGTGCACTTCGTCGCGCACCTCTTCAAGTTCGTCCTGCAACCAGGCCGCATAGTGCTGCCACTCTTCAGGAACCGGTGGCTGTTGGCGCAACCTTGCCAACCATTCGGGGTGGTTGAGCAACATGTCACTGACAAAATCGCTCGACGCCAAAACGCCCTGTTCCGCAGCGCTGAGCAGCATCCCAGCGCCTTGAGTTTCCTGAAATCGCTGCACGATGTTCTGTGCCTGAACCTGTAACGCAGCAGAAAGTGGCAACATAAGTGAGTGACCTATTCTGAGGCCTGCAAGCTAGCAGGCCCGCGGTGTGATTAACGAACTGCGCCGTTTAACCAGAACGGCGCATGGGATAAGGCCTGTTTGCGGCTGCCTTCATACCAGCCCTGACGGCGTTCCGCGACCGCCAGTTGCAGCTCGCGCCAGCTGTCAATATACGGCCCGGATTCGCTGTCCGGGTAGGCACCGGACAGCAGCATGAAAGCCAGCACCTGACGCGTCAAACGCGGCAACTGTTCCTGATATTCATCTTCATTCAGGGGGCGCGTAAAGGCTTCTTTCAGCTCGGCAGCGCTGCGCCCCAGCATGATATCGCTGAAACGCTTGAATGAACCATCCAGTTTGGCCTGCGCTTTGGCATCGACAAACGGCCGCCATGCGCCGGTCACCAACCATGATGTGAGCGCCAACTTACATTGCAGATACTCTGCGCTGTAGCACAGCACCTGCGGCTCGGTGGTTTTATCTTCCAGCAGCGGCTCAAGCGCCGTCAGGCGGGCGCGCAGATCGGCACTGGCCTTGCGCGGCACCAGGCCACCAAAAATCACCAGCGCCTGACGAATCAAAGCGATCGCTTCCATTACCGAGCGGCGTGCGTGCTTATCGCCACGCAGCCACAGCTCTTCGTGATACTGCCAATGGCTCAGCGCCAGCTCAAAAGTGGCAACCATGCCTTGTTCCACCGTGGATTTGGCGGCCGGCTTTAGCACGGCCAGCGGACGACGCTCACGCTCGGCATTGCCCTGCGCCAGATGATAACCCCGCGCCGCTTTACTCAGGCTGCCCTGGCGTAACCCCCCCTGTTGCGCCAATACCGTTGCCAAGGCCAGTAGATCGCTGGCCTGACCCTGTTTCAGTTCCAACTCAAGCTCACACAGCGTTTCACTCAGTTCACCGGCATGAACTTCGCCCTGATCGAGCGCAATCTCAATCTCGCTTTCACCGTAAGTGACCACCCACTTTTCCCGCACAAAGTCGGTACGGAACAGCGGTTGCAGCGCCTTTTGCAATGGGGCCAGCTTGCAGCCTTCCGGCCAGATATCGGCAGGGAATTTTTTCAATGCCAACACTGGCTTGCTGATGGCAACGTTGTATTCTGGCCGCTGATGCAGGCCGCCCACCACCGAACCCGCAGTTTTGATGGTCATTTCATAGCTGTCGTCAAAACCACGAATACGCAGGCCCATATCGTGGTTGCGCAGGAAGTTATCGGCGGTTTCAAAATAAATATTGGTCAGCTTCTGCGGTGCAGAATGCTGATGCGGCCAAGCGGCCAGCCGAGCCGGGAGTGTGGCGATCGCTTCAGGGGAAACAATAAACTTCAGTTCTATTTCAACGCTCATAATTCTTCTGCACCAATAGGTTAGGCATTCCCGTGGATCTTCACGGCGGCGGAGTCACCGGCCATGAACTGCCCGACAACGCACAATGGCTATTATCTTACCGCGATTCCCCCCGGCTTGACTCTGCCGACTGTAGAAAAAACCTGTTAGGCTATAAAATGCCGCGCAACACAGAGAATCCATGATACTAAGAGTGTTCTTACTTCCGGCTTTAGCGTTGCACCATCAGACTGAACGCTCTACTATCATTCCATTAATTCACCTAGAAACGATTAACTCATGCAGAAATTACGCCTGATTTACCTTGCCGTGCTGAGCTTCAGCATCACTTGGGGCGCACATGCCGAAGATAAGCGCTATATCTCCGATGAATTAAATACTTATGTCCACAGTGGCCCCGGTACGCAATACCGTATTGTTGGCACCTTGAATGCGGGTGAAGAAGTCACACTGCTGAGCGTGAACGAAAACAACACCTATGGCCAGATCCGTGACTCTAAAGGGCGCACCGTGTGGATCCAACTGGAGCAGTTGAGCCAGACGCCGAGCCTGCGAACTCAGGTGCCGGAACTGGAACAACAGGTGAAAACCCTGACCGACAAGCTGGCGAATATCGATAACAGCTGGAACCAGCGCACCGCCGAAATGCAGCAAAAAGTGGCCGCCAGTGACAGCACCATCAGTGGCCTGCGTCAGGAAAACCAGGATCTGAAAAATCAGTTGGTTGTCGCCCAGAAGAAGGTGAACGCGGTTAATCTGCAACTCGATGACAAACAGCGCACCATTATCCTGCAATGGTTCCTGTATGGCGGCGGCGTTGCTGGGGCTGGCTTGCTGCTTGGCCTGCTGCTTCCGCGCCTGGTTCCACGCCGTAAAAATAATCGCTGGATGAACTGATCGCGTTGTTAGCCAAATCAGGCGCCTGCGGGCGCCATTTTTATTGGCTTCGGCATCTGACACCCAATTCATGTAAGCTGATCAAACAAGCTATCGAATACATTCAGGAGTTAAACCGTGAAGATTTACCTGGTCGGCGGCGCCGTGCGCGACAATCTGCTCAATATACCGGTGGTCGATCGCGACTGGGTGGTGGTCGGCGCTGAGCCTGCCGATCTGCTGGCACGCGGCTACCAGCAGGTAGGTAAAGACTTTCCGGTATTTCTCAACCCAGAAACCCATGAAGAGTATGCGCTGGCGCGAACGGAACGCAAATCCGGCCAGGGTTACACCGGGTTTACCTGCTATGCCGCACCGGACGTGACGCTGGAAGAAGATCTGCTGCGGCGCGATCTCACCATCAACGCCATGGCACAAAGTGACGATGGCGAACTGGTCGACCCTTACCACGGCCAGGCCGATCTTGCGGCACGGGTCTTACGCCATGTTTCCGCTGCCTTTGGCGAGGATCCGTTGCGCGTCCTGCGCGTGGCGCGTTTCGCCGCCCGTTTTGCCCATCTGGGCTTTACCGTCGCACCAGAAACCGCCGCACTGATGCAACAGATGGCAGAGAGCGGCGAACTGGCCGCGCTGACGGCAGAACGCGTATGGAAAGAAACCGAGAAAGCGTTACAGAGCCAAAGCCCGCAGGTTTACTTCCAGGTACTGCGCGACTGTGGCGCGCTGAAGGTGCTGTTCCCTGAAATCGACGCGCTATTTGGCGTACCCGCGCCAGAAAAGTGGCACCCGGAGATCGATACCGGTGTGCACACCCTGATGACGCTGGCGATCGCCACGCAGCTCAGCCCTGAAGTAGATATCCGCTTTGCGGCACTGTGCCACGATCTCGGTAAGGGCAAAACGCCACCGGAGCTGTGGCCACATCACTATGGCCACGGGCCAGCCGGGGTCAAACTGGTTGAAGCCCTGTGCAAGCGGCTGCGCGTGCCCAATCCCGTGCGCGAACTGGCCAAGCTGGTGGCTGAATACCACGATCTGATCCATACGGTGAATAAACTGCGCCCAGAAACCCTGCTGAAGCTGTTTGATGCCATCGACGTATGGCGTAAACCGCAGCGGCTGGAACAGATGATCCTCTCCAGCGAGGCTGATGCCCGTGGCCGTACCGGTTTTGAAAACAACCCTTATCCACAAGGGGATTACCTGCGTGAGGCGTATCAAGTTGCCAACGCCGTGTCGATCAAAGAGGTGGTGGAAAGCGGCCTGCAAGGCTTAGCGATCCGCGATGAGCTTAAACGCCGTCGCCAGCAGGCGCTGGCTGAATGGAAGAAAACACAGGAACCGCAGGCCTAAGCCGGTTGTTCAGTTCCTCTTTCCCACCTTTGGGAAAGAGGAAAGTTCTCGCTTAAAAACCCTCCCGCACCAATGAATCACGGCTGATTTCAGCGATACTTTTCGCCCCGGTCAGCGTCATCGCGACGCACATCTCTTTTTTGATCAGATCGAGCAGATTTTCTACTCCTGCCTGGCCTGCGGTCGCCAACGCATAGAGATAAGCGCGCCCCAGCAGCACGCTATCAGCGCCGAGTGCGATCATCCGCACCACGTCTAACCCGTTGCGCACCCCGCTGTCTGCGAGGATGGTGATATCGCCCTTTACCGCATCGGCGATCGTCGGCAACGCACGCGCCGAGGAGAGCACACCGTCAAGCTGACGGCCGCCATGGTTGGACACCACAATACCGTCGGCCCCAAAGCGAACCGCATCACGCGCATCATCAGCGTCGAGAATACCTTTAATCACCATCGGCCCCTGCCAAAAATCGCGGATCCACTCCAGATCGCTCCACGAGATCGAAGGATCAAAGTTGGCCCCTAGCCAGCCGATGTAGTCTTCTAATCCGGTGGGTTTACCGAGATACGCGGAGATATTCCCCAGATCGTGCGGACGCCCGTTCAAACCAACATCCCATGCCCAAGAGGGATGGGTAACCGCTTGCCAATAGCGCCGCAGTGCGGCATGCGGGCCGCTCATGCCCGAATGCGCATCACGGTAACGCGCGCCGGGTATCGGCATATCCACGGTGAATACCAAGGTGGTACAACCGGCGGCTTTCGCACGCTCTAAGGCGTTGCGCATAAAGCCACGATCTTTTAGGACATACAGTTGAAACCACATAGGGCGTTTAATCGCAGGTGTTACCTCTTCTATAGGGCATACGGAGACGGTAGAAAGCGTAAAAGGAATGCCTTTCTGCTCTGCAGCCCGCGCAGCCTGAACCTCACCACGGCGGGCATACATGCCGCACAGCCCAACCGGGCCCAGAGCGACAGGCATTGATAAGGTTTCGTTAAAGAGTTTGGTTTCCAGGCTGAGCGCAGACATGTTTTTCAGAACACGCTGCCTCAACGCAACCTGCGCCAGGTCTTCTACGTTGCGCCGCAAAGTATGCTCAGCGTAAGCGCCACCATCGATGTAATGAAACAGGAACGGTGGCAGTTTACGTTGTGCCGCAGCGCGGTAGTCGGTGGCTGCTGAGATAATCATGGAACAATCTCCCTTATTACAGTGAATTTTCATCTGGCAGGCGGGTAATGCGCGCCAGCCTAGCCTCATCTTCATGCAGGCTTTTAATGGTGGAATGAACAAACCCCAGATGGGATTTCGCCGCCTTGCCTGCACGTTCGGGATCACCGGTCAAAATAGCCTGTAGCATTTCCTCATGCTGTTCAGTAAGCCGCGTGAAAATGGTCGGCACGGTATACATACGCTGGCGGCTATGCATGACGGAGGACTGCATTAGATCGAAAAAACCGCGCATGGTTTGCAGTAAAACCACGTTGTGTGAGGCTTCGGCAATCGCCAAGTGGAAACGTACATCCGCCTGCGCCGCCAGGTCAGGGTTATCGCTCTCCTTAAACTCCAACGTGGCATCAAAACAAGCCTGCAACTTCTCCTTGTCTGCGGCGGTAGCACGCATCGCCGCGTGCCAGGCGGTGCTGGCCTCAATGGCGTGGCGGGCTTCCAGAATGTCATAGCGATAGTCAGGGTCGTCGGCCACCAAGGTTCTCAGCGGCTCCACGATGCTTTGTTCCGACCAAGGGGAAAGCTCGTCATAAACATAGGTCCCACCGCCGCGTCGGCTGATGAGCACCTTTTCGCTGATCAGCTTTTGGATCGCTTCGCGCAAAGAAGAGCGTGAGACGCCCAACTCGTTGGCCAACTGGCGTTCAGCGGGCAAACGCATGCCCGCCTCCAGTTTGCGCTCGTGAATCATCGCCTTAAGGCGTTCAGCCAAGCGCTCGGCCAAGCGCGGTGGATGAGACACCGTCATGGGATCATCCACGTCAGCCAGTAGGCCTGTAGCGTGGTGATCACGCCCACCATGCAGGTGAAGATCAGGCTGTGTTTTACCGTAAAGCGGAACAGGTCTGACTCTTTCCCCACCAAGCCAACGGCGGCACAGGCGATGGCGATTGACTGTGGCGAAATCATTTTCCCGGTGACCCCACCGGTGGTGTTAGCCGCCACCAACAACACATCCGAAACACCAATCTGCTGCGCGGTGGTGGCTTGCAGGGCGGCGAACAGCGCGTTGGACGAGGTATCGGAACCGGTAAGAAACACCCCCAACCAGCCAAGGAACGGCGAGAAAAAGGTGAACGCCTTGCCAGTATGCGCCAATGCCAACGCCAGCGTTGCCGACAGGCCGGAATAGTTAGAAATAAAGGCAAACGCCAGCACCATGCCGATGGAATAGATGGGCAGCGCCAACGATTTTAGCGTTTCGGCAAATGTGGTGACCGCATCTTTGGGCTTCATCCGCAGGTAGATCACCGAGGCGATCGCCGCAACCATAATCGCGGTGCCGGTAGCAGAGAACCAGTCGAGTTTGAACACCGCAGCGTAGGGGGTGATATCTGCCACCACCGGTGGCACTTTCGCCACCAGCTTATCCAGGAATGGCACCGGGAAATTGAGTACCCAATCTTGTAACGCGCCGCCTTTGGCAAATAGCGCTTTAAACGGCGGGATGCTCCACAGGGTGACCGTGGCGGTCAGGAAAATAAACGGCATCCAGGCGCGAATAATCTGCCCTAAGCGATAGTTGTGCTGCACCAATGCTTGATCGGTAACGGGGCTTTCAACGTTCTCAAAGCGGAAGATGCGTTTGGGTTGCCAAACGCGCAGAAACAGCGTCAGGCACACCAGTGAAACCAGCGACGAGATGATGTCTGGCAGTTCCGGCCCAAGAAAGTTGGAGCTGAGATACTGCGCCAAGGCAAAGCTCCCCCC
>JBAQHZ010000294.1:0-2958 GCA_049288585.1 Chania sp.
TCTTCATGGTGTCTTTCAACTGCGCGATTAACTGGCCGCGAAAATCCCCCAGCTTCGGTTTGTCGTCTTCCAGCCAAGGCAACGGGCGGCATAACTCCATCGCCTTGATGCCCAAGCGCGCCGTCAATAGGCCAGCACCGATCCCCTGAGCCGCTCGCGCAGACAGCCGCGCCGCAATATCCTGCGACATCCAGTCCATCCCCACTTCCCGCACCAGTTCAGACGCCCCGGCGAAGGCAATGTTCAACAGCACCAGCCGGAACAGGCGAATGCGGCTGAAATAGCCCAACTCGATGCCATACAGCGCCGCAATGCGGTTAATCAGGCGGATATTGCGCCAGGCGATAAACGCCATGTCCACGAGAGCCAATGGGCTGACGGCGATCATCAGCGCCGACTCCGCCGCCGAACGGCTAATCTCACGCCGCGCCTGGTTATCCAACACCGGTTGCACCAGCTTGGCATACAGCGCCACCACTTCACGATCGTTTTGGGTTTCATGCAGCGAGGCCTGCCAGCGTTGCAACGCCGGGTGGCCTTGATCCAAACCGGCCTGCCGCGCCAGCTTTTCGCAGAATTCACGCCCTCTGCCAAGACCATGACTGTGCAACAGCTCACGCGCCTTATCACGTTCTTCCGCACGCTGGCGCAGGCGATATAGCCGCCGCCATTCGCCCACCACCGAGCCAATACCGGCGAACACAATCAATCCACCGGCTACGCCGCCGCCGAGGGCAATCCAATCCTGTTGCACCCAAGAGGTATGCAGCCACTGAACGCCCTGCGCCACTACGCTGACACCAAACAGCACTAACCCGGTGTTGACCATTTTGCGCCACAGGCTGCGTTTGGGCTTCAATGCCGCATTGATGATCCCTTCGGCGCGCCCTTCTTCCTCTTCCTGCTCCCATTCAGGGGCCGCAGGATAAAATTTTTCGGCCTGCAATTCGTCAAACGCCACTCCGGCACGCAGCACCGGTTCCTGTGGCGGTTGCAACGGCTCGGCAAAATCGATACGCGGTTTTAACGGCTCGCTCATCGCAATTTATCTCCCAATAAAAACTCCATTACCGCATCCAGCCGGATATGCGGTAACGGGCTGTCAACGCTCATCGCCCGTGGGCGAAATTCGTCAAAATGGAACCCTTGCTGCTGCCAGAACGCCGGGCCCGGCAAACGGGCGGGCACTTCACCAGGGAAAACCGTCAGCGGCGTATCATCATCCAGGCGATGGCCCTTCAAGGCAGGAATACGCTGCCCATGATGATCCACAATACCGCTTTCTGTGGCCTGTACCGACGCCAGCCCAACGCAGTCCATGCTGATCCCTTCAAATGCAGCATTTTGCCAGGCTTCCTGCACCAGTTGCTGTAACAGCGAAACCAGGTTGGCATGCTGATCGGCGGTAATATGATCCGCTTTGGTGGCGGCAAACATCAGCTTGTCGATGGTGGGCGAGAACAGGCGGCGGAACAGCGTGCGTTTACCGTAATGGAAGCTCTGCATCAGCTGCGTCAACGCCAGCCGCATGTCGTTGAACGCCTGTGGCCCACTGTTAAGCGGCTGCAAACAATCCACCAACACAATTTGGCGATCGAAGCGGACAAAGTGTTCTTTATAGAAGTTTTTGACGATCGACTGGCAATAATAGTTAAAACGCGCGCGCAGCATACCGGCGTTACTGTGCTTATCCGCCTGCGCCAGCCGTGACTCTCCGGCGGCATCAACGTTCGGCCACGGGAAAAACTGCAACGCCGGAGCACCGGCCATATCGCCCGGTAATACAAAGCGGCCCGGCTGGATAAAGTGCAGCCCTTCCGCTTTGCAGCGCAGCAGATAATCCGTATAAGCCTGCGCAACTGCGGCCAGTTTGTTTTCATCGGCCGGCGCCAGCGGATCGAGATCCTTGCACAACGCCAGCCAAGGTTTGGCCCATTCGGCGCGCTGCCCCTGCAATAGCCCGCCCATCTGGCGCGACCAGGCCAGGTAATCCTGTTCCAGCATTGGTAGATCGAGCAGCCACTCGCCGGGATAGTCGACAATCTCCAGATATAACGTGGAAGTTTCTTTGAAATGACGCAGCAGCGAGTCATTAGAGCGGTAACGCAGCGCCAGGCGGATCTCGCTGACGCCGCGCGTCGGCGTCGGCCAGCTCGGCGGAGTGCCATAAAGCTGTGCCAAGCCTTCATCATAGGTAAAACGCGAGATACCGAGATCGCGCTGCGGAATGCGCTTCACGCCCAGCAGGCGCTCTTCCCGCACCGCTGAAAACAGCGGCATACGTGCGCCGCTGTGAACATGAAGCAACTGATTAACGAAAGCGGTGATAAACGCCGTTTTGCCGCTGCGGCTCAGGCCGGTCACCGCCAACCGCAAATGGCGATCCATGCCACGGTTGACCAGCGAGGTTAATTCATTTTGTAGTCGTTTCATTGTTCTCCTTGGCAAATGCCCTTAACCAGACAGGTTACAGCTTACGGAAACGGCTCTGCACACCAAAGGTATCAGACGTGACGTAACGTTCAACCTGGCGTAACTGCTGCTCACCGCTGCCCAGTTCATATTTCAGTTGATCCAGCAGCTGGCGCGGGGTATGCGGATGTTCATTTTCGTAGCGGCTGGCGGGCACTTCGTCCAGCATAAAGGTCAGTACGATATAGGCCACTATAGTGAAGAAAAACAGCCCGAAAAACATCGACAGCACGACCATCACGCGAATTAACCGTACTGGAACATCAAAATAGTGCGCCAAACCGGCACAGACGCCCTTCAGCATGCCTTCTTCAGGAACGCGATAAAGCTTTTTACTGCCCAGAGTGTTCGCCATTAAGACTGTCTCCAATTCGGATGTTCTGCATCAAGGATTTCTTCCAGCGCCTGAATACGTTCACGCATGCGCTTGGCATCTTCAGCCAACTGTGCAAGCCGTTGCATCTCCTGATGACTCAGTTGAATGCC
>JBAQHZ010000295.1:0-2970 GCA_049288585.1 Chania sp.
CTCTGCCCGGTCATGGCCGAGTACTGGATACGCTCTTCTTCCGGCATCAGGTTCAGCACCGCATCCATCAACGAGGATTTCCCCGCCGCCGAGCTGCTCTGTATCAACACTGCCAAGGGTTTATCCAGCTTGCGCGACACCGCCGCCAGATACCCGGTCAGCAGGTTGGAGGATTCGCCCACCACACCACACGATGCCAGGTCATTCACCACCCGTTCAGCCAGGTCAGGGGATTTCAGCAGCGCCAGCGCGGCCGCTTCTTCCTCGGCACTCAACGCCACCGCAGCGGGCGCGGCCAGCTCCACCGCCTGCCGCGCCTCGTCCTGTTTCTGCTCCAGCAACAGCAGTAACCGGCCGGCCTCGCGCTTGATAACCGCCACATCACAACCCAGCTCAACCACCGCCACGTTGATAAAGCCCTGCCGCTGTTTGGCGTGGTACATATCCAGTTGATCAACGTGGAACGCGCCGCTGGCTTCGTCACGCACCTGCACATTGACCTTCATCACGTCCGGCACCGTATTCTTCTGCCAGCCCCGCACCCGCCAGATACGCGGGCCGCAGCGTATCAGCAGCTCACCCGCTGCCGTCACTTCTCCAGGGATAGGCGCTGTTTCAGCCGACAACGGCGAAGCCTGCACGCCCGGCAAGGCGGCTAAAGAAGAAGGAGTGTCCGGCCCCGGCGTTTCCTGCACGAACACCGCCCCCGGCCCGGTGCCGTGGCCCATCCACGCGGCTTGCTCCAGTGCCAGGCCCAGCGCCTTTTCAGGGTTACCGCTTTTCAGCGCATACGCATTCGCATCCAGCCCTTGCGGGAACCGCACCCGCCACGCTTCGATCCCCAGCTCCAGCAGATCACCGGCGACAGCTTCGGCCCCCCGATCCCCGGCCTCGTCCCGATCGAAGGCGATCAGCACCCGCTTCACGCCGTGATACTGCAATGCCGCCAGATGATCGGCGGTAAAACCGTTGCAGCCATACGCGGCGATCACATTGCGGAACCCGGCACACCAGAAGGTCATGGCATCGATCAGCGCTTCACACAGGATCACTTCTGACGAGGCTTTCAGCGCCGGTTCATTCCACACGCCGACCAGCGGCGAGGACAGATACAGATGCCGGGAGGCACCTTTCAGCGAATGATTTGGCACCGTGCGACGACCATACAGTTGCAGCACCCGGCCACGATGGGCCACAGTGGCCGACTCGGCCCAGCCGATCACCGGCATCACCACACAGCCCCGAAAGTGGTCTTGCCGGGTTTCACGCAACACCCCCAACGCCATCAGCCGTGAACGCAGCGCCTTGCCTTCTTTGGTTTGCGAAGAGGGTAATGCCCCGGCGATCCCATGCGCGCCCGCGAACCCCAGCCGGAAGTGACTCACCAGTTCAGGGTGATCCAGCCCGCGGCTGGCCAGCCATTCCAGGGCTTCCGGCGACTCAAGGAGTTGCTGATGATAGAAGTCGATCACCTGGTTAAGCAGCGCCTGACCATCATCATCCAGATCGGCCAGTTTGGGGCGCACCACAGGCGGCGAAGCAGGAGAAGGCGCTACGGCCTTCACCGCAGCGACAGTAAACGACGACAGCCCCGCCAGCTCTTTTAGCCGCAGCAGCCCACTCAGGAAGTCCAGATATTCGGTTTTCATCAACCAGTCCAGCACCGATCCCGCTGCGCCGCAGCCGAAGCAGTGGTACAGGTTCTTGTCAGGCGAGATCACACAGGACGGGGTTTTCTCCCGGTGGAACGGGCACAGCGTCACATAGTCCTTGCCCTGGCGTTTCAGTTCACGCCGCTGGCTTTGTGCCACCTTCAACAGCGACACATCACGCTTCAACTGCTCCAGATCTTCCGGGGTGATCCTGCCCATTCCGTTGCTCCTGTAAAACCCGTCAATAGACACTTGTGTAGATTATATTATCTATGTAACATGAGATTTGCAACAAGCAACTAAAAGGAGGGCGGTACAATGAACCACATTGATTCATTGTGTACAGGTATGGATATGTCAGCATTTGCAGAGCGCCTACGCTTGTTGCGTGAAGCTCGTAATCTCAGTCAGGTTCGCCTTGCCGAACTGCTCAGTGTTGATCCACGCGCTTATAACCGTTGGGAAAAAGGTGCTAGTGCGCCTCACCTTGATACGGTTATTAAGATTGCTGATGTGCTTCAAGTGACAATGGATGAACTGGTTGGCCGTAAACCCATATCGGAAGAAGTGAAGATCCGTAACCATACCTTGCACATGCTGTGGCAAAAAGCGGATTCATTACCGGATACCGATCAACAAGCACTGATTACGGTACTGGACAGTTTTGTTAAGAAGGCAATGGTTGAGCAGGCAATGGGATTGAACAGCGCCAAGCGCTGAGATAGCGCGGTTGCAATGAGTTCGCACCTCACTACAACCGCTAACCACCGCAACTAAAAGGAGTAGTTACCATGGCTAGAGCAGATTCTACGTCACAACCCGCCGCACCCCAAGCGCGTAAAAGCGTGGTGGGTTACCGCACCAACGGCGGCAGGCCGAACCCGCTGCCGCAACTGACCATCAAGGGACGGTGGCTGGAAGCGTTGGGGTTTACCAAAGGCCAACCGGTGAGCATTACCGCCGAACACGGCCAACTGATTATCCGCACCGCGCCCGCCACGGAGGGTAATGCATGAACATCACCTTCCACCCTCAACCGATACCGGAGCTGACCTTGGTAGGCGGCTCGTTGGCCGCATTGGGATTTACCACCGGCACGCCGTTACAACTGACGCTCCAACATCACCGGCTCTGGATCACTGTCGTCACCGACGACGCCACCTGGGAAGCGCTGTGTGAAGCCAGCCAAGACCGCCCGGATCTGGGCGCGGATTGGGTGAGAGATAACGGCGAGCTGATTATCGGCGGCGACTGGCTCACCGAGTCCGGCATTACCAACGCGGAACAACTGGAAGTGACCGCTGCGCCTGGTGTACTT
>JBAQHZ010000296.1:0-12633 GCA_049288585.1 Chania sp.
CTTAAACCGCGGAGAAATCATCGGTTTTTTATCATCATGTGTTTTTTGTAACTGACATGATGCTAATCATAAATGTCAACGTCATTATGCGCTACGCTTGATGTCTGTTTGACAATTTATTCACCACGTGTTTTGGGTTCACTAACAACACGAACTATAAGTAGGTACTTCCATGTCGAGTAAGCTAGTACTGGTTCTTAACTGCGGCAGTTCTTCCCTGAAATTCGCTATCATTGATGCAGCCAACGGTGAAGAATATCTTTCTGGTCTTGCCGAATGTTTCCACCTTCCAGAAGCCCGCATCAAATGGAAAATGGACGGCGGTAAACAAGAAGCAGCACTGGGTGCTGGTGCAGCACACAGCGAAGCGCTGAACTTCATTGTTAATACTATTCTGGCACAAAAACCAGAGCTTTCTGCACAGTTGACCGCTATCGGCCACCGTATCGTGCACGGCGGCGAGAAGTTCACTGCTTCTGCCGTGATCAACGACGAAGTCCTGCAGGGTATCAAAGATTCCGTGCCCTTTGCACCACTGCATAACCCAGCTCACCTGATAGGTATCGCTGAAGCATTGAAATCCTTCCCAAATCTGGCTGATAAAAACGTGGCAGTGTTCGACACGGCGTTCCACCAGACCATGCCGGAAGAGTCTTACCTGTACGCCCTGCCGTACAGCCTGTACCGTGACCACGGCGTTCGCCGCTATGGCGCACACGGCACCAGCCACTTCTATGTAACGCAAGAAGCCGCGAAGATGCTGAACAAGCCGGTTGATGAAGTGAACGTTATTACCTGCCACCTGGGCAACGGCGGTTCCGTCAGCGCAGTACGCAACGGTAAATGTGTTGATACCTCTATGGGCCTGACCCCGCTGGAAGGTCTGGTGATGGGCACCCGCAGCGGCGACATCGATCCCGCGATCATTTTCCATCTGCATGACTCTCTGGGCATGAGCGTTGACCAGATCAACAAGATGCTGACCAAAGAATCCGGCCTGCTGGGCCTGACAGAAGTCACCAGCGACTGTCGCTACGTCGAAGACAACTACGCCACCAAAGCCGACGCCAAACGTGCCATGGACGTGTTCTGCCATCGTCTGGCCAAATATATCGGTGCTTACAGCGCGCTGATGGATGGCCGCCTGGATGCGGTGATCTTCACCGGTGGCATCGGCGAAAACGCCGCATTGGTACGTGAGCTGACCCTGGATAAACTGGGCCTGCTGGGCTTTGAGCTCGACCACGAACGTAACCTGGCCGCCCGCTTCGGTAAATCCGGCAACATCACCAAAGACGGCAGCCGCCTGGCGCTGGTGATCCCAACCAACGAAGAGTTGGTTATCGCGCAGGACGCTGCCCGTCTGACCGCTTAATGCTCCCAACACCGTCAGCCTAGGCTGACGGTGTTGTTTCAGAGCCAAGATGTGCCTGCGCGTTTACCGCAGACTGAAAAAACCGTGAAGAGGACTATTCTGTGTCACGTACAATTATGTTGATCCCCACCGGCACCAGCGTTGGCTTGACCAGCGTCAGCTTGGGTGTCATTCGCTCCATGGAGCAAAAAGGCGTTCGTTTGAGCGTGTTCAAACCTATCGCCCAACCGCGTACCGGCGGTGATACCCTCGACCAGACCACCACCATCATTCGCAGCAACTCCACCATCCCGACCGCCGAACCGCTGCGCATGAGCTATGTTGAGGGCCTGCTGAGCTCCAACCAGCAAGACGTGCTGATGGAAGAGATCGTGGCGCGTTACCACGAGAACACCAAAGACGCGGAAGTGGTGCTGATCGAAGGCTTGGTGCCCACCCGCAAGCACCAGTTTGCCAGCGCGCTGAACTTTGAAATCGCCAAAACCCTGAACGCAGAAATCGTCTTCGTTCTGGCGCTGGGCAACGATTCCCCGGCACAGTTGAAAGAGCGTATCGAACTGGCTCGCAGCAGCTTCGGCGGCAGCAAAAACAAGAACATTACCGGCGTGATCATCAATAAACTGAATGCTCCGGTTGACGATCAGGGCCGCACCCGCCCGGATCTGTCGGAAATCTTTGATGACTCCACCAAGGCTAGCGTTGCCAACGTCGATCCTGCACACCTGTTTGCCAACAGCCCGCTGCCGGTTCTGGGTTGTATCCCCTGGAGCTTCGATCTGATCGCGACCCGAGCCATTGACATGGCGCGCCACCTGAAAGCGCGCGTGATCAACGAAGGCGATATCATGACACGCAGGGTGAAGTCCGTGACCTTCTGCGCGCGCAGTATTCCGCACATGCTGGAACACTTCCGCCCAGGCTCGCTGCTGGTGACCTCCGCCGATCGTCCTGATGTGCTGGTCTCTGCCTGCCTGGCAGCGATGAACGGTGTAGAAATTGGTGCCCTGCTGCTGACCGGCGGCTACGAAATTGATGGTTCTATCAAGAAACTCTGCGAGCGTGCCTTCCAAACCGGCCTGCCGGTATTTATGGTCGACACTAACACCTGGCAGACCTCACTGAGCCTACAGAGCTTCAACCTTGAAGTACCTTCAGATGACCACCAGCGTATCGAACAAGTACAGAACTACGTGGCAAGCCACATTAACGCCGAGTGGATCGAGTCACTGACGGCCACGTCTGAGCGTTCACGTCGTCTGTCGCCACCGGCATTCCGCTACGAGTTGACCGAACTGGCACGTAAAGCGGGCAAACGCATTGTACTGCCGGAAGGTGATGAGCCACGCACCGTGAAAGCGGCAGCGATCTGTGCTGAACGCGGCATCGCTGAATGCGTATTGCTGGGTAACCCGGATGAGATCAAGCGCGTAGCGGCTGCGCAAGGCGTTGAACTGGGCAAAGGCATTGAGATCGTCGATCCGGTTGCCGTACGTGAAAAATACGTGCCGCGCCTGGTTGAATTGCGTAAGAGCAAGGGTATGACCGAAGTGGTTGCCCGTGAACAGTTGGAAGACAACGTGGTTCTCGGCACCCTGATGCTAGAAAAAGGCGAAGTTGACGGCCTAGTCTCCGGTGCGGTTCACACGACTGCCAATACCATCCGCCCACCGTTGCAGTTAATCAAAACCGCACCGGGCAGTTCGCTGGTCTCTTCCGTGTTCTTCATGCTGTTGCCGGATCAGGTTCTGGTCTACGGTGACTGTGCGATCAACCCGGATCCCACCGCTGAACAACTTGCTGAAATTGCTATCCAGTCTGCCGACTCCGCAGCCGCATTTGGTATCGAACCGCGAGTGGCGATGATCTCTTACTCCACCGGTAATTCCGGTGCAGGTAGCGACGTGGAGAAAGTGCGTGAAGCGACTCGCCTGGCACAGGAAAAACGCCCAGACCTGATCATCGACGGCCCATTACAATACGATGCGGCGATCATGGCTGACGTTGCCAAGTCCAAAGCGCCTAACTCGCCAGTGGCGGGTAAAGCCACCGTGTTTATCTTCCCGGACCTGAACACCGGTAACACCACCTATAAAGCAGTACAGCGTTCTGCCGATCTGGTGTCTATCGGGCCAATGCTGCAGGGTATGCGCAAGCCGGTAAACGACCTGTCGCGTGGCGCGCTGGTAGACGATATCGTCTACACCGTGGCGCTGACGGCGATTCAGTCTGCTCAGGCTGATGCTCTGGCTGAGCAAGCCTGACGGCAAGCCCCTGCCTTGCTGAGCACTAAAAAAATAAGCGGCCCGTGATTAAACGGGCCGCTTAATTTACATCTCTGGAATGCTATTAGTTATAAGTGATGCCAAAGGTCGCTACTGCGTTTGCTGGCCCTGGGGTCACGGTATCTGATGTTGCAACATAACGTGCAACAAACGCCAGGTCATTCACAACAATAGCGGTCAGTGGGTATGCCGCAGAAGGCGTACGCAAAGGCAGTACGGCAGACGTATCGGAAATTTGAACAGCCACCCCTGTCGCCATGTTAGCCACCTGCGTGAGGGCTAACGCGCTGTTATCGCCAATTACCGCATTACCATCAAACGACACTTGAGCAGCACTCGCAGACAGTGGACAATTTCGCAGGCTCAAAATGAACTTTTGCGGACTCGCAGTATCACCCTTCTTAGTGAAAGCGCTTGCCGCTACTTGGCCTAATGGCACTTCCGCAGGATTGCTCATATTGTTAACAACCTGGCAGGCCTCGGTTATCAGTTGCCCTTCAAAGTTTACCTGGCCATCAGCAGCAGACGCACCAGCAGACAGGCCTAAACTTGCGGCAACCAAGGTAGTAACACAAAAAATTTTTTTCACTATTAGAAACTCCATATCCTATGGGTATAAATTGCCCTATATAAAATTAATGCTATTTTACTTGCAGCATCAGACAAGTTGAACGAGACATCTCATTTAAGCGCTAGCCAGAAAATCTCAAGGTTCATAAGTTACTATCAGAGAGTCAGGGGGAAAGCAGGTTTTAAGATGAGCAGATAGAACAATCTAAGCATAGAAACACCAAAACATATTACTAACCAATAATAGCCTAACCTGATGAGGCCCAT
The DNA here is from genome assembly GCA_049288585.1 of Chania sp. Lineage (GTDB taxonomy): Bacteria > Pseudomonadota > Gammaproteobacteria > Enterobacterales > Enterobacteriaceae > Chania. Next base: position 4,495 of record JBAQHZ010000296.1, read on the forward strand.
TCTAGTTAAAAGCGCTTTAATGTAAAGAGTAAAGATATTCAAACAACGACACGCCCATTATCTTTCAATTTATGATAAGGCAAAAAAAGAAAAAACCCAAGACACTGTATTTAAACGATTTAAATAATAAATCGAGTATTAATCGAGAAATAAACAAGAAAAAACCGAGACGAATAATAAGAGGTGGTTATATTACATGTGATTTTTGGCATTAAAACAACCAACGACCACACCTAAAAAGTATACGTTTTTAAGCATTTTAAGATTATATCTCGTCACTTTGCCTCATGATATCCCAACGCTACTCATCAGCTCACAGGGGTTTCATAAGTCACATTCACTCTGAAAATTAATTGCAGCTGTTTACATTTCAGAATGTGAACAGGATAGTTCAAATTTTCTGCTCAAATTATATGCTAACCATCATGCTTTATTCAAATCACTGATCATTTATAGGCGTAAATGCAGGATTGCTTCACGCCCAGTAATTCTCAGTATTTTCTTGTATCATTTCCATGACCAACCCTTTCTTTACGCGATACGCTAGCAGATGCCCACTTCGATGAGGGCTCACGGCACAAATGGTGCGGTGAGCCCGATAAGCGCTAGCAGTCAATTACGGCACACAACCCAGCAACTGATTTGCCGACTGCAGAATATGTTCTGCCGTCAGGCCATATTCCTGTTGTAAAAACTCCTGAGTTCCTACTTGCCCATAACGCTCTTTCACCCCAATCCGTCGCATCGGCACCGGACATTCCTCGACCAACACCTCCGCCACGGCTGAGCCTAACCCGTTATGAATGCTGTGGTTTTCGCAGGTTACAATTTTGCCGGTTTTTGCTGCATAGGTTTTAATAATGTCACGATCGATGGGTTTAAGCGTGAACATATCGATAACCGCTGCGCTGATCCCTTGTAGCTCCAGTTCCTGTGCCGCCTTCAACGCTTCGGCCACCATAATGCCGTTGGCAATCAGCGTGATGTCACTCCCATCACGCAACAGATTGGCTTTACCAATGGTAAAGCGCGAACCATCCTGATAAATCCGCGTTGCCTGCTTGCGGATGGTGCGTACCCAGTAGAAGCCTTTCAGATCCACCAACTGCTGCAAAATATTCTGGAACATCGTGGCATCGGTCACTTCCAGCACCACCGAATGCGCCAGCCCGCGCACGATGCCCATATCTTCAAATGACATATGAGTACCGCCGTTATGACAGGCGCTCACTCCCGCATCCGAAGCGATCACCTTGACGTTATTACGCTGATAATCCAGTGACATACACAGTTGATCGAAACAGCGGCGGCTGGCAAATGCGCTAAACGTATGCACAAAGGGTATACGCCCTGTCAGCGACAATCCGGCGGAAACACCGATCACATTAGCCTCCATGATGCCGCAGTTGATCACTTGCTGCGGGTGATCCTTATGCACGCCGTCCATCGCCATCGAACTCATCAGATCGGCTTCCAACGCAATAACCGGTTTGCCCGCCTCGATTTGCTGACGCATCATGCCGGCATACACTTTGCGCATCTCTATACCGTCTTTTTCCAGCTGTGTTACCACGTTAAACATGAGCAACCTCCAGATCGGCAATGGCTTTTTCGATTGCCTGCTGTACGTCCGGCGTCAAACGCAGGTGATGAGAATTGTGTAAATTCTCCAGATAGGCCACGCCCTGCCCCTTAACGCTGTCCAAAATCACCACCAGCGGGCGTTGTTCACCGCTACGCACCGGCAGCACCGCATCACGAATAGCAGCAATGTCATCCCCCAAAACGGTTTGCACGTCAAAACCAAAGGCGGTGAATTTACCCGCCAGATCGAAGGGTTTGATCACCTCATCCAACGCGCCATCCAACTGCTGCTTGTTGTAATCGATAAACAGCGTCAGGTTATGCAGATTATGATGGGCAATAAACTGGAAAGCCTCCCAACACTGCCCTTCGTTGAGTTCACCATCGCCCAGAATGCTGAATACCCGATTGCGCCTGCCGGCCAACCGGTGTGAAAGCGCTATCCCGGCAGCAATGGAAACCCCCTGCCCGAGCGAACCCGTGGTGGCATCTACACCACGGGTCAGCAGGCGATCCGGGTGGCTTGGCAAACGGGTGCCATTCTGGTTCAGCGTTTTCAGTTCTTCTTGTGGGAAATAGCCTTTGATCGCCAGCGTGCTGTAAAGTGCCGGGCCAGCGTGACCTTTTGACAGCACAAAGTAGTCACGCTCAGGCCAGTCGGGATCCGCCGGATCGATATGCATCACTTCGCCATACAACACCGCCAGCGTTTCCACCACCGACATGCAGCCCCCATAGTGGCCAAAGCCCAGCCCAGTGAGGGCTTTCAACGTCTCCAGACGGATCGCCCGCGCCAGCGCGCGCAGTTCGCCAATATCAGTCACTGTATTGTTCATCAAACTGCCCTCACTTATTTCTCAACGCGATCCGCCGCCGGAGCGCCCTTGCGTTTACCCAGAAAGTTATGTGCAACCAGCAGCGCAAAGATGGCGACGATCGCGACCATAATCATTTCTTTGGTCAGGAAACGCGCCATGTTGCCGAGTACGATCCCTATTACGCCGAAATCGGCATCAGAAAAGGTAGTATTGGCAAAGCCCAGCGCTCCCAAGACCGGCAACAGCAACACAGGCAAGAAGGTAATCAGCAGGCCATTGGCAAATGCCCCCAACATCGCACCACGGCGCCCGCCGGTGGCGTTACCAAACACCCCAGCGGTCGCACCGGTAAAGAAATGAGGGACTACGCCTGGCAGGATCAGCACCATTTTCATTTGCCCGAGCAGGAACAGGCCAACCAGCCCACCGAGGAAGCTGAATAGGAAACCGATGAGCACCGCATTAGGCGCATAGGGATAAACCACCGGGCAATCCAACGCTGGGCGCGCGTTGGGCACCAGTTTTTCTGAAAAGCCGGTAAAAGCCGGAACGATTTCCGCCAGGATCAACCGCACCCCTTGCAGGATGATAAACACCCCGGCGGCAAAGGTAATCGCCTGAATAATCGAATACACCAGATAGTTCTGCCCGCCGCTGAGCTGGCTTTCGACGTAGGTCTGCCCAGCACAAATCGCCAGGATCAGATAGATAATGATCATGGTCATCGAGATGGAAATGGAACTGTCGCGTAAGAAGCTGAGGTTCTTTGGCAGATTCATCTCTTCGGTGGAACGTGAACCTTTGCCAACGCGCTCACCGATCCAACCAGCCAGTACATAACCCAGCGTGCCGAAATGGCCGAAAGCGATATCATCATTGCCGGTGATGCGGCGCATATAGCGCTGAGCAATGGCCGGGAAGAACGCCATCACCAAGCCCAACGTCAGTGCACCGGTAAACACCAGTTGTACCCCTTCAAAACCGGCCACCGTCAGAATAATGCCGATCATACAGGCCATATAGAAGGTGTGGTGACCGGTCAAAAAGATATATTTCAGCCGGGTAAAGCGGGCGACGATAATATTAGCCACCATACCGAACGCCATAATCATCGCGGTAGCAGCACCGTATTTCTCCAAGGCGATAGATACGATAGCTTCATTATTGGGGATGATACCCTGAATATTAAAGGCGTGTTCAAACATGCCACCCAGCGGGTTAAGTGACCCGACCAACACCGTGGCACCACCGCCAAGCACAATAAAACCGAGAATGGTTTTCACCGTGCCTTTCACCACATCAGAAAATGATTTCTTTTGCGCCAATAAACCGATTAATGCAATGACACCGACCAATACGGCAGGCACCTTTAATATATCAACCACAAATTTAAGCGCTTCTTGGATAAACATATCCACCTCGCCAACTGGTTTGATTAAATGATGGAGTGAGCTTCGAAGTAAGCACGCAACTTGGCTTCGAGTTCATTAATATCGATGATGTTACTGATCACCACCAGTTGACTGGCCGGGACACTGGCGCTGTCGGCGATGTCTTTTGCCATCACGAAAATGTCCGCAGCGCCCGGCGTGGCGGAAGAGAGATCGGAGTGTTCAACCTCTGCTTCAATCGCCATTTTCTTCAGCACTTTCTTGATATTCATTTCCACCATAAAGCTGCTGCCCAATCCTGAACCACAAATAGCCATGATTTTCATTATGTTCACCCGCTGAATTTCGAATAAGAGATAGCATCACCAGAGAGTTATCTGATGTTACTTGCTGTAGTTAATTGGCCTATACCCTAAATAATTCGAGTTGCAGGACGGCGGCGACGCAGAGAATCCCCAGGAACTTACCCAAGTAAGTGACTGGGGTGAGCGAGGAAAGCCAACGCACATGCAACTTGAAGTATGACGGGTATAACTGTTAATGGTTAATAGTTGGCAATAATATCCTCGATCTGCTGTCGGTTCTCAGCGCGGAATAACCTCTCCATCGCTTTGCTGTCTGAAAATAATTCGGCCAAATGCGAGATTAATTCGATATGGCTGCTGCTATCTGGAGCAGAAAGCATCACCACCACGAACACCGGATCATTATCTTCAGAATGAAAACGCACTCCCTGGTTAATTTTTAACAGCGAAAGGCCTAACGCTTTCGCCCCCTCTTCCGGTCTGGCATGTGGCATGGCAATACCGGGAGCCAAAACAAAATACGGTCCCAACGCCTGATATTGGCGGAAAATTGCCGCCAAATAGTCGTTAGTAATGATGCCGCGTTGCAACAGCGGTTGGGCACTCAGTGCTACCGCTTCCTGCCAGTCCGCGACATGATCGCACAGTTGAATATGGTCGGCATTCAGCCAGTCGTTGAGCACGTTTCCCCCTCTGATAGCCTGGTTACGATTAGGTGTTACCGGTGTGTCATTCTTCGGCGACGATAAAACTTTAATCAACGACCAGGGTATCAACCGTGATCAAAGCCACAAAGATAGCGCTACCAAAAATCTATCGTGCAGATCTGTGATAGCGCTATCAAATAGCCAGACGCGATAATCGCCTAGCGCAGTTTTTTTATCCCTCGCCCAGAGAACGGGTTAGAATGTCAGCCAAAGCAGGATTGCCGAACCACCGATAATCGGGTTTCGGACCATTAGCGCATTTCAGTCAGGATTACGAATGTCGATCGGTAAAAAACGACGCAGCACTGGCCGGGTTACGCTGGCCGACGTTGCCCAATTGGCGGGCGTGGGTAGCATGACCGTATCGCGAGCATTGCGCACGCCAGAGCAGGTTTCAGACAAGCTGAGAGGAAAAATTGAGGCCGCGGTCAGTGAGTTGGGTTACTTACCCAACCTGGCCGCCAGTTCGTTGGCTTCGGCATCTTCTTATACCATCGCCATGGTGGTACCGAGCTTCTCGGAATCAGGTTGTGCAGACATGTTTGCCGGATTACAGCGCGTGCTGCAACCGGCGGGTTACCAGATCATGTTGGCTGAATCACAACACCATCTGGAGCGTGAAGAAAAGCTGCTGGAGACGCTGCTTTCCTACAACCTGGCCGCCGCCGTGTTGCTCAGCGTCGAGCATTCACCCAATACGCGCCAGGCGCTGATGGCTGCCCGTATTCCCGTGGTAGAGATTGGTGCCATACGTACCGATCCGATCGATATGAATATTGGTATTGATTATGTCGCGGCAATGTATCAATTGACCCAAACGGTCATCGCCAGTGGTTACCAGAACGTGGGTTTGTTATGTGCCAATCAGGAACAGTGGATTTTTCAACAACATTTGCAGGGTTGGCACAAAGCATTATTACGCAATCACATGTCACCACACCGGGTGATCAACGCTGCACAACCGGCCAGTTTTAGCACCGGCGCACAGCAACTGCCAGAATTCCTGCTGGCCTGGCCTGAACTGGATGCCTTGGTGTGTGCGTCTGATGAGCTGGCCTGCGGTGCGCTGTATGAATGCCAGCGGCGCAGAATCAAAGTGCCGGATCAGTTGGCGGTAGTGGGCTTTGGTAATAGCGACGTCAGCCAGGTATGCCAACCACCGCTGACCACCATGACGGTACCACACAAAGAGATTGGTATTCAGGCCGGTAAAGCGCTGTTGGCACGCCTGAATGATGAGGAATGGCAGCCTGAAGGTACGATCCCTTCAGCACTGTGTCGCCGCGATAGCTGCTGAGCATAAGCTCCGCAGTGCGGCAGGCAATATGAGGCAGTTGAAGCGTTTTATCCCGATGCTGCCTTAACACAATAGCATCGGGAAACCGCCTGATGTATCTCAACATCAGGCGGTAATAACGGCCCTGCGTGTATAATTAGAAGCTGTAAGAGACACCAACGCGGTAACGAGTCTGGCGATTATCGTTCAGGCTGTCTTGTTTTACGTTACCGACTTCAATATAAGGCTTCCAGTTTTTATCCCACTTATAAGCCAGTTTTACGTTATGTTCGTAATCTGTTTTACCATCATCGAAAATAACTTTGTTGCTACTCTTATAGACGTAGTTATATTCTGCCTGCCAATCCTTGAGGAAGGTATAGCCTAACCAGAAATCACCACGGTTGGTTTTTTCATCTGCATCAGAACCTTTTGAAGTGGTACGCTTGTACTCATAACGGTATCTGGTCGCAACATACAGTTCTTTGGTCAAATTATACTGTGCGCGCAAGAAAGGTCTGTAACCGTTATTATTACTGTTGGATTCCAGCGAGAAACCTGGCTGTAAAGAGAACTCATCCGTCAGTTTCTGCTGATAACTGACCACTGCTTCAGTACCATTACTGACCTGCTCGTGGAAAGGTTTATCTGGCGTGGTATCTGATGAATCCTGTTTCCATTTGGCTTCCAAAGAGAAGCCAAAGCCGTTAGCAAAACGATGTGAAACTAACATACGGTTTTTATGATCACCCTTGCCGGTGTCCATAAACTCATGTCGTAAGTCAACTGATACGGCAGCGGCACTGAGACTTATTACTGATGCCATCGCCAGAGTTAATAATTTTAATTTCATTATTTCCATCCCTTATAATTTAATTATACAAGAAACTATGCCCTAGAATAAAAAGGTCCCAGAGGTATTGAAAACTACAGTGAGTAAATTATATATACCCAAAATAATTCGAGTTGCTTGTAGGCGGCAACAGAGCGAATCCCCAGGAGCTTACACCAGTAAGTGACTGGGGTGAGTGAGGGCAGCCAACACCCAAGCAACTTGAAGTATGAAGGGTATAGATACTTAGTTTAATCTCACCTTAAAAAAAACACATCTAGCCCTTCTGATTACCAGCAAGGTAAAGCATTACGTGTTTTCACCCTTCAAAGTAGACGAAGCAAGACTTCCCACTATTAAAGAAGCGTTAATTTATACGGTAAAGTATTTAAATCTCTATTGCATTACATGCATCGTCATTTGAAACAGAGAATCAATAAATAATTTCACAACCAGTTAAAATTATTTATTTTATAATAACTCCACCACGTATCATGGTGGAGTTATTATCAGCAATTTTTATCTCATTGCTCGTTTCAGGATACGGTCACCCTGTGATTGGAAATCAGCCGCCGTTTCTTTAACCGTCTTCTTACCGTAGTCGATTGATTGGATGGCATCCTGGAACAACACCACAATCTGCGGATCATCGAAGTAAGGTGAAGCATTGATTGCATGTGGTAAAGACAGAGCCAGATTCAACCCAGAAACGGCCGGATCGGTATCTTTAATCACACCGCTTTCACGTAATTGGGTAACCGCAGTTTTACTCAGTGGCACACCACGTTCCAGCCCCAGTGCTTCAACGCCCTCTTTGCTGTTTAACAAGAAGTTAATCAGCATGGCAGCCTCACGCGGATGCTTACTGCTTTTACCAATCGAGAACATTTGAGCTGGTTTAAAGAACAGACCGGCATCCGTAGCGCCTTCCAGCATCGGGTAATTACCCAATTCCAGTTTTGCTGGCGGCTTCAGGTTATCGGAATATTTTTTAATGGTGGAGTTCCACATATAGGTGCCTGCAAACTCACCCGCAATCCAAGGCTTCATTTCATACATATTGCTCTTGCCGAAAGAGGCAAAGTATTTAGATGAAGGCATCACATGGTTATCGACCATATCTTTATACATCTGGAAGAATTCGACCCACTGATCCTCGGTGTAGTTAAATTTCTTCTTACTTTCATTTACGATATCGATATTATGCTTCTGTATCATATATGAAC
>JBAQHZ010000297.1:0-7043 GCA_049288585.1 Chania sp.
GTAGAAGATTGGGTTTCGAAGAAACGGCCAATATCACGGCTTGGTGAGGCAGAAGAGGCGACGCCAGGAATTTCGACTTTAGCTGCCTCTGCGCCACCGGCTGCCAGCGCAGCTCGGCCTGCATCAGAATCGGCAGGAATGACATCCGGGCTCTGCACTACACGTTTCGGAGCATCGGCTTTATAAACATAGGCGGTAACGAACTGGTTGCCGCCCTGGTTGGTATCAACCTGGCGCACAATAAAGAATGAGGCCGCGCCTTTTTTCTTGGCTTCTTTAGCGATCGCGTCGTTAATGTCTGGCTGGCTGCGGTAGAAACCGCTGACGCTAACGGTATCGTAAGGTTCCAGCAGGAAAGCTTCGTCTTTTGGCAGTTCGTTTACACCATCAAAAGCGCGGTATTTTTTCTCTTTGCTCACTTCTGGCGCATCTTTGTGGTAAAGGTCTGCGGTGACTCGCCAGTTGCCGCCGTTGTTGCTGCTGTTAAGGTCTTGAATGTAGAAAGAGTCGGCGCCCAGTTTATCTGCACGGCGTGATACGGCATCGGCAGCTTCATAGATAGCATTAAAACGGCCGGTAATCGTGATGCGATCAAACGGCTTAATCGCCGCTGCTTTTTCCGGTGTTAGCTCTTGCGCGGCATGCACAGATAGCGCGGTGAGTGATAACAAGGCTGACGCGATGATCGTGGTCTTCAGCTTCATAAAAAATCCTTTCGCCTAGCGCATTAACGTTTATAAAGTGTCATTCAGCCGCAGATTATGACATGTCATCTCAGCAAATGTCTCAGCATTTTATCTGATGATATGAGACAAATCCGTGTCAGAATCCTTTAGCGGTTACGCCGCCAATTCGATATAAGTTTCAATAATAAAGCGGTTCATCTCATTAATGTTAATTATTCACAATTTAATAACTTTTATGCTCTTCCAGCCGCCGCCGACTGGAAGTGGTTGGGAGCAGTATTGGTACAAACCTGTGATGAAAAGAGCTATTGCAGCCTCTTTTTCACGCAAAATTGCGATTCGTCATATCCTTAAGTGAATTTTTATGTAAAAACTGACCGGTAAACGTAAGCAATTATGGATCATCGACCCTATTTTCAGTAGGTTATAGATGGCACCTTAATCTGCATGCAGACAAGGACAGAAAAAGCCTTGTCTGGCTGGTGCCATTGCTATGGGTAGAAAGATAATAAACATCATCAAAGACAGGTGAGAAGGGAACATTATGCGTATTGGTGTACCAAGAGAACGGTTGGCCAATGAAGCCCGTGTTGCAGCAACGCCGAAAACGGTAGAACAATTGCTGAAACTGGGCTTTACCGTCGCGATCGAAAGCGGGGCGGGCAAGTTGGCAAGCTTTGAGGATGTCGCTTATGAAACAGCAGGAGCGACAATTACCGATACCACGGACGTGTGGCAGTCGGATCTGATTCTGAAAGTTAACGCGCCACAAGAGGACGAAATCGCGTTAATGCGTGAAGGGAGCACGTTGGTCAGCTTTATCTGGCCTGCGCAAAACCCGGAATTGATGGCAAAACTTGCGGCGCGTAATGTCACCGCTATGGCCATGGATTCCGTGCCGCGTATTTCACGTGCGCAGTCTCTGGATGCGTTGAGTTCGATGGCCAACATCGCAGGCTATCGCGCTATCGTTGAAGCTGCACACGAGTTCGGGCGTTTCTTCACCGGCCAGATCACCGCAGCCGGCAAGGTTCCACCGGCGAAAGTGATGATTATCGGTGCTGGCGTGGCGGGTTTGGCCGCCATTGGTGCCGCAGGTAGTATGGGTGCCATCGTGCGCGCCTTCGATACTCGTCCGGAAGTGAAAGAGCAAGTGCAGAGTATGGGCGCAGAATTCCTCGAGCTGGACTTTGAGGAAGAAGCGGGCAGCGGCGATGGCTATGCCAAAGTGATGTCAGAAGCCTTTATCAAGGCCGAGATGGCACTGTTTGCCGCCCAGGCGGAGGAAGTGGACATTATCGTCACCACCGCGCTGATCCCGGGTAAACCCGCTCCGAAGCTGATTACCAAAGAGATGGTCGCTTCGATGAAACCGGGCAGTGTGATTGTCGATCTGGCAGCGCAAACCGGTGGTAACTGCGAACTGACCGTTGCCGACCAGGTGACCATGACCGACAACGGTGTGAAGATCATCGGTTACACCGATCTACCAAGCCGTTTGCCGACGCAATCTTCACAGCTTTACGGTACCAACCTGGTTAACCTGTTGAAGCTGTTGGCGAAAGAGAAGAACGGTGAGATCGATATCGATTTCGAAGACACCGTAATCCGTGGCGTGACCGTGGTACGTGACGGTGAAGTGACCTGGCCAGCACCGCCAATTCAGGTTTCCGCTCAGCCGAAACAGGCTCAGGCGGCTCCGTTGGAAAAAATAGAGAAGAAACCGACTTCACCTTGGGTGAAATACGGTCTGATCGCGCTGGCGATCGTGCTGTTTGGCTGGTTCGCCAACTCGGCACCGCAAGAGTTCCTGTCACACTTTACCGTGTTTGCACTGGCCTGCGTGGTGGGTTACTACGTGGTCTGGAACGTCAGCCATGCGTTGCATACCCCGTTGATGTCGGTCACTAACGCGATCTCAGGGATTATTGTGGTCGGTGCGTTATTACAGATTGGCCATGGCGGTTGGGTGAGTTTCCTCTCCTTTATTGCCGTGCTGATTGCCAGCATCAACATTTTCGGTGGTTTCACCGTGACTCAGCGCATGCTGAAAATGTTCCGCAAAAACTAAAGGGGTAGCAAATGTCTGGTGGATTAGTTACAGCTGCATACATTGTTGCCGCTATTTTGTTTATCTTCAGCCTGGCCGGTCTTTCACGCCATGAAACGTCGAAGCAGGGCAACCTGTTTGGCGTCGCCGGGATGGCGATCGCGCTGATTGCCACCATCCTCGGGCCGCACTCCGGCAACGTGGGTTGGATCATTATCGCGATGATCATCGGTGGTTCGATCGGTATCTATCTGGCAAAGAAGGTCGAAATGACCGAAATGCCAGAACTGGTGGCAGTGCTGCACAGCTTCGTGGGTCTGGCGGCGGTTCTGGTGGGCTTCAACAGCTATCTGGATCACGGTGCGCCAATGGAGCCGGTGATGGAGAATATCCATCTTACCGAAGTGTTCCTCGGCATCTTCATCGGTGCGGTCACCTTTACCGGTTCTATCGTGGCATTCGGCAAGCTGCGCGGCATTATCTCTTCCAAGCCGTTGACGCTGCCTCATCGTCACAAGCTGAATCTGGCGGCGATCGTGGTTTCCTTCCTGCTGATGGTGCTGTTCGTGCGTACCAACAGCGTAGGGTGGGAAGTGTTTGCCCTATTGATCATGACGGTTATCGCGCTTGGCTTCGGCTGGCACTTGGTGGCCTCGATCGGCGGTGCAGATATGCCGGTGGTGGTGTCGATGCTCAACTCCTATTCCGGGTGGGCAGCGGCGGCAGCAGGTTTCATGTTGAGCAACGACCTGCTGATCGTGACCGGTGCGCTGGTCGGTTCTTCCGGTGCGATCCTGTCTTACATCATGTGTAAGGCGATGAACCGTTCGTTTATCAGCGTGATCGCTGGCGGTTTCGGTACCGATGGTTCCTCTACCGGCAACGCAGAAGAGATGGGCGAATACCGTGAAACCACGGCGGAAGAAGTCGCTGAACAGTTGAAGAACTCAACGTCAGTAATCATCACCCCAGGTTATGGTATGGCGGTAGCGCAGGCACAGTATCCGGTGGCAGAGATTACCGAGAAATTGCGCGCTCGCGGTATCAAAGTGCGTTTCGGTATTCACCCGGTTGCGGGCCGTTTACCAGGCCACATGAACGTACTGCTGGCGGAAGCCAAAGTGCCGTACGACGTGGTGCTGGAAATGGACGAAATCAACGATGATTTCCCTGATACCGACACCGTGCTGGTGATCGGCGCTAACGATACGGTGAACCCGGCAGCGTTGGAAGACCCGCGTAGCCCAATCGCCGGTATGCCAGTGCTGGAAGTGTGGAAAGCGCAAAACGTGATTGCGTTCAAACGCTCGATGAATACCGGTTACGCCGGTGTGCAGAACCCGCTGTTCTTTAAAGAGAACACCCAGATGCTGTTTGGCGATGCCAAAGCCAGCGTGGAAGCGATCCTGCGCGCGCTGTAATCGAGAACCGCATGGTAAAAGCACGGGCGAAAATCCGTGCTTTTTTTTGTCATAATGGTGACCAATGCTCACTATCTATCGTGATTTTTGTGCTTAATTTAATAAAATCAGTTCAACGTTTGTGCAATTCAACACATCAGATCACCATAAAGGGGCACAATGAGGTATCTTATGTCCCGATTTCATCCATTTAACGGATCCTAGACCCATTATGATTATCAAACCTAAGGTTCGCGGCTTTATCTGTACCACCACTCATCCGGTGGGTTGTGAAGCCAATGTTCGTCGTCAGATTGCCCACACCAAAGCACAAGGCACCATTGCTAATGGTCCTAAGCGCGTATTGGTGATCGGTGCCTCCACTGGTTATGGTCTGGCTTCCCGTATTGCTACCGCATTTGGCAGCGGTGCCGCTACCATCGGCGTGTTTTTTGAAAAAGCAGGTACGGAAAGCAAAACGGCAACCGCTGGCTGGTATAACTCGGCCGCCTTTGACAAAGCTGCCAAAGAAGAGGGGTTATACGCCAAGAGCATTAACGGTGACGCCTTCTCCAACGAATGCCGTGCCAAAGTGATTGAGCTGATCAAAGCCGATCTGGGCCAGATCGATCTGGTGGTTTACTCACTGGCTTCGCCAGTGCGTAAAATGCCGGAGACCGGCGAAGTCGTGCGCTCCGCGTTGAAACCGATCGGCGAGGTGTATACCACCACCGCAATCGACACCAATAAAGATCAGATCATCACCGCCACCGTTGAACCGGCGACGGAAGAAGAGATCCAGAACACTATCACCGTGATGGGTGGGCAGGATTGGGAACTGTGGATGTCTGCGCTGGAAGAGGCCGGGGTTCTGGCTGAAGGAGCTAAATCAGTCGCTTACTCCTATATCGGTACCGATCTGACTTGGCCAATCTACTGGCATGGCACGCTGGGCCGCGCTAAAGAAGATTTGGATCGTGCAGCCACCGCTATTCGCGGCGATCTGTCTGGCAAAGGCGGTACTGCTCACGTGGCGGTGCTGAAATCGGTGGTGACCCAGGCTTCTTCTGCGATCCCAGTGATGCCGCTGTATATCTCCATGGCCTTCAAGATCATGAAAGAGAAGGGTATTCACGAAGGCTGTATCGAGCAGGTTTCGCGCCTGATGCATACGCGCCTGTACGGTGACGATCTACCGCTGGACGATCATGCCCGTATCCGTATGGATGACTGGGAGCTGCGTGACGATGTGCAGCAGGCGTGCCGCGATCTGTGGCCGTCAATCACTTCGGAAAACCTGAGCGAGCTGACCGATTACACGGGTTACAAGCAAGAGTTCCTGCGCCTGTTCGGTTTTGGCCTGGAAGAAGTGGATTACGACGCAGACGTCAACCCAGACGTGCGTTTCGACGTGGTCGAACTGTAAGTTCTGCACCTGCATAAAAAACAGGGCCTTTCCGCCTAATGTCGGTCAGTTAAGCGCAAAACTGCATAATTATGCGCAATTGCTAGAGGCGTCGCCCCTCTCCCCGTGGGAGAGGGTCGGGGTGAGGGGCTTGTAGTGCGGTGTTCATCCCCTCACCCTAACCCTCTCCCCCAAGGGAGAGGGAACTGGTTAGCCTCAACTGACAAGCATTAGGCTTCTCGGCCCTGTTTTTATATCTCAAAGACGTTGTGTTTTAATCTTCGTCGTCATGCTCATCATCTTCATCCACCTCGATCGGGCAGTTGAAGTCATCTGGCTTCAGCACCAGCAGGTCGCATTTCAGTTGGTCGATCACATGTTCTGCGGTATTGCCGATAAAAGCGGCAGATATCCCGGTGCGCCCAAGCGTACCTAATACCACCACACCGGCTTGTAGATGTTCGGCCAAATCCGGGATCACCTCTTCCGGCAAGCCTTTCTCAACGTGCGTGAACTCTTCTTTGATATGGAATTTTTGTCTTAGCGCCTTCATGGCGATCAGATGTTGCCCGCGAATAGCGTCGTTATAAACGCTCGGGTCAAAATCCGGCAGTTCGATGGCGATATTGATCGGGGTAACCGGGTAGGCCCCCACCAGGTGGACTTCGGTTTGGTTGACGTTTTCTGCGAGCTCGAGGGTTTGCTGCACCAAGCGGATATTCAGCGGATCGTGATACGGTTCTTCGCTGGAAAGGTTGACGGCAACCAACGCTTTACCGCCTTCCGGCCAAGGTTGATCTTTCACCATCCATACCGGGCAAGGGCATTTTCGCAGCAGATGCCAGTCGGTTGGGGTAAAAATCAGCGATTCTAACCGATCGTGCTGGTGCGCCATTTTCAGCAGCAAATCGTGATTGCTACTCAACACTTCCTGAATAATGGCTTCGTAAGGGCGATTGTGCCATACCACTTTGACTTCAATCGGGACGCCGTCTTCAAGGTAAAAACGGCACTGCTCTTTAATCCACGCTGCGCGTTGGTTGATCACCCCTTGCCGCATGGCAGTGCGTTCGTCAGGTGAAAGCAGGGTGGTCATTTCGTAAGAGAAGTCATAGATAGGAAGGAAGGCCTTGATACGCCCGCCATTCCGCTTTACCAGGTAAACCGCCCGGCGAAGCGCCGGTTGATCGTCCTGATTGGGGTCAATAGCCACCAGAAGATTCTGATACTTCGCCATAGGGCCTCCGTCTTACAGCTGTAGATCAACAGTCTGTGCAATTACAGAGTAACTCAACATTGGGAAACAGGACAGCGGCAGAGAAGTGTCAGGCCAATAATTTCAGCAAATTATTGGCCTGATGGGGATCATGCGCTGACGGATACGTTAATTTGCGACGTACCTGTGCCGGCCAGTAGTGACAGCGCATCGGCATTTTCGATGGTGATGTACTTGCCTTTCACGCTGAGGATTTCGCTTTTCTGGAAGCGCCCCAGCAGACGGC
>JBAQHZ010000298.1:0-15087 GCA_049288585.1 Chania sp.
ATACAGCACCATGCGCATTTCATGCAGGCTGACATCGAAAGTGGAATGGGTGTTGATAAATGCATACAGCGGCAGATATTCATTGAGATCGTTGATTTCACTGCACAGCTCAAGGCTGTAATCGTCCCAGTCGAACACCACTCCGCAGATACGCGCGTTGTGTTCAATCAGCTTCAGCAGATCGCCGCTGTCTTTCGGATACACCAGTTGGAAACCCATGGAGGCCAATGCGGTGTGGAGCTCGCGGATAGGTTCATCTTTGTAATAAACACCCATCGGGCTCATGATCGCGATGATATTCATCGGGCTGCTCCTGTCAGTTAACTACAAAGGCTTATACTCTAAATAATTCGAGTTGCATGCAGGCGGCAAGTCCGAGAGTCGCCAGAAGCATAAACCACTATGTGACCGGCGTGAGCGGACGCAGCCAATACCCATGCAACTTGAAGTATGACGAGTATATAACAACATGAAAAACTGACTGAGTGTACCCTGCTCATCCTAAACCACGAATGACAGGCGTAAAAAAACCGCCTGGGCAGGCGGTTTCTTGTAGCGCTGACAAACTCAGCAGTAGCCGTAGTTCATCAAACGCTGATAACGGCGGTTGAGCAATTCTTCGTTATTGAAACCATCCAGATCCGCCAGATCCGCCAGCAACTGCGCTTTCAATGAAGCGGCCATTGCCGGTACGTCACGATGCGCAGAACCCAGAGGTTCTGGGATCACCGAATCGATCAGTTTCAGCTCTTTCAGGCGCGGTGCGGTAATGCCCATCGCTTCTGCGGCAATCGGCGCTTTGTCGGCGCTTTTCCACAGAATTGAGGCACAACCTTCAGGCGAGATCACCGAATAGGTGCTGTATTGCAGCATATTCACTTTATCGCCAACGCCGATAGCCAGCGCACCGCCAGAACCGCCTTCGCCGATCACGGTGCAGATCACCGGGATATTCAGGCGGGACATTTCGCGCAGGTTGCGGGCGATCGCTTCAGATTGACCACGTTCTTCTGCACCTACACCCGGATAAGCCCCTGGGGTGTCGATGAAGGTAATCAGTGGCAGTTTGAAGCGAGAAGCCATTTCCATCAGGCGCAACGCTTTGCGATAGCCTTCTGGCGCAGGCATGCCGAAGTTGCGACGGATTTTCTCTTTGGTTTCGCGCCCTTTCTGATGACCAATGATCATCACCGGGCGGCCATCCAGCCGTGCGATACCACCGACGATGGCTTTGTCATCGGCATAGGCACGATCGCCAGCCAGTTCTTCAAAGTCGGTAAAGATGTGTGCGATATAATCCAGCGTATAAGGGCGGCGCGGGTGGCGTGCCAATTGGGCAATCTGCCAGGCCCCAAGATCGGAAAAAATCTTGCGCGTCAACTCAACGCTCTTTTCACGCAGGCGCTGAACCTCTTCGTCCAGATTAATATCTAATTTTTCGTCTTGACGGTTGACTGCAGTCAGCGAGTCAATTTTCGCTTCCAGCTCTGCAATCGGCTGTTCAAAATCAAGAAAATTCAGACTCATAGCATTCCTATTTTAGTCAAATTCCAGTTCCACCTGCTCATTACCTACCAGGGTCCGCAAATCTATCAACAAGCGGTCGGTCGGCGTCACGCGCCAGGTTGCGCCAAAGCGCAGCCTGGCTCGTGCATCTTCCCGTTGATAGTAGAGATGCACTGGAATCGTCCCCGATCGATGGGGTTCCAACGACTGGCGGAGACGGTTCAAAAGCTGGTCATCAATTTGCCTGTCCGTCAGCGAGATAGCAAGCCCACGGGCGTATTTTTCACGGGCTTCACTGATATCCATTAACTCGCGGACCATCATTTTAAGCCCACCGCTGAAGTCATCAAAGCTGACCTGTCCAGTGGCGATCAGGATACGGTCTTTTTCCAACAAATGCTGGTATTTTTCCAACGCTTCGGTGAATAACATCACTTCCAGGCGGCCAGAACGGTCATCCAGCGTACAAATGCCGATACGATTGCCCCGTTTGGTCACCATAACCCGGGCGGCAATTACCAGCCCAACGGCGGTCGTCATCTTACCCCGTTCCGTCGGGTGCATATCTTTCAAACGCTGGCCACCGGCATAGCGTTCGATTTCTTTCAAATACTGGGTGATCGGATGGCCGGTAAGATAGAGCCCCAGCGTTTCACGCTCACCATCCAGCACCACCTGTTCCTGCCAGAGCGGTACGTTGGCGTAAGACTGCTCCACCTGCTCTGGTGCCTCTGCCAGCACGCCAAACATATCTGCCTGGCCAATCGCTTCGGCTTTGGCATGCTGATCGGCCGCTTTCAGCGCATCGCCCAGCGAATGCATCAGCGCAGCACGGTGCGGCCCCAGGCGATCGAACGCCCCGGACATGATCAGTTTTTCCAGAATACGGCGATTCAGCTTTTTGACATCGGAGCGCGCGCACAGATCGAACAGATCTTTGAAGTACCCTTGTTCGCCACTGTTACGCGCCTCGATAATCGCCTCAATCGGCCCTTCCCCCACGCCCTTGATCGCGCCGATACCGTAAACGATCTCGCCTTCGTCATTGACGTGGAAATGGTATTGCCCGCTGTTGATATCCGGCGGCAGGATTTTCAGCCCCATGCGCCAGCACTCATCCACCAACCCAACCACCTTATCGGTGTTATCCATATCGGCGGTCATAACCGCGGCCATAAATTCGGCCGGATAGTGGGCCTTCAGCCACAGCGTCTGGTACGACACCAGCGCATAAGCGGCTGAGTGGGATTTATTGAAGCCGTAACCGGCGAACTTCTCTACCAGATCGAAGATTTTTACCGACAGTTCCCCATCGATACCGCGCGATTTAGCACCATCTTCAAACCCGCCGCGCTGTTTAGCCATTTCGACCGGGTTCTTTTTACCCATCGCACGGCGCAGCATGTCCGCACCGCCCAGCGTGTAACCCGCCAGCACCTGGGCAATCTGCATCACCTGCTCTTGATACAGGATGATGCCGTAGGTCGGCTCCAGTACCGGTTTCAGCGACTCATGCTGCCACTGGATATCAGGATAGGAAATGGCTTCGCGCCCGTGCTTACGGTCGATAAAGTTATCTACCATGCCCGACTGCAAAGGGCCTGGGCGAAACAGCGCCACCAGTGCGATCATATCTTCGAAACAGTCAGGCTTCAGGCGCTTGATCAGGTCTTTCATGCCGCGCGATTCAAGCTGGAATACCGCCGTGGTTTCCGAACGCTGTAGCATGTCGAAGCTTGGTTTGTCATCCAGCGGAATAGCGGCGATATCGATCGGTTCCAGCCCGGTCTTGGCGCGGCGAGCGTTGATCATCGCCAACGCCCAATCGATGATGGTCAAGGTGCGCAGGCCAAGGAAGTCGAACTTCACCAGCCCAGCATATTCCACGTCGTTTTTATCGAACTGGGTAACCGGGTGGTTACCTTCAGCATCACAATACAACGGCGCGAAATCAGTAATCTTGGTCGGTGCGATCACCACCCCACCCGCATGCTTGCCGGCGTTACGCGTCACCCCTTCCAGCTTACGCGCCATGTCGATCAGCGCCCTGACTTCTTCGTCTGCCTCATAAATTTCTGGCAGTTGCGGTTCAGCGGCAAAGGCCTTTTCCAGCGTCATCCCCGGATCGGGTGGCACCAGCTTGGAGATACGGTCAACAAAGCCATAAGGGTGGCCCAATACGCGGCCCACATCACGGATTACCGCTTTCGCTGCCATGGTACCAAAGGTGATGATCTGCGATACCGCCTCACGGCCATACATGTCTGCCACATGTTCAATCACCAGATCGCGTTTTTCCATGCAGAAATCGACGTCGAAATCGGGCATCGATACACGTTCCGGGTTCAGGAACCGTTCGAACAGCAGGTCAAACTCCAGCGGATCCAGATCGGTAATTTTCAGCGCATAGGCCACCAGCGAACCCGCACCGGAACCACGCCCTGGCCCTACCGGCACATCGTTATCTTTCGACCACTGGATGAACTCCATAACGATCAGGAAGTAGCCAGGGAAGCCCATCTGGTTGATCACTTTCAGCTCAATGTCCAGACGTTCATCGTATTCTGGGCGGCGTTGAGCGCGCACTTCTGGATCAGGGAACAGGAATTCGAGACGTTGTTCCAGCCCTTCTTTGGATTTGGCGACCAGGAAATCTTCGGTGGTCATTTCACCGGTAGGAAACTGCGGCAGGAAGTATTCGCCAAGGCGAATGGTAACGTTACAGCGTTTGGCGATTTCGACGCTGTTGAGCAGTGCCTCGGGGATATCGGCAAACAGCTCACACATCTCGTCTTCACTGCGCATAAACTGCTGCGGGCTGTAGTTACGCGGGCGTTTGGGATCGTCGAGCGTAAAACCATCGTGGATCGCCACGCGGATTTCATGCGCATCGAAGTCGTCTTCCACCAGAAAACGGACATCGTTGGTGGCCACTACCGGCAAACCGCGCTCGGTAGCCAGCGCTACGGCGGCATGCAGATAGTTCTCTTCGTCTGGGCGACCGGTGCGGATCAGTTCCAGATAGTAGCTATCGGGGAAATATTCCTGATAAAACGCCAGACATTGATCAACCTGCGCCTGATTACCGCGCAGCAAAAATTTGCCTACGTCACCCATGCGCCCACCGGAAAGGAGAATTAACCCTTCACGGTGTTCGATCAGCCAATCGCGGTCAATAATTGGACCAGCAGCACCGTAACCACGCTGATAGGCATTAGAGATCAACAGAGTCAGGTTTTGATAACCTTGGTTATTGGTCGCCAGCACGGTAAGTTGCGCCAATTCATCACCCAGCACCTCGCTCTGCACATGGAAATCCGCACCGATGATCGGTTTGATCCCGGCACCGTGCGCACTACCATAAAATTTCACCAAACCACATAAGTTGGTGAAATCGGTGACCGCCAAGGCGGGCATGGCAAGTTCGGCAGTTTTTTTCACCAACGGGCCGATCTTGGCTAGTCCATCAATCATGGAGTAGTCACTATGAACGCGCAGGTGGATAAAACGAGGTTCGGCCATATCGAGATACCAAGGTGTAGGGCCCAGCTTAGTGGGCCGAGGTTAACTCTTTGCTTGCAAGACTACTACAGTTCCAGTGCGCGTCTTACCGGCGCGAAACTGCGGCGATGGTGCTGAGTGGCCCCCAATACTGCCAGCTTTTCGAGATGGAAAGCGGTAGGGTAGCCTTTATGCTGGGCAAAACCGTACTCTGGGAATACCCGATCCAGTTCGGCCATTTCGCGATCGCGTGTCACTTTCGCCAGGATGGATGCCGCGCTGATCTCTGCCACTCGGCTATCCCCTTTAACCACCGCCTGCGAACGCATCGGCAAGCTGGGGCAGCGATTACCGTCAATCAATACCATGTCGGGCGCGAGGGGCAAACCAGCCACCGCACGCTGCATCGCCAGCATGGTGGCATGCAGAATATTCAACCGATCAATCTCTTCCGGCTCAGCGCGCCCCAGGCTCCAGGATAACGCCTTTTCCACGATCTCTTCGTACAACGCTTCGCGGCGCTTCTCGCTGAGTTTTTTGGAATCGGCCAGGCCAACGATCGGCCTTGCCGGATCGAGGATCACTGCCGCAGTCACTACCGCACCAACCAGCGGGCCGCGGCCCACTTCATCCACACCGGCAATCAACCGGGCGACAGGATAAACAAAGGGTTCAATCATGCTTTTGCCAGCTCCAACACCGCCTGAGCGGCCTGCTCATCAGCGCCACAGCGAATACTCAGATGCAGTTCAAGGAAAGTCTGCTTCAGTTGCTCAGCTTGCGGGCTCTCTTCCAGCAACGGCAACAGTGCCGCAGCCAGCTTATCCGGCACGCAGTCGTGTTGCAGCAGTTCGGGCACGATTTCACGCCCCGCCAGCAGGTTTGGTAACGAAACATACGGGGTTTTCACCAACCGCTTCGCCACCCAGTAGGTAAAGGGTTTCATGCGGTAACCCACGACCATCGGGCACTTCGCCAGCATGCATTCCAGCGCTGCGGTACCAGAGGCTAACAGGGCGGCATCGCTGGCGATCATGGCTTCGCGCCCTTTGCCGTCCAGCAAATGCACCGTCAGTTCCGGTGCCACTTCGGCCTTGATGCGCTCGAACTGCTCACGGCGCTTGGCATTCACCAAAGGCACTACCACTTCCAGGTTTGGATAGTGAGTACGCAACAGCTGCGCAGTCTTGAGGAAATCACCGCTCAACATTTCTACTTCGGCACCACGGCTGCCGGGCAGCAGCGCCAGGCAACGTGCCTCAGGGGCAATCCCTAGCGTAGCGCGTGCGGCCAGTTTATCCGGCTGCAGCGGCATCGCATCAGCCATGGTGTGGCCGATAAAGCGGCAGGGAACGTTGAAACGATCGTAAAACGCTTTTTCGAAAGGGAGAAACGCCAACACCAGGTCGGTCGCTTTACCAATTTTGAAAACGCGCTTTTGACGCCAGGCCCAGACAGACGGGCTGACATAGTGAATGGTGCGGATACCGCGCTTTTTCAGGCGGCCTTCCAACGTGATATTGAAGTCTGGTGCATCGATACCCACAAATACGTCAGGTACCAGCTCACTGAACCGGCGGGTAAGATCCTTGCGGATCTTCAACAGGCGTGGCAAACGCTCAAGAACCTCTACCACTCCCATTACCGCCAGCTCTTCCATTTCGTACCAGGCTTCACACCCTTCGGCCTGCATCAACGGGCCTGCCACGCCAACAAAACGGGCTTCTGGATGCTGCACCTTAAGCGCGCGGATTAACCCGGCGCCAAGAATATCACCAGAGGTTTCCCCGGCGACCAATCCGATAGTCAATGGACGATTTGGCATAAATCAGCGAATAATCCCGCGGGTGGAACGGCTAAAGAAATCGAGGAACTGCTGCACCACTGGCTGCTCTTGCGCCAGGGTTTCGATTTCTGATTTGGCTTCATCCAACGTTTTTTCACTGCGATAAAGGATTTTGTAGGCGTTACGAATTGCCTGCATTTCATCTTTATCGAAACCACGGCGTTTCAGCCCTACGGCGTTAACCCCGAACGGCGTCGCGTGGTTGCCTTGTGCGATAACAAAAGGAGGTACGTCCTGAGCCACACCGGAACAACCCCCCACCATCACATGAGCGCCAATGACGCAGAACTGGTGGATAGCGGTCATGCCACCGATAATGGCGTAGTCGTCAATCTTTACGTGGCCCGCCAGCGTCGCATTGTTGGCAAGCACACAGGAATTACCGACCACGCAATCATGGGCAATGTGTACGTTAACCATCAGCAGGTTATCATTGCCCACTTTGGTCAGGCCCGAGTCCTGCGCAGTACCACGATGGATAGTCACGCTTTCGCGAATACGGTTACGATCGCCAACCTCAACACGCGTTGGTTCACCGGCATATTTCAGATCCTGATTTACTTCGCCAATGGAGGCGAACTGATAAATCTGATTATCACGGCCGATCTTAGTGATACCGTTCACCACCACGTGAGATTTCAGTACCGTACCCGCGCCGATTTCCACCTGGGAGCCGACGTAGCAGAAAGGACCGATCTGCGCACCAGCGCCGATAACGGCACCCTCTTCAACGATCGCGCTAGGATGAATAAAGGCGGTTTTATCAATCACGGATTATGCCTCCCGGCTGCGGGCACACATCATGGTTGCTTCGCAGACAATTTTTCCGTCAACGGTCGCCACGCCTTTAAAGCGCGTCAGGCCACGGCGGGTTTTTTCGAAAGTGACTTCCATGATCATCTGATCACCTGGCACCACAGGACGCTTGAAGCGAGCTTCATCAATACCTGCAAAATAATACAATTCGCCCGGTTCCAGTTTACCTACGCTCTTGAATGCCAGAATGCCCGTGGCTTGCGCCATCGCTTCCAGAATCAACACGCCAGGGAAAATCGGTTTACCAGGGAAATGCCCCTGGAAAAACGGCTCATTAACAGAGACGTTTTTCACTGCACGCAGATATTTGTGCTCTTCAAACTCCAGTACACGGTCAACCAGCAAGAATGGGTAACGGTGAGGAAGCAGTTCCAAAATTTCTGCAATATCCAGAGTATGAGTGTCAGTAGTCAAAATACTCTTCCTGTCTCTAAAAACTGATGGCATCAACAACACGGCCTGCGTTGACCCCAAAAAGGAGATCATCATGCAGGCCGCAAATTAACAACTCTTTGCGCTTTTGGCTTTAAGGCCAACGCGTTTCGATGTGTACCCAGTAGGGCCGGCGGGGGTGATTAGTCTTTTCCGACTTTTCGTTCGACAGCTTTTAAACGCTTGCTGATCTCATCGATATTCATCACCAACGCAGCGGTTTTACGCCAAACTTTATTGGGTTGTAACGGAATGCCCGAGGAGTATACCCCAGGTTCGGTAATTGGTCGCATAACCATTCCCATACCGGTGACAACAACCTTGTCAGCGATCTCCATATGGCCATTGATCACACTGGCCCCACCAATCTGGCAATAGCGGCCGATTTTCAGGCTGCCAGCCATAATCACACCACCAGCAACCGCGGTATTGTCGCCAATTACTACGTTATGCGCAATCTGGCACTGGTTATCAATGATAACACCATTCCCAATCACAGTGTTATCCAACGCGCCGCGATCGATGGTGGTACAAGCGCCGATCTCGACACGATCGCCGATGATCACCGTGCCCAACTGTGGGATCTTGATCCAGTTGCCATGCTCGTTAGCATAGCCAAAACCATCAGCACCAATTACCGTTCCGGATTGGATCAGGCAGCGCTGGCCAATTTCAACCTCATGATAAATCGTAACATTTGCCCACAAACGCGTACCCGCACCAATGCGTGCGTGTTTGCCGATAAAACAGCCAGGGCCGATAACCACGTTATCGCCAAGTTCTGCACCGGACTCAATAACCGCATTTGCCCCAATGGCAACATTTTGCCCAAGCCGAGCTTCTGGGGAAATCACCGCACTAGGCGCGATATCCACTGCAGGTGCCGGCGTGGTATCCATCAATTGCGCCATACGCGCATAAGTCAGATAAGGGTTCTTAACCACCAATGCCGCAGAACGACAGTGTGGTAAATCTGCAGCGGTCAAAACAACGGCACTCGCCAGGCAAGAAGCCAGTTGTTCTTGATAGCGGCTGTTTGACAAAAATGTGATTTGGCCAGCCTGTGCAGAATGCATAGAAGCAATGCCGGTGATGGCAATATCGCCATCACCGTGCAATTGTGCATCCAACTGCTGTGCTAAATCAGCCAGTCGAATCGAAGACATGTTGTTATTTAACCTGTTTCAGCACATCAGCAGTGATGTCTTTAGAAGTGCCTGCGTAAGCAACCGCATTAGCGTCGATCACTACGTCATAACCTTCTTTGCTGGCAACGGCTTTCACGGCATCCTGAATACGACCCAGGATTTTGTTACGCTCTTCCATCTGGCGGCGACGGTTGTCCTGCTCAAAAGCCTGAGCTTTCTGAGAGAACTGCTCGCGCTGTGCCATCACATCTTTTTCCATTTTGGCACGATCGCTCGCTTTCATGGTAGAACCGTCACGCTGCAGTTTCTGCATTTTGGTCTGCAGATCGCGTTCCATATTCTGGAGTTCGCTCGCGCGGCCTTTAAACTCGCCTTCCAGTTGTTTAGCCACGGCTTCACGTGCTGGCAACTGTTGGAAAATACTGGAAACGTTAACGACAGCAATCTTGTCAGCTGCCTGAACGCCTGCTGAAGCAGCCATTGCTAAACCGAGGCCTGCGGCACACAACCACTTTTTCACTATAAACTCCTTACCATCACCCGTTTGTGTCACACGACACTTTGAAGTACACAATCTGCCAGACCTGCACGCAACACAATGAGAATCCTCTCCCTTTGCTTTGATGCCAGTCTGGCACTTGCGATTCTTTTTGACTGCTTATGCCCAGAAGTGAAACCCGTTACCAGGTTTTACCAATGTTAAACTGGAATTGCTCAGACTTGTCACCATCGTATTTCTTGATCGGGTCAGCATAAGAGAACACCAACGGCCCCAACGGTGACATCCATTGCACGGCAAGACCTACGGACACGCGAATATTGCTCGCTTTACTGTAATCCGGAATATCGAACATACGTGTCTGGCTAGTATTCTGCCACTTAGTATCCCATACCGTACCCGCATCCATAAACACTGAAGTACGCACCGAGTTGGCATATTTCTCGCTGATAAACGGCGTCGGTGTAATCAGCTCCAGGCTGGCAACAGCCATGGCGTTACCACCAACCGCATCGCCGGAATTACAGATAACCTGCGGCACGCTGCTACCCGGCGCATCATTACAGGTATACGAGTTGGAGTTGTAGTAAACCGCTTTTGGACCAATAGTATTGGACTGGAAGCCACGCACGGTGCTTGAACCACCCGCATAGAAGTTCTCATAGAATGGCATCTCTTTGCCGCCAAGACCGTCGGCATAACCCACGCGACCACGGCCCAGCATGACCCAGGTAGCATCGTCGTCTATTGGCAAGTATTGCGTGCTATCCAACGTGAATTTGTAGTACGAGTTGTCGGAACCCGGTGCAACAACCTTGCCATTCAGCGTGGTACGGTTACCCGACGTCGGGAAATAACCGCGGTCCAGATTGTTGTAAGTCCAACCCAGCGTCAGCGGGAAATCATTCGCCGTATAACTAGCGCGATTCACCAAATCTGGGTTTTCACCGACTGAGTCCAGATAACGCCACATGGCGACCTGCGGCTTCATTTGCGACAGGGAGTTATGAACATAACCCAAACCAGCGCGCAACGAGTTGTTCTCGTTGATTGGGAAGCCCAGCGTGCCGTCTACACCATAGCTGCTGTTGGTATAATCTGACAGATCGGCGTTATTGGCCTTAAAGTCATTATAGAAGACGCGGCCACCCAAACTGACACCATCAACGGTGAAGTACGGGTTGGTGACCGACAGCTCTGCATAGGTCTGGTAATCGTTCTTGGTACCGTTGATACCAACGGAGTAACCCGTACCCAGCCAGTTGTCCTGCTGCACGCCCGCCTGGAAGCTGACGCCACTCTCTGTACCATAACCGACACCAAAGTTCAGCGTACCGGTGTTACGTTCTTTCACCTTGTAGACGACATCAACCTGATCCGGGGTCCCCGGTACACGCTGGGTTTCTACATCTACAGTTTCGAAGTAACCCAGGCGGTTCAGGCGATCTTTACCCTGCTCAACCTGATCGTTACCCAGCCATGCACCTTCCATCTGGCGCATTTCGCGACGCAGTACGGCATCCTTGCTGGTATCGTTGCCTTCAAACTTGATGCGACGAACATAGAAACGGTTGCCCGCGTCGATGTTAACCAGCAACTTCACGGTTTTATCCGTATCGTTGATTTCTGGCTGAGTCTGTACACGCGGGTAGGCATAACCATAACGGCCCAACATCTTCTTGATGTTGTCTTCCATTTTGGTCACTTTGCTGCCGCTATACAGTTCACCTGGCTCAATTTTGGTCAACTGGGCAACTTCCGCCGAATGACCTGCCAGGTTGCCATTCACCACCACGCCTGAAAGCTTATACTGATCGCCTTCCGTAATGTTGATGGTGATATAAATCCCTTTTTTGTCCGGCGTCAGGCTGACCTGCGTCGAATCAATATTAAAACGGGCATAACCGCGGTCCAGAT
The DNA here is from genome assembly GCA_049288585.1 of Chania sp. Lineage (GTDB taxonomy): Bacteria > Pseudomonadota > Gammaproteobacteria > Enterobacterales > Enterobacteriaceae > Chania. The sequence goes on from JBAQHZ010000298.1 coordinate 11,666, forward strand.
AGAAGCTGCGCAGGATTTCAAGGTCACCCGCCAGTTTCTGCTTCTGGTATTTACGATCGCCAACCACGTTCCACCATGGCACTTCATCACGCAATTGGAAGCGTGAGATCAGTTCATCGTTGGTGAAAGCATGGTTGCCAACAATATTGATTTGCTGGATCGTGGCGGAAACCCCTTCAGCGAACACCAGCTTCAGGTCAACACGGTTACGTGGCAACGGCGTCACAACCGCTTTTACCGAGGCACTGTATTTACCGACGCTGTAGTAGAAGTCTTCTAACCCTTTTTCAATGCTGGATAAGGTGGTGCGGTCGAGTGCTTCACCAACCCGGACGCCAGAAGCCTCCAGGTTTTGCTTGAGCATGTCCTCTTTCACCGACTTGTTGCCGGAGAAAGTGATGCTGGCAATGGTAGGGCGTTCCTTAACCTGAACAATCAGCGTATCACCATCGCGCAGTACGCGAACATCCTCGAAGTTGCCGGTGGCAAATAAGGCATGGATGGTATTACTGATATCATCATCAGAGACGGTATCGCCTACGCGAACCGGCATGTTGAGTAACGCCGCACCGACGGCGACTCGTTGCAGGCCTTCGAAATGAATATCTTTCACTACGAACCCGTCTGCACCGTATACGGTGGCGCTGCCAAACAGCAGCGACGCTATGAGCAACTTTTTCATCGCCATCGTTGTTATGCGTTCTTCCTAACCTGTCCCCGCCCCTAAAGGCGAGAAAAATCATTGAAAAGTGCAAGACCCATTAGCAGTATCAACACAATCGAACCAATGCGATAACTGTAGTCCTGTACTCGCTCAGAAACCGGCCCACCCTTCAGCTTTTCTATCGCCAGGAAGAGGAGATGCCCACCATCTAATACCGGTAATGGGAATAGGTTGATGATCCCTAGATTGACACTAATCAACGCCAGAAACATCATATAATACACAAACCCAACCCCTGCTGACGCCCCTGCTCCCTGTGCAATGGAAATCGGGCCACTCAGATTGTTCAGCTTTACATCACCGGTGATTAATTTACCCAGCATATTGACCGTCAGCCGCATTAGCTGCCAGGTTTTGTCCCCAGCCTGATATAACGCAGGGAACGGCCCATACTGGCGAATCGTCTTATATTCGTCAGGCAGCGGTAGCACTTTCGGTATTATGCCTGCAAAACCTACCGTTTTATCTTTTCCCACCGGCTTTGTATCCGGTATCAGCGTTAAAGACAAGGGGACGCCGTTTCTTTCGATCCCTAAAACCAACGGTTTACCCGGGCCATCATGGATCCGTTTAACCAAGGTTGACCAACGCCCAAGCAACTGACCATCGACTTTAACGATCCTGTCCCCTGTTTGTAAACCTGCCTTTTGCGCTGCGGAACCCTGTTGCACTTCTGCAAGCACAGATTCTATCTGCGGACCACGCGGGATCATGCCTAGGGAACGGACAGGATCTTCTTTGTCCGGCTCAAAACTCCAATGACGCAGATCCAGAGTTTTGCTCACCACGTGTGAAGAACCGAACGGGGCAACCCCTACCTCGGTTTGCGCATCACCAATTTTACTCACCAGTGCCAGCCGAACGGATTCCCAATCAGGCGTTTCGATACCGTCAACGGACTTAAGTTCCATACCTGGGGAAATTTCTGCAATGGCAGCAATGGATTGTGGAGCAATTTCGCCAATAACCGGGCGGAAACTCGGCACGCCGATGATGAAGACGATCCAGTAAGCAAGGATGGCAAACAGGAAGTTGGCGATGGGGCCAGCGCTGACAATCGCCGCGCGCTGCCAGACTGTTTTATTATTGAATGCCTGATGGCGCTGCTCCGGTGCAACCGTTTCTACGCGCTCATCAAGCATTTTGACATAGCCGCCAAGGGGAATCATGGCGATGACATATTCGGTGCCCTGACGGTCGGTACGGCACCACAGCGCCCGACCAAAACCAATGGAGAAGCGTTCTACACGGACACCACAGCGACGGGCCACCCAAAAGTGCCCGAACTCATGTACGGTGATCAATACACCCAGAGCAATAACAAACGCTACCAAGTTCCAGAGCACGCTGACCATATAAACCTTTCACTCCCCGCCGATGACGGATTAAAACACTAACAGCATCAAGCAGGCAAATACAGGCACTGCTGCGGTCAAACTATCAATACGATCCAGTATCCCGCCGTGCCCCGGTATCAAATGACCACTGTCTTTGATACCCGCTTCACGTTTGAACATACTTTCAGTGAGATCGCCTAACACCGAAGCCAGCGCAGCAATCACTGAACACACCAGTAAAGTGACCGGAACAATATTCAACGGCGCATAGCGGCCAAACAGCCACGAAATCACCGCAGAAGTCACCAACCCACCGATCAGCCCTTCCCAGGTTTTACCCGGAGAAACCTTCGGTGCCAGCTTATGATTACCGAATAATTTGCCGAACATATAGGCACCGGAATCGGCTCCCCATACCAGCAACATAACGTACAGCAACCACCAGGCACCGGTAAAATGATTCTGCTCATAACCAAACTGGCGTAAGGCCAGCATTCCCCAGAAGAACGGGACAATAGTCAGCAAGCCGAACACCAGGCGCAAAGGACGTGAGTTACGCCACAGTGCCGCGGAGCCTGGGTAGAAGAGCACCAGTAGCAATGCAACTAACCACCAGACCAGCGACAGCCACAGCGGCACCCCGACCTGTAACTGATCGGCGGTGTGATGATAGGCGGGCACACTGAGCATCATCAGTGCCAGCAGAAAGCCGCATAATATCGCCAACCAAAGGCGTTGAGCACGCGTAGCGAAACCGGCAAGCTGTCCCCATTCCCAGGCTGCTAACATGCACACAGCGAGTGTTACCAAGGCAAAGCCCGTCGGCGGCAGCAGAAATAGCGCTGCGATAACCAGCGGAATTAAAATTAGAGCAGTGATGAGGCGATACTTCAGCAAAAGTTCCCCCTAAGGCGCATTGGTGCCGATAGGTGTTGTTCCCCCGAAGCGACGCTCACGTTGTGCAAATGCATTCAGCGCACCTTCAAAGACAAGTTCATCAAAATCAGGCCAGAGTACATCAGTAAAGTAAAGTTCGGCGTAAGCAATTTGCCACAACAAGAAGTTACTTATGCGATGTTCGCCACCGGTACGGATCACTAAATCCACTGGTGACAGATCGCTCATGCAGACACGTTCACTCAGCAGTTCCTCGCTGATCTGTTCCGGGTGCAATACACCTTGCTGCACTTGCTCGGCCAGATCCCTCACTCCCTGAATGATATCCCAACGGCCACCATAGTTGGCGGCGATGTTCAACGTCAGGCCATCGTTGTTTTCTGTCAGTTGCTCAGAGCGACGAATACGCTCCTGCAAACGAGCGCTGAAACGGCTGATATCGCCGATCACACGCAGTCTGACAT
>JBAQHZ010000299.1:0-6545 GCA_049288585.1 Chania sp.
CCTCGCTCACCCCAGTCACTTACTTGAGTAAGCTCCTGGGGATTCTCTGCGTTGCCGCCTTCCTACAACTCGAATTATTTTGGGTATAGAAATAGGCGCATGGGGAAAAGATGTCAATCGACAATACTGCAACATCACGTTGCGCTTAACACAACGTGGCAACAATCACCCGATCGGCATTGAACAGGGCAAACACCGCCGAGTCTGCACTCAGCTTCAGCTGTGCCAATTCTTGATTAGCGACGGTAGCGCACAAGGTTTCACCTCCTTTCAGCGTGACCAGCACCTCGCTGTGTTCGCTGCCAGGCTGAATGCTGGCCACCGTGCCTTCCAGCGCATTGTCGGCCAGCCCGTTCAGCGCCGGATCGGTGTTGAGTTTGACCCAAGGGGCTTTAATCAGCGCCAGCACCTCTTTCCCTGGGGCCAGGAGCAGCCGCTCGGCACTTTGCTGGGTGACGGCGGCGGTCAGGCGGGTGTGACCATCGGCCAGCAGTAGGCTGATATGTTGCTGCACCTGCTGGTGATCGCGCTCAATCACGGTACCGAAGAACTGATTGCGGGCGCTGGTTTGCAATGAGAAACGGGCGATCGCCGCCAGCAGGCTGTCGAGCGGCAGGTTGTCCTGTTGCAGCACGTCAAAGGCTTTTTGCTGGATCTGGCCCAGCAGATCGTAAAGCTGGATCAGGCGCTGGCCGTAGTGCGTTACCTGCGCACCGCCTCCGCCTTTACCGCCGGTCGCACGTTCCACCACTGTCTGTTCCGCCAACTGATTCATTTCATTGATGGCATCCCAAGCGCTTTTATAGCTGATGCCTGCCAGTTTGGCACCTTGGCTGATCGAACCGGTATGCTCAACCTGTTTAAGCAGCGCAATGCGGCGCGGATCGGCGAACAGTTTCTGCTGGAGTTTTAAGGTGAGGAGGATCTCGGCCTGCATGATAGGTTCCATCGGCGGCTAAAAGGTTATTGTCGCCGATTTGGCCAAAAGCACCAAATGAGCACGTTTCGCTGGTGCTAAATTTCTCTCAGTCTTTAAAATAACGGGGTTTTTGCCGAATGCCGGTTAGTTAAGGTTAACCAGTTCCCTTTCCCTCGGGAAAGGGAGGCCACACCTTTAGCACCTGCTGCGTAATCATGCAGTTTTGCGCTTAACTGACCGGTATTAGGTTTTTTGCCTGCTTTTTGGTTTACAATGAAACCTGCGCAGCCGTTTAAATAAGCAGTACTGTGAGGCTACTATGTTGGAATTATTGAAAAGTCTGTTGTTTGCCGTGGTCATGGTTCCCATCGTGATGGCAGTTATCCTTGGCCTGATCTATGCTCTGGCAGAAGTGTTTAACGTTTTCTCCAAAATCGGCCATTCAAAAGAAAAACGCAGCTAATCCCCATCTCAAGCGCCCGCTGATGAGTTTCAGCGGGTGTTTCTCAAGCTACCTCTCGCTTTGCCGATAAACCCCATGACAAGGTTCCGTATTGCGTTATATTATTTTTTATATAACGAATTCTCAACGAGTCATTCCCGGAGAAAATAATGAAACAACAATGGTCCAAGTGGATTGGCGGTATGGCATTGGCTTCTGGTTTGGTAGCACAGGCAACGGCGGCAGAAAAAATCACCGTTTTTGCCGCCGCTTCGCTGACTAACGCAGTACAGGAGATCGCCACCCAATATCAGCAAAGCAAAGGTGTGCAGGTCGTCTCCTCTTTTGCTTCTTCATCCACCTTGGCACGCCAGATTGAGCAGGGAGCTCCGGCGGATCTGTTTATCTCTGCCGATCAGCAGTGGATGGATTACGTTATCGATAAACAGCAGATGGTGAAAGATACCCGCTATACCCTGTTGGGCAACGAATTGGTGCTGATCGCCGCTAAATCGGCTAAACAGGATAAAATCGACATTAATAAAACCACCGATTGGGCCCAATTACTGAACGGTGGCCGCTTGGCGGTGGGCGACCCGGATCACGTCCCGGCCGGGCTTTACGCCAAGGAAGCGTTGCAGAACCTGGGGGCTTGGGCCGTGCTGGAGCCAAAACTGGCGCGAGCCAACAACGTGCGCAGCGCCATGGCGCTGGTGGAACGTGAAGAAGCGCCATTAGGGATTGTTTATGGTTCCGACGCCGTTGCCAGTGACAAAGTGAAAGTGGTTGGCCTATTCCCGGCAAGCAGCCATAAGCCGGTTGAATACCCGATGGCGATTGTCAAGGATCGCCAAAACCCAAGCGTCAGCGCCTTCTACACCTATCTGCAAGGCCCGGAAGCGGCTGTTATTTTCCAACGTTATGGATTCACCCCGCGTATACCCCAAGTACTTGGAGTTGCAGGTAGGCGGCAACTGAGTGAAGCCCCAGGAGCTTACTCAAGTAAGTGACTGGGGTGAAGGAAGGCGGCCAACACCCCTGCAATTTCAAGTAATAAGGGTATAAATGATCTTGAGCGAGTATGAGTGGCAGGCCGTTGAGCTGAGCCTGAAAGTCTCCAGTCTGGCGGTAATTTGCAGTTTGCCGCTGGGCATTCTGATGGCCTGGATCCTGGTGCGTTGCCATTTCCCCGGTAAATCCTTGCTGGACAGCATCATTCACCTGCCGCTGGTCCTGCCGCCGGTGGTGGTGGGCTATCTGTTGCTGATCGCCATGGGCCGACGCGGTTTTATCGGCGAATGGCTGTATGACTGGTTTGGTTTCAGCTTCAGTTTTAGCTGGCGTGGTGCGGCGCTGGCTTCGGCCGTGGTGGCTTTTCCGCTGATGGTGCGCGCCATTCGGCTAGCGCTGGAGGCGGTGGATACTCGCCTGGAACAGGCAGCCCGTACGTTGGGTGCGAATCCGTGGCGGGTGTTTTTCACCATTACGTTGCCGCTTTCGCTGCCCGGTATTATCGTTGGCGTGGTGTTGGCGTTCGCTCGTTCTTTGGGCGAGTTTGGCGCAACCATCACCTTTGTTTCCAATATTCCCGGTGAAACCCGCACTATCCCATTGGCGATGTATACCCTGATAGAAACGCCTGGTGCGGAGGCTGCCGCTGCGCGCCTGTGCGTGATTGCTATTGTGCTTGCACTGGCTGCCCTGATGGTTTCCGAATGGCTGGCCCGCTGGGGCCGCAAGCGTATGGGGCTATAGATGTTAGAACTGGATTTCTCCCAGCGGCTTGGCGATCTCAACCTCAATGTGCAGGCTAACCTGCCCGCGCAGGGGATTACCGCGATCTTCGGCCTTTCCGGTGCGGGTAAAACCTCCCTGATCAATGCCATCGGCGGCCTGACGCGTCTGCAACAGGGGCGCATTGTGCTCAACGGCCGCACGCTGGTGGATACCGACAGCGCTATCTTTCTGCCACCGGAAAAGCGCCGCGTTGGCTACGTTTTTCAGGATGCGCGCCTGTTCCCGCACTATCGCGTGCGCGGCAATCTGCAATACGGCATGGCGGCCGGTATGCGCAGCCAATTCGACAGCATTGTTGAGCTGCTGGGGATTGCGCCATTGCTTAACCGTTTGCCATTAACCCTTTCTGGTGGCGAAAAACAGCGGGTGGCCATCGGCCGGGCTTTGCTCACCGCGCCGGAACTGCTGCTGATGGATGAACCCTTGGCCTCGCTCGATCTGCCGCGCAAGCGTGAACTGTTGCCCTATCTGGAGCGGTTGGCGCAGGACGTCAATATCCCGATCCTCTACGTCAGCCACAGTATGGATGAGATCCTGCGGCTGGCGGAGCAGGTGATGGTGTTGGATAACGGTCAGGTGCGTGCATTTGGCGGGTTGGAACAGGTGTGGGCCAGCAGCGCGTTGCGCCCTTGGTTACAGCGTGAAGATCAGAGCAGCGTGCTGCGCGTCAGCGTGCTTGAACATCATCAGCACTACGCCATGAGCGCCCTAGCACTGGGCGATCACCGCCTTTGGGTAAGCGGTATTGATGCGCCCGTCGGCACACAATTACGCATCCGCATTAACGCCGCCGATGTTTCGCTGGTGCTGCAACCGCCGCTTAACAGCAGCATCCGTAATATCCTGCCGGCAAAAGTGGTGGAGTGTCTGGATGTTGATGAGCAGGTGGAAGTGAAGCTCGCGGTAGGGGAAAACGTTCTGTGGGCACGCATCACGCCCTGGGCGCGTGACGAATTGCTGATCAGGCCAGGGCTGTGGCTGTATGCGCAAATCAAGAGCGTGTCGATCAGCCGCGAAGGGCGCTGAATCTTCCCTCTTCGGTGAGAAGAGGGAGGCAGCTCACAGTCCAAGCACCCGCGTGCGGATCACTTCCGCGATGCCGGGTTGCAGGTGATCGGCGATCACCAGATCGGCGCGTTGTTTGATCGCATCATCGGCGTTCCCCATTGCGACACCCAACCCAGCGGCTGCCAGCATGCTCAAGTCGTTGTAGTTATCACCAAATGCCACCACCTGATCCATAGTAAAACCCTGCGACTCTACCCACTGCTGCAAGCGGTTGCCCTTGCTGTTGCCACCTTTGGCGATATCCACCTGATCGTGCCATGACCATTCGCAGGCTAGACCCAGCTCTTTTTCCACTGTGTCGGCAAAGTTGCGCAATGCAGGGATATCGCTGTGCGAGGTAGCAAACTTCCAGATCGCCTGCGCGTTGTCTGCGGCCTGAACCAGGCTGTCGACCTGCAACAGCGTCGGGCGCTGGGCCTGCGGCAAGGTTTCCGCCCACGCCAGCGAACGCGTCACATGGCCGCTGGTTTCCTGATACAGCATGGCATCATCCACATACATCAGGCCGTGGATATTGCTCTGTTTGAGCATCTGTAACACCAGCTTGGCCTGATCTTTGGCCAGTGGATCGGCGGCCAGCACCTTTTTCTGCTGGAAATTGTATAGATAAGTGCCGTTACAACAGATGGCAGGGGTATCGATTTGCAGTGCCTGATAGAAAGGATGAATGGCAACGTGGTGGCGGCCGGTGACGATCACCACCTGGATGCCAGCGGCGCGGGCTTCCGCCAGGGCAGCCAGCGACTGTGGCAAGATGCGTTTCTGGTTGTCCAGCAGGGTGCCGTCTAAATCAAGGGCAATAACACGGTAGCTCATAGCGATCTCATGGTTGTAGGCAAGAAAATTACCTGAATGGTACAACGGATAGCCGTACGATAAAACCGCAGGCTTTTGCGCTGCAAGCCGGGGTTGTTATGTGACGGATGTCAGGTAAGCTAGAGCAAACCGCAAAACTGAAACCGGTTACTCTTTCTCACTTAAGGAGCGCAAATGAAGCAAATCGTTTATGTTGCCAGCCCGGAAAGCCAGCAGATCCACGTTTGGCAGTTAGACGACCAAGGGGCGCTGGCGTTGCTGCAAACGGTTGACGCACCGGGGCAGGTACAACCGATGGCGATCCACCCGGACAGAACCCATCTGTACGTTGGCGTGCGCCCGGCGTTTGGCATTGTCAGCTACCGTATTGAGGCCGACGGTTCGTTGCAGGAAGCGGCTATGGCCCCGTTGCCGGGCAGCCCGACCCATATTTCAACCGACTTGCAGGGCCGCTATCTGTTCTCCGCCTCTTACAGTGGCAACTGCGCCAGCGTCAGCCCGATTGATCGCGATGGCATCGTCACCGCCCCGATCCAGCAGATCGACGGTCTTACCGCGCCGCATTCGGCGAATATCGATCCGACCAACCAGTTGCTGCTGGTGCCGTGCTTGAAAGAGGATCGTATCCGCCTGTTCAACCTGAGCCAGGAAGGCAAACTCGCGCCACACGCTCAGGAAGCGGTAGCGACTGCCACCGGTGCAGGCCCGCGTCATATGGCTTTCCATCCAAACCATCAGTTTGCCTACTGCGTGAATGAGCTGGACGGCACGGTAGACGTGTTCGCCATCAGTGAAAACGGCGGCAAATATTCATTGGTGCAAACCCTGGATATGATGCCGGCTGATTTTACCGGCACCCGTTGGGCGGCGGACATCCATATCACGCCGAACGGCCGCTTCCTGTATGTCAGCGATCGCACCGCCAGCATCCTGACCATTTTCAGCGTTTCCGAGAGCGGGGGCAGCATTGCGGTAGTAGGGCATCATGCAACGGAAGAGCAGCCGCGCGGGTTTAATATCGATCACAGCGGCCGCTTCGTGATTTCTGCAGGTCAGAAATCCGGCCATATTGAAGTGTGTGAAATCGATCAGGCCAGCGGTGTGCTGACCACGCTGGCGCGCTATCCTGTGGGCAAAGGCCCGATGTGGGTGAGCGTGCTGGCCAAATAGTAAAACCGGTGGTGGTGTTTTTAGGGTTCAATATGCGGAACCCTAAAGACTACTGACAGAGCCCGTTATTAGGGAGAGCGTGCCGAAGGGGTCGTAGCGGCGTAAGCCGCCGGAGTGCCCCTCGGGTGCGCTAGGCATAGATATCTACACAAGTTGTCAATAGACAGCCCCATCACCTCCGACGGACAGAGTATCACGGCTTGCTGCGGCTTTGGTGCTTGAAATGTGCACTGAACGGTCCCCTCTCCCCGCGGGAGAGGGCTAGGGTGAGGGGCTATTCACGGCGAACTGTCATTGATTAAATATCAACTAATTCAATGGGTTTTGTTGTCC
>JBAQHZ010000300.1:0-24792 GCA_049288585.1 Chania sp.
GCTAAAAACTATCGCTGAAGCGTTAAACGTTACGCATACCACAGTTTCAAACGCATTTAATCGGCCAGAAAAAGTCTCACCAGAATTACGCGAGAGAATTTTAGCCTATACAGAATCGATTAATTACCATGGCCCTACCGGGGCCGGGCGTTTTTTACGTACCGGAAAGAGTGGCACGCTCGGGGTCATATTTAACGACAACCTGAGCTATGTTTTCTCCGATCGTCACGATATTGCGCTGATGCGTGGCATTGCCGAAGAGTGTGAAAAGAATGGCATCAATATCGCACTAATGCCGTTAAAAGCTAACAACGCGCTTAAAAAACGCATGATGAGCGCCGTGGTTGATGGCTATATTTTGAATGCGACTTATAACAATGACGAAATTGTTCAAACGGCGCTAACCAGTGGGCTACCGGTAGTGACTACCGATATCAAACTGCAGGATTTCACCTGTGTTTCCATTGATGACCGGGCCGCCATGCAGGCCATTTGCCAACACTTGCTGGCAGCCGGGCATAAAAAATTCGGCATTGTCGCCTTCCCGGTGAAAAGACGTTCCGGCGTGCTGTCATCGCTGGCTGAATTTTCTTCAGAGTTTGATAACGGCGTGGCATTTGGCCGCATTGACGCCTGCATCAAGGCGCTTGCCAGCGCCGGCATCGATTTGAACGCCTGCTTCGTTTCAGAACAGCCCCACAATGAAGCCGGGGGAGAAAAAGCGGCCAGAGCCCTACTCGCCAAGCAAACGGATATTTCGGCGATCATCTGCTTGTCCGATCGTTTTGCGTTCGGCGTGTATCACTATTGCCAGAGCCAGAATATCTCTGTTCCCGGCCAGATTGCGATCACCGGATTTGACGATATCGATATTCAAGATCCGCCGATCGGCTTAACCACCATCCGTCAACCCATTGTATCTAAAGGACGACAGGCCGCCAGAGCGCTGATAACCGAGCAACTGGCGCATGACATCTTTTTAGATTTTGAACTTATCGTCCGTGATTCGGCATAACCAAATGGAAAGGAAATGGAAACGCTAACCTGTTTTAAGGCTTACGATATTCGGGGGAAACTGGGCTCGGAGCTGAATGAAGAGATCGCCTGGCGTATCGGTCGTGCTTATTGCCAGTGGCTCAAACCCGCGACAGTGGTGATCGGTGGCGATGCCAGAGCCACAAGCGTAGCGCTAAAAAACGCGTTAGCAAAAGGGTTAATGGAAGGCGGGGCTGATGTGATTGATATCGGCATGGTAGGCACCGAGGAGATCTATTTTGCTACCCGCTTTTACGGCCTTGATGGCGGGATCCAGATCACCGCCAGTCATAACCCGATCGACTATAACGGCATGAAGCTGGTAAAAAAAGATGCCCAGCCGATCAGCGGTGATAACGGGCTGTATGAGATCCAGGCCTTGGCACAGCAGAATTCGTTTGCAGCAGCACACCGCCGTGGCCGGCTTTCTTTCCAGTCTATTCGCGAACACTATGTTGAACACTTATTAAGCTATATCGATCCCGGTGTATTAACACCGATGAAAATTGTGGTCAACGCCGGCAACGGCGCGGCTGGCCCAACGCTGGATGCGCTGGAGGCCGCGCTGGCAAAACGCCAGGTGCCGATTCGCTTTATCAAAATCAACCACCCGCCAGATAGCACTTTCCCTAACGGCATCCCCAACCCGATGCTCCTTGAAAATCAGCAGGTCACCCGGCAAGCGGTGCGTGACCACCAGGCGGATTTGGGCATTGCCTGGGATGGGGATTTTGATCGCTGTTTCTTCTTCGATCACCATGGCCAGTTTATTGAAGGCTATTACATCGTCGGGCTGCTGGCAGAAACCTTCCTGCGTGCCGATAAAAGCGGAAAAATCATCCACGACCCTCGCTTGATCTGGAATACGCAGGCGATTGTGCGTGCCCTGGAGGGGACGGCCATCGAATCGAAAACCGGCCATGCGTTTATTAAAGACACCATGCGCCAGCATGATGCCGCTTATGGCGGTGAGATGAGCGCACACCACTACTTCCGTGATTTTGGTTACTGTGACAGCGGTATGATCCCTTGGCTGTTGGTGATCGAACTGCTGTCGCGTAAAGCCACCTCGCTGTTTTCCTTGATTGAAGCCAGCAAAGTGCGGTTCCCGGTCTCGGGGGAATTGAACTTCACCATTACCGATCCCAAGGCCAAACTCCAACAGATAGAGCGGTTCTATGCCGATAGCGCCCTTCAGATCACGGCAATTGACGGCCTGAGCATGGAGTTTGAGCACTGGCGCTTTAACTTGCGTGCCTCGAATACCGAACCACTGGTGCGTTTAAATATTGAAACCCGTGGCGATCGCGATCTGCTGGAGCAACAAGTTGCGCAGTTGACTCAACTTCTCCATGCACCTGACACCAAATGATTAATTTCTGCCGGGCCGATCTTGCTGAGCGGTGGATAAATTGAAATATATTGTTGGAGCATATAATGGCTAGCGTCTCTCTCACCAATGTCGTGAAGAATTATGGGAAAATCAGAATCATTGATAACGTTAATCTTGAAATTAACGCTAGGGAGTTTATCGTTCTGGTCGGCCCTTCTGGCTGCGGCAAGTCAACGCTGTTAAGAATGATTGCTGGCCTGGAAGAGGTGAGCAGCGGTGAAATCAAGATAGATAATAAAGATGTAACCCATATGAATGCCGGGGAGCGCGGCGTCTCCATGGTGTTCCAATCCTATGCGCTATACCCCCATATGACCGTACGCGAGAACCTGGCGTTTGGCCTGAAAAACATCAAAACCCCAAAGCCGGAGATCGCTACGCGCATTGCCAATGCGGCCAATATTCTGCAATTGAACAATTACCTTGAACGCCTGCCGCAGCATTTATCCGGCGGTCAGCGCCAACGTGTGGCCATCGGGCGCTCGATTGTCAGCTGTGCTAACGTGCTTTTGTTTGATGAACCCTTATCTAACCTGGATGCCGCGCTGCGTATCCAAATGCGCCAAGAGATCGGCAAGCTGCATGAACGCTTGGGTAAAACCACCATCTACGTGACCCACGATCAGACGGAAGCCATGACCTTGGCAGATCGCATCGTGATTTTGAATCAGGGGAAAATCGAACAGGTGGGCACACCAGAAGAGGTGTATAACCATCCGGCCAATATCGTTGTCGCCGGGTTTATCGGCGCACCAAAGATCAACCTGTTTAACGTCGTGTATGAGCAGGCTGGCCGGGTGACGATTAATGGGCAAAGCATGCTGATTCCGCATCTGGCAAAAACGGAGCTGCCGGCGGGAACGACCTTGACGTTAGGCATCCGCCCTGAACATTTCTCCTTAACCCACAGCGCTGAACTCTGTTTGAAGGTGAAAACCGAACTCACCGAGATGCATGGTGATTCCACCGTCGCACTCTTTCATTCAGCGACACATGGCGCGCTGCAAATGAAAGTGCCTTATCAGTTGAAGCTGGCCGCCGGTGAGGAGGTGACGATCGGCACCGCCTACAAGCACATTCTGGTGTTTGACCAACAGGGCCAGGCGATGCGCGGCGAGGCACCCTAAATAGTGAGCTGGCCGCCATGGCCAGCCTGAGTATCGCGCAGCAAAGTGGCTACCGTGCTGCGCCTTCCATCCCCACCAGCCCCACTTTCAGGTAGCCGGATTTACGCAGCATATCCATCACGCTCATCAGCGTTTCATAATCGACGGTCTTATCCGCCTGGAAGAAAATGGGGGTTTCTTTATTCGCTTGCGTGCGTTGATCCAGCATCGATGTCAGTTGCTCGGCGGTTACCGGATCATCGCCAACATACAGTTGTTTATCAGCCTTTACCGACAGAAACACCGGCTTTTCCGGGCGCGGCTGCGGCTTGGCGGTCGAAGCGGGCAGATCGACACGAATATCCACCGTGGCCAGCGGCGCAGCCACCATAAAGATGATCAACAGCACCAGCATAACATCGATAAACGGCGTCACGTTGATGTCATGCAGTTCGCCGCTGTCGTCCAGATCTTCATTTAAGCGCATCGCCATACGTCACCCCACCCGCAGTTGATGCTGGTGCTGGTGCTGCGCGCGTTTAGCCTCGATCGTGGCCGCCAGATCCAGGTCGCGCCCCAACAGCAGCAGCACCTGCGCAGCCATATCCCCCACTTCGGCACGATGACCGCCGATCACCCGGGCAAAAATGTTGTAAATCACCACCGCAGGAATTGCCGCCACCAGGCCGAGTGCGGTTGCCAGCAGCGCTTCGGCGATCCCCGGAGCCACCACCGCCAGATTGGTGGTTTGCGATTGGGCGATACCGATAAAGCTGTTCATGATGCCCCAGACGGTGCCAAACAGGCCGACGAACGGTGAAATCGCGCCGATGGTGGCCAGAAAGCCGTTGCCACGCCCCAGTTGGCGCCCGTAAGCCGCTACGCGGCGCTCCAGGCGAAAACCGGTGCGTTCTTTAATGCCGTTGTTGTCGTTGGAAGCTGCCGACAGATCCAGCTCGTTCTGTGCATCATTCAGTAATACCGCACTGATACTTTCTGCGGAAAAGCTTTGGGCCAGTTCGGTAGCGTCGTCCAGAGAGAGGACATCGGCCAGCGCCTGTTGCTCACGGCGCAGACGGCGTTTGGAGCGAATCAGTTCGCTGCCTTTGGCAAACAGAATGGTCCAGGTAACAACCGAGGCCAGCACCAGGCCGATCATCACGGTTTTGACCACCACGTCCGCATGCTGGTACATCCCCCAGACGGAAAGATCCATGCCGCGGGTTTCTGGAGGTTGGATCGCCGGTGCCGGGTTCACTGGCATCATGCTATTTTCCGCCGGAGCCGTTGCGGCGGCCACGCTTTCAGTGATTGCTGGTGCATTGGCCGGAGCCGCCTGTGCTACACCAGCCAGCCCCGCCAGCAATACCAGCGACACGATCGCCCTGCGCCCCAGCGCACACCATTGCCCACAGGCTTCTTGATTCATTGTTCTGACAGCCGTTTTCACGCTGTGCCTCCACCCATCTCAACATTTACGGAAGAATTCAGCCTGCGATCATATCAAATCAAGCTGCAATTGATAGTGGTTATCATTACTATTTGATTGCAAGACTTGTCATAAATCAAACAGCCTGTGTGTTAGCTGCACACACAGCGGTAATCACCATTTCTTTTCATGGCGGTTAAAACGTCTGGATGGCTATTAAACGCCATGCTAACGTAAGCGCTATCGCAGGGGAGCAAGGCAAAGGGAAACCCAACATGACGTCAAAAAATATCGAAACCGCGCTGATCGCGGCCGGGCGCAGCAAGCGTTACACGCAAGGCTCGGTCAATCCGGTCACCCAACGCGCGTCTTCACTGGTGTTTGAATCGGTCGCCGCCAAAAAGCATGCCACCGCCAAACGTGCCCAAGGTGAACTGTTTTACGGGCGACGCGGCACGCTCACCCATTTTGCCTTTCAGGACGCGATGACCGAACTGGAAGGCGGCGCGGGCTGCGTGCTGTATCCATGCGGGGCCGCCGCGGTAGCCAATGCCATTCTGTCTTTCGTCGGCGCGGGCGATCATCTGCTGGTCACCGGTTCTGCTTATGAGCCCACGCAGGATTTCTGCACCCATATCCTTGGCCGTATGAATGTGGCCACCACCTATTTTGATCCGCTGATCGGTAGCAGGATCGCCGACCTGATCCAGAGCAACACCAAGGTGGTGTTCCTCGAATCCCCCGGCTCTATCACCATGGAAGTGCAGGATATTCCGGCCATCGTCAGCGCCATTCGCGCCGTGAACCCGGAAATTGTCATTATGATCGACAATACCTGGGCGGCTGGTGTGCTGTTCAAAGCGTTGGAGTTTGATATCGATATTTCGATTCAGGCCGGTACCAAATATATCATTGGTCATTCCGACTACATGCTCGGCACCGCGGTGTCCAATGCCCGCTGCTGGGATCGGTTGCGCGAATACTCTTATTTGATGGGCCAGATGGTCGACGCCGATACCGCCTACATGGCCAGCCGCGGTTTGCGCACTTTAGGCGTGCGCTTGAAACAGCATGAACAGAGCAGCATCGCGGTGGCACAGTGGTTGGCGCAGCGACCCGAAGTGGCGGTGGTCAATCACCCGGCCCTGCCAAGCTGTAAAGGCCATGAGTTCTATCGCCGTGATTTCAGCGGTTGCAACGGCCTGTTCTCCTTTGTGCTGAAACAGCGGCTGAGCGATCAACAACTGGCCGACTATCTCGACAACTTCAGCCACTTCAGCATGGCCTATTCCTGGGGCGGTTATGAGTCGCTGATCCTGGCCAATCAGCCGGAAGAGTTGGCGGCCATTCGCCCGGCAGGGGGCGTTGATTTCTCCGGCACACTGGTGCGTCTGCATATCGGGCTGGAAAACGTGCAGGATCTGATCGACGATCTGGCCGCCGGTTTTAAACGCATCGCCTCGTAACGTTAGCGGGCGGCAACTCTGCCGCCTTTTTTTACGCGTTTTACCCTTCGTAGCACATTTCTACGTTCTGTTTAATGTCCACTTAAGCGAATAGCGGTACACTCAGCACACAATTGAGCATGATTAAAACATGGTAGCCCGCAAAGAATCAGATCAGGCACCACAGGACAAGAAATGGATGTATTAAGAGAGATTGTTCACGCACTTTGGACGCACGACTTTGCTGCCTTGGCTGAACCCAGCGTGGTTTGGGTGGTTTACCTGGTACTTTTTGCCACCCTGTTTTTAGAAAACGGATTACTGCCCGCCTCCTTCCTGCCGGGTGACAGCCTGCTGTTATTGACCGGAGCGCTGATAGCCAAGGGCGTAATGGGGTTTCTCCCCGCACTGATTATCCTGACCGTTGCCGCCAGCCTGGGCTGCTGGCTGAGTTATCTGCAAGGGCGATGGTTAGGCCATACCTCGCTGGTAAAAGGCTGGCTGCTACAGTTACCGGTTCAATATCATCAACGAGCCCACGTCCTTTTTAACCGCCACGGCCTGATGGCCCTGCTGATTGGGCGCTTTCTGGCGTTCGTCCGCACGCTATTGCCGACCATGGCCGGGATCTCCGGCCTGAGCAATACACGCTTTCAGATCTTTAACTGGTTGAGTGGCCTGCTCTGGGTCGGTTCCGTGATCACCCTGGGTTACGCCTTCAGCCAAATTCCGCTGGTAAAACGCCATGAAGATCAGGTGATGGCCGGGTTGATGATCCTGCCCGTCGCACTGCTGGTCTTCGGCCTGCTCGGTGCGATGTTGGTGATCTGGCGCAAGAAGCGCGCCAGCCGCGCTAGCGTTTAACCCTGCATCATCATCAGGTTGCTGTCCCGCAGCCGGGCGAGTTCATCGCTCGGCGTTATGCCAAACAGGCGCTTAAACTCGCGGCTAAACTGGGAAGCACTTTCATAACCCACGCGGATCGCCGCCGTGCTGGCTTTCAGCCCATCATGCACCATCAGCAATCGCGCTTTGTGCAGGCGATAGGATTTCACATACTGCAACGGTGAAGTATTGGTCACCGCTTTAAAGTTATGGTGGAACGCCGAAATACTCATATTCACCTCGTTCGCCAACTGCTCGACGTTAAGGTTTTCGGCGTACTGGCTTTCAATCCGCCGCAGTGCTTTGGCGATCTGGCTGAAGTGGGTATGGCGGTTGACCAATTCCTGCAACGACGCGCCACAGCTACCGCGCAGCACGTAATACAGCAATTCGCGCACAATCTGCGGCCCCAAAACGCGGGCATCGAGCGGTTTTTCCATCACGTCCAGCAGGCGTTCGGTGGCGCACAGCATTTCGTCCGTCAGCGGTGAAAGATTGACGCCGCTGCTTTCGACGCGTGGTTTCATCAGGTAATCATCGTCACCGATATCGATCAGCAGATCCTGCAACATTTGGATATCAATATTCACCGCCAGCCCCACCAGCGGCTGTTCCGGGCTGGCGAAGGTTTCGCATTCAAACGGCAGCGGCACCGTCATCAGCAGATAATTGCGCGGATCGTACTGGAAAACCTTGTTGCCGCAGTACCCCACCTTATGCCCCTGAAAGATGATCACAATACCGGGCTCGTACATCACCGGCTGACGCGGGCAATGCTCGTTGACGTACAGGATATTCACCTTGGGTACCGGCGAAGAGGTATAACCTTTCGCGCTGGCAAAACGCATTGCCTGGCGCGCCATGCGGCTACGCAGTTCATCAAGTTCAGTCATGGAAACCCCTCTTGCACCCAGAATAATCCAGCACAGATAGTAGTAAAAAACAGGGTTTTTCTACAGCATTCAGTAGAAATAGGCAAGACATCGATAGGAATGTGCATTGTGCAACAGGGCTAAGTTACTGACAATACACTCCAGTTATTTTTGCGCCGCTGGCGCTTCCCTGATACCCGAGAGAAATCGATCATGCATAACTTTATTCTCCATACCCCGACCAAAATCCTGTTTGGTAAAGGCCAGATCGCCGAATTGGCTAAACAGATCCCGGCAGAAGCCCGCATCCTGATCACCTACGGTGGTGGCAGCGTGAAGAAAAATGGCGTGCTGGATCAGGTTTATTCCGCACTGGCGGGCCGCAACGTGCAAGAGTTCTCCGGCATTGAGCCGAACCCGACCTATGAAACGCTGATGAAAGCAGTAGAGATCGTCCGGGCAGAAAATATCGACTTCCTGTTGGCGGTCGGCGGCGGTTCGGTGGTTGATGGCACCAAGTTTATCGCCGCAGCAGCCCACTACACTGCCGATCAAGATCCGTGGCATATCCTGAAGACCGTAGGCAGCGATGTGGCCAGCGCAGTGCCAATGGGTTGTGTGCTGACCCTGCCAGCCACCGGTTCTGAATCCAATAGCGGTGCCGTGATCACCCGCAAAAGCAGCGGCGATAAGCAGCACTTCTTCTCACCACATGTGCAACCGCAGTTTGCCGTACTGGATCCGGTAGTGACCTATTCGCTGCCGCCACGCCAGATCGCCAACGGCGTGGTAGATGCGTTTGTGCATACTCTTGAGCAGTACCTGACTTACCCGGTTGATGCCAAAGTTCAGGATCGCTTCGCCGAAGGCCTGCTGCTGACGCTGCTGGAAGATGGCCCACGCGCGCTGGCTGAGCCAGAAAACTACGCGGTTCGCGCCAACGTGATGTGGAGCGCCACCATGGCTCTCAATGGCCTGATCGGTGCCGGTGTACCGCAGGATTGGGCAACCCATATGCTCGGCCACGAACTGACCGCCATGCACGGGCTGGATCACGCGCAAACTCTGGCCATTGTGCTGCCAGCGCTGCTGGTGGAGAAGAAAACGCAGAAACGCGCCAAGCTGCTGCAATACGCTGAGCGCGTCTGGGGCCTGCACGAGGGTTCGGAAGACAGCCGCATCGACGCCGCCATCGCCGCTACCCGCGAATTCTTTGAAAAAATGGGCGTGCCGACCCGTCTGTCTGATTACCAGCTCGATGGCAGTTCGATTCCGGCGCTGATCGACAAGCTGCATCAGCACGGTATGACCGCGCTGGGTGAGCACCAGGACATCACGCTGGAAGTCAGCCAGCGGATTTATCAGGCTGCTCGTTAAACACACATCACAGTTTCCTGCTAGGCTTTAGTTTCTGGTTCTTCTCTGTGCCCGGCCGATCACCGGGCACAGTTTTGCGCTGCACCTGCGCTTTCGATCGTATCGCATGACATCGTCTCGTTAACCAATGGGAGAATATTATGGCGAACCAATCCGACAATACCATCCATGCCTGGGCCGCGCCCGGCAAGGGAAAGCCCCTTGAACCTTTCAGTTTCGACGCCGGAGAGTTAGGCGATGATGATATCGAGGTGGCGATCGACTACTGCGGCGTCTGCCACTCAGACTTATCGATGCTGAATAACGAATGGGGCATCACCCGCTATCCGTTCGTTCCAGGGCATGAAGTGGTCGGAAAAGTGGTCAAACTCGGGGTACACGCGCAGAACAAAGGGCTGAAAGTCGGCCAGGCGGTGGGCGTCGGCTGGAACCGCGGCAGCTGTATGCACTGCCACCCTTGTATGTCAGGCGATCAGCATTTGTGTCACAAAGTACAACCCACCATTATTGGCCGCCACGGCGGCTTTGCCGATCGCATCCGCAGCCACTGGGCCTGGGCCATTCCACTGCCGGAAGGGGTCGATATCACCAGCGCCGGGCCGCTATTCTGCGGTGGGATCACCGTTTTCAACCCGCTGTTGCAGTACAATGTCCGCCCGACCCAGCGCGTCGGCGTGGTGGGCATCGGCGGTTTGGGGCATATGGCAATCCGCTTTATGCACGCCTGGGGCTGTGAAGTCACCGCCTTTACCTCATCTAACAGCAAACGTGACGAAGCCCTGGCGCTAGGTGCGCACCGGGTTATCGCCAGTAATGACAGCGCGGCCTTGAAAGCCATTGCCAACCAGCTCGATTTTATTCTGGTCACCGCCAGCGCGTCGTTGGACTGGAACGCGTTCCTCGGCACGCTGGCACCAAAAGGCCGCCTGCACTTCGTCGGCGCAGTGCCCGATCCGGTACCCGTTCAGGTGTTCGCGTTTATCAGCAAACAGGCGGAGCTTTCTGCTTCCCCAACCGGTGCCCCTTCGCGGTTGGCGGATATGCTGGCGTTCTGCGCCCGGCATGGCATTGAGCCGCAGGTGGAACATTTCCCACTCAGCAAAGTAAACGATGCTATGGTGCATCTGGAAACAGGTAAGGCACGTTATCGTATCGTACTGGATATGCACGCTTAGACGGTAATCTCAGCAATGCCTGGGGTTGCCAACTAAAATTAATCTTGTCTTGGAAGTTGTTATTTAAGGAGACAACGCATGCAACCCATCATCAAACTCCACGATGGTAATCTGATGCCGCAGTTGGGTCTCGGCGTTTGGCAGGCAAGTATTGCAGAAGCCACCCATGCGGTCACCAAGGCGCTGGAAGTCGGCTATCGTTCCATTGATACCGCTGCGATCTACAAAAACGAGGAAGGGGTTGGCGACGCGCTGCAATCCGCCTCGATCCCGCGCAGTGAACTGTTTATTACCACTAAACTGTGGAACGACGATCAGGGCGATCCGCAAGCAGCATTGGAAACCAGCTTGAAAAAGCTGAAGCTGGACTATGTCGATCTGTATCTGATCCACTGGCCAAAACCAGAGCAGGATCAGTATGTCGACGCCTGGCGCGGCCTGATCAAGCTGCGTGAACAAGGGCTGGCAAAAAGCATCGGGGTATGTAACTTCCACATGCCACACCTGCAACGCTTACTGGATGAAACCAACACCGCGCCGGTGATCAACCAGATCGAACTGCACCCGATGCTGCAACAGCGGCAACTGCGCGCCTGGAACGCCACGCACCACATCGTCACCGAATCCTGGAGCCCGCTGGCGCAAGGCGGTGAAGGCGTATTCGATCAGCCCATCATCAAGCGACTGGCAGAGAAACACGGCAAGACTCCGGCGCAAATCGTGGTGCGTTGGCACTTGGACAGCGGCCTGGTGGTGATCCCGAAATCAATCACTCCTGCACGTATCCGCGAAAACTTTGAGGTGTTTGATTTCAAACTGGATAAAGACGAACTGAGCGAGATCGCCACGCTGGACGTCGGCAACCGCCTGGGGCCAGATCCCGAGTCGCTGTAATTTCAGTCTGAGGTGTATCTCTGCAAGGGCCGATAGGGAATCGGCCCTTTTTCAGTTCAGTGCAGGTTTGCATCAACCCGCAGCAAGGAGAGTATTAATCGGTGGGTAGCGGTGTAGAGCGATCAGGTTGTGGGCTTCCCAACGATCGTGTGCAGCCTGTAGGTTGATCCAGAAATCATCATCAAGTTCAAACAGCGCTGCCAGCTTGCTCGCTTCTTCTACACTCAGGCGGCGTGTATTGTTGACGATTTGACCAATAACCTTACGTGATAATTTCATCGCGTCAGCTAATTGTTGCTGGGTAATATTCAATGGCTTCAGGAACTCTTCGTTCAACATTTCACCTACAGTGGTAGGCTCTGCTGTAATCGTGTCCATATTATCCCCCGTTAGTATTTATGTGGATCCAGATAGACATCGTAGGCAGCTCCGTCTCGCCAGCGGAATATAAGCCGCCACTGAATGTTTACCCGTATACTTAACCAGCCCTCCAGGTTGCCCGAAAGTCGTTCATAATTGTTGCTACGCGGCTGGAACAATGACCGCTCAGTGCTGGCTGCCGCCAACATACTGAGCTTTCGCCGTAACTGGCTTTCAATACTTGTGGGGATCACCCCACTCCGTTCATTGTGCTGGTAAAACCTGCACAATATGCCGGGTTCTCCATCCCTGAAACTTCCTATCATTGGCACACCTGACTGTATCCGTTGATAAGCTTCATTGTATCCTAAAAGGCACTTAATGCATCCATTTTGGAACATGATGAGTCATAAATGGAACATTTAATGGGAAGATAAACCTATTAAAAGAGTATTGGTCGCTGCCATACCTACAATTTTTACCTGTTTGGCATCACGGGCTAAGCTGGCAGAACATGTTTAATCGTTTTTATTGCACTACACTGAGGCTATCATGCTGTCTCAACGCCCCACTGAAACAACCGCACGGAGCACCATGAAACTCACCCTCTTAGCTAAGTCTCGCCTGATTATAATAAGCCTGGTGCTGCTTCTGGCTGGCTGTGCTGGCGAGAAACCCCGCAACAGCAGCTATCACTACCAGCCGCGCTCCTATCAAAGCGCGATTGAAGAGGCGGCGGCGCAGTACGGCGTCGACAAAAAGCTCATCACCGCGATGATTCAGGTGGAATCGAGCTTTAACCCCGGTGCAGTGAGCAAATCTAACGCCATAGGTCTGATGCAGCTCAAGGCCAGCACCGCTGGCTGTGATGCTTACCGTTTCAAAGGCAAGCGCGGTTGCCCGGATGACGATGATCTGCGGGATCCGCAAACCAATATCGATCTCGGCACCGCTTATCTAGCCTCGCTACAGCGCCAACTCGGCGGCATCGATAATCCGGTTACCTTGCGCTATGCCACCGAAGTGGCCTACGTCAACGGCGCGGGTGCCCTGCTGCGGACTTTCTCCAGCGATCGTCAAAAAGCGGTCAGCATGATCAACAACCTGTCCCCAGAAGCCTTTAACTGGCACGTGCGCCAGCACCATCCTTCACCGCAGGCACCACGCTATATGGCCAAGGTCGAGGCGGCGTATAGGGGTTTGTAGCCTAGCTGTCTCTACAGTTTGATAAGCTTGAACCACTGAGAAAATCCATAAATTGGATAAGTCGTTGCTAAATCTAACAGACAGCTAAGAGCGAGAAGCGGAAGTTCGTGAGGCATTACTTACACTTAGGTTTCTCAATCAAGTGGGAGCAGCTCAAAGGCATTGCGCACATTAGGGCTGTACCGCATGTTGCCATCCACGTTGCTCAAGAAATACTTTCCAATGATTTGCCAACTTAAGGCTATCAAGTGCCCATTTAAGAGGGGTGATTTGCACACCTTCAAACTCTTCAAAACCTGAATCCGGTAAAAAGTGGACCGTCATAGATGCCGGATTGACGCTCATTTTGAACCTGCCAAACAAGCGGTGAAGCGTGGGAGAGAGGAGTAAACCGTTGCTAACGCTGAAACATCCATGGATGGCATCCTCAATATGGGCTGCATCCAGCTCTCCCAGCCATGCTTTCCGGGTGACGGCGCAGCGGCGATCAAAATTCTGCCACACGAGTGCCTTAAATTGGTTATGCGCACGCATATCTCTTTGAAGGGTCGTGACCAAACGTCGTTCCCGCGCAATCACAGGTTTGGCTAAACTAAATCGGGTATCAGGTCCGAGCAGGCTTACTATGTTTTTTTCCCCAATCGTAATGTCGGTGGATTTAACCGAGGTAAGGGCTTGATACGTCGAATCCTTATGTAAAGCCAGATACTCTGCGATTGGAGGAGCTGCGATATGTTGATTTTGCTGAAGGCGCTTATCAAGATAATCCTTGAAGTCATCAAGCATTGAAGCAGATATCGCCTCTCGTACCTCTGGTAGTTGGCATATTGCCTGAATTCGGGCTTGTCGCCGGGGTGCTTCACTGCTGGAAGCGTTATTAGCATGTATAGCGCTGCGTTCCGTTAAGACGGCTGACCTTGTAATCAAGGCGTTTATAAGTTGTTGTCCAGTTGAATCATTCTCTTGGAGTGGATTTTCTATAGGCGATTCGGTTAATGGGCTTATATTTTTTTTAGTCGTGTCTGCAGCAGGGAGGGATATTTTTTCAGACCAAGTTACCTGTGGCGCTGAAGCATACTGATTCCATTTCTGAAGCAATATGCGGGTCTCTCCTGAAATTAGTGCCTTTGCTACTAGGCGAAGTTGTTTTCTTATTTTTTGTGTTTTAGTACCCGCAAACGGCAGTATCTGAGCCCCGGCTATTAGATATTGCCTAAGATCTGCCCCATTTTTTTGTTGGAAATAGTCATCAAAGGTATCTTTTTCGGGAGACCTAACCATACCGTCGACAATATAGTGATCAAGTCGTCCGTCACCGATGCTGTGTGAGACATTGTCAGGTAGTTCAATCCAATAGCTCTCAGATGAATCTGTCTTTTGTTTATAGGGCTCTTGAGAGTCAACAACGGATGATGATAGTTCCCTGGTTTCGTCAAAAACTGGGGTCACTTTGTCACGAAATTGTGGGGGGATCCAAGCTGCCCGGAGTCTAAAAGTCGTTTCTCCCATTAATAGGCGGGTCACAAGTTGCAGGCGTGCAGCTTTCAGGGATGGGCTTGACATGTGGGTTAAGATGCCACGCAAGGCATTACCATTTGGCTGATTGAAAGCGTGATCGTAGCAAGCTCGTGTGGGGTTATCAGCCAAACCATGCAGACGATCTTTGGCCAAGCTTATATTTGTGGGTGGGGGGGATTAACACTAGCATTCTTGGGTAAACACAAAAGCATGCGTTCATTGATCAGGTTGGTAGGCTTAGGTAGGACGGGTGAAAAATCTCGTCTCCCCATACATAGATCGCGTGCAAGTTCTAACAAATGGTCATAATGTCGTATTCTATGTTCGTCATCTAATGCTTCTCGCGCGATGAGAGCTCCCCTAAAGTGCCGACGAAGTTCTGTTCCTCTAGGGAAATCAAAATAGAGGTCGTAACGTGAATTGTCGGGATGAGTAACAATTCCTATTGAAATGGTTTCAATCTCCTGCACGTCAGGGAAAGGAAAAACGGCATCTCGTTTTATAAGCTGAATATGGTGCGTCACATCCCCCACTGTTCGTGTGATCTTGCGAACATCGCCGATTTTCATTCGCTGGTTTGAAGAGACCTGCAGAAAAATCGCTTTCGAGAAATCAGGATAAGCATCATAAAACTCCTCAGGAACGCTATACACGCTTGGTTTTTGGTTGTTAACCCAATGGACAATGCCAAACATGCTAAGTGCTTCATTACTCAACTAGCTCACCTTAATCATCTAAGAAATGTATTCAGGGAAAGCTTCCCCGGTTGTATTCCGCAGTTCTTCTTCATCATGATAACGAATCTGCATTTTACAGGCGACCTTCAGGTCTAGTTGTGCTAGTTACAGATTTCATTGTATTCAATTGGTACAGATTTCTTACCTGATGAGAGGAGATTTTTTTGACTTTCTGGGCAGTGCCAAAGAATGGGCGATATTCTGGTGTTGTTGACTTAACTCCTTTGGGTTGGGTGAGCTACTCTAAATAACTGCGCCTAATACCGCTCCAGTTGTCGATTTCGGGTGATGTTTGTCCAGTGAACAGCAGCAGTCGATGAAGCCGTATGGTGGCTGGTTCTCTTGACCGGAAAAGAGCAAACCTAAGCGTAGCAAGGCCTGATGCAAGGTGTAGCACAATTAGGCGCAGCTATTTAGCAACTTCCGCTTTTGGCCAGAATTGCCAGTACGCTAACGAGTAAGCTAGGCCGACCGCCGAAGGTGGGGCGGCTTGTGCTAATTGTTAGGTGAAGGCTTATTTCGCACGCATGCGACCTTGGGCATCTTGAATCGCTTGCTTGCTGGGTGCGATGCCAACCATACGACCGTCTGAACCTTGGACGGCGCGGTAGCCCTGACGAATCGCGACCATGCGGCCGTCAGAGCCCTGAACACCGCGAGCGCCTGCAGGTATTTCGACCATACGCCCATCACTGCCTTGCACTCCACGAGCGCCCGACCTTATTGCAGCCATTCGTCCATCACTGCCTTGCATACCCCTGCCACCTTCAGGAATAGCCACCATCCGACCATCGCTACCTTGCAGCCCACGTCCCCCGGGCGGAATGGGGACAATGCGTCCATCACTGCCTTGAAGCCCACGCCAGCCATCTGGAATAATGATTGCTTTGCCATCACTGCCGGTTAGTGTGCGTTTCATACTCTTCCCCTTTGCGTAAATTTTTCCAAGTTACCCAACTTCTTTTAGACGGCCCGCCAAAAGAAGTTATCGTTCGTAGAGAAATAACTTTAGCCATAAAAAATGGGAGTGAACAACCACTAAGCAGCTTTTTAGATGCCTAAAAATTTCAAAATTGGAGCTTGCCATGACCAAAAAGGGTCAGTGATCGGATGACTGCTCCTGGCACTAAGCGGACTGACTGGAGAACAGTAAGGATAAAAATATCATTATCCGCACTAAGGGATAAATCGTGGATTCAAGATTCAATAGGTGGGATGAAATTCTTTTATTACGTTCTCTACCACTCGGCTCACCGCGATATGGAGATACGTAGTAAGGGGGCTGTAGGCCACCAGCCCCCTCTGAATATTACGCCTTGCCGTTACGCGCTGGTTTACGCACCGGCGGTTTGTTCGATGGCGTGCGCTGACGGGTGATATCGGTATGCTTGGTCAGCGCCGGGCGCGTATTACGCTGTAGGCGTCTGGCTTCGCGCTGCTCATCCAGGCTTGGCGCTGGCACCAGGCATTCACGGCGGCTACCGATCAGGTGTTTCAAGCCCATTTCTTCCAGCGCACTGCGGATCAACGGCCAGTTAGCCGAATCGTGATAGCGCAGCAACGCCTTATGCAGACGGCGCTGGCGATCGCCACGCGGGATATACACGTCTTCACTCTTGTAACCCACTTTGCCCAACGGGTTTTTACCGCTGTAATACATGGTGGTGGAGTTAGCCATCGGCGAAGGATAGAAGTTCTGCACCTGATCGAGGCGGAAACGGTTCTTCTTCAGCCACAGTGCCATATTCACCATGTCCTCATCGCGGGTGCCCGGATGCGAAGAGATGAAATAAGGGATCAGGTACTGCTCTTTCCCAGCCTGTTTGGAATACTGGTCGAACAACTGTTTGAAACGATCGTAGCTGCCCATACCCGGCTTCATCATCTTCGACAATGGCCCTTCTTCGGTATGTTCCGGCGCGATCTTCAGGTAGCCGCCCACGTGATGGGTGGCCAATTCCTTGATATAACGCGGATCTTCCACTGCCAGATCGTAGCGCACGCCGGAGGCAATCAGGATCTTCTTGATGCCGGTCAATTCACGGGCACGGCGGTAGAGCTTGATGGTCGGCTCATGGTTGGTATCCATGTAGGTACAGATTTCCGGATACACGCACGACGCACGGCGGCAGGTCTGCTCCGCGCGCGGGTTGGTACAGCGCAGCATATACATGTTAGCGGTAGGGCCGCCCAGATCGGAAATCACCCCGGTAAAGCCCGGCACTTTGTCACGGATCTCTTCGATCTCGCGCACGATGGAGTCTTCGGAACGGCTCTGAATGATGCGACCTTCATGCTCGGTGATCGAGCAGAACGAACAGCCGCCGTAGCAACCGCGCATGATGTTCACCGAGAAGCGGATCATGTCATAGGCTGGAATACGCGCTTCGCCATACGACGGGTGCGGGATACGCTGGTAAGGCAGGGCAAAAACGCTGTCCATTTCCGGCGTGGTCAGCGGGATCGCCGGTGGGTTGATCCACACGTAGCGATCGCCATGCTTTTGCATCAGCGCACGGGCACAGCCGGGGTTGGTTTCGTGGTGCAGAATACGCGAAGCGTGGGCGTACAGCACTTTGTCCGCCTTCACCTTTTCAAAAGAAGGCAGCAGCACATAGGTCTTTTCCCACGGCTTGGGCTTGGCGGCACGCACCACAACCGGCTTGGCCTCTGGCTCCGGCACGCTGCCGTCGGCACAGGGCAAGTCTTCACCATAAGGATTGGGGATCGGCTCAATGCGGCCCGGTTTGTCCAGGCGGGTGGAATCCACCCCGCTCCAACCCGGCAGCGGCTGCTTGCGCATCACCGCAGTGTTGCGGATATCATGGATATCCTGAATATTTTCACCCGCCGCCAGACGATGTGCCAACTCCACCAACGGGCGTTCGCCGTTGCCGTAAATCAGGATATCGGCTTTGGAATCCACCAGCACCGAGCGGCGCACGGTATCCGACCAGTAATCGTAATGCGCAATACGGCGCAGGCTGGCTTCGATACCACCCAACACGATCGGCACATCTTTATAAGCTTCTTGGCAGCGTTGGCTGTATACCAAGGTAGCGCGATCCGGGCGTTTGCCCCCTTCGTTACCCGCCGTATAAGCATCGTCATGGCGCAGTTTGCGATCGGCGGTGTAGCGGTTAATCATCGAATCCATGTTGCCAGCGGTAATGCCGAAGAACAGGTTCGGTTTACCCAAGCGCATAAAGTCGTCTTTACTGTTCCAGTCCGGCTGGGCAATGATCCCGACGCGGAACCCCTGCGCTTCCAGCATGCGGCCAATGATCGCCATGCCAAAACTCGGGTGATCAACATAAGCGTCGCCACTGATAATGATCACATCGCAGCTGTCCCAACCCAGTTGGTCCATTTCTTCTCGCGACATCGGCAAAAACGGCGCAGGGCCAAAACATTCCGCCCAATAGGGCTTATAGGAGAACAGTTCACGTTCGGGTTGGATCAGGCTGGTGGTGCTCATTGCGGGTACTCTTGTGCAGGTTAATTTATCGCCGGGCGGCGATTATACGCACTCGTTGCCAAAAGAGCATGGTTATTTATCAGTTTGATCAGCTATTGACCTCAAACTCATACACATCGCTGCGGCATAGAGTTTCGCTGAGTTCAAGAATCTCCCCTTTGGCATTGCGGCTGGTCTGCACAATCCGCAGCAGCGGCATACCGCTGTGTACGTTGAGCAGTTCGGCAATCTCGTCGGTGCTGGCAATGGCCTTTAAGCGAAAATGCCGCCCTTCTGGCACAATGCCGCGCGACTGCCACAGCGCATAAAGCGAATGCTCCAACACTTCAGGATCGGGCAGAAAACGCAGTGGGATATAGGTGGTTTCCAGTGAAACCGGGTTACCATCGACCAATCGCAGGCGGCGCAGCTTGATCACTTCGCTGTGATTGGCCACTTCCAGCGTTTTGGCCACATCGGCAGGAGCCTCCATGCGGATACGCAGCAGCCACTGGTTGCTGACGCTGCTGCCATTACGCAGCACCTGAGCGGTAAAGCCGTGATCCTGATTGAGGGAGTAACCGATATGCATCGCCACCCGCGTGCCGATACCCTGCTGGCGCGAGATCAGCGCTTTTTCATCCAGCAACTTCATCGCATTGCTGACCGTCACGCGTGACACATCCAGCGATTCAGCGATCAGGCGTTCCGGCGGCAGAAAATCCCCGACGGCCAGCACATGCTGTTTAATCGCCGCTTCGATCGTCGTGGCCAACTGGATATAACGTGGTGCCGCGGCAGCCTGCAAAAACTGTTGACGCAGCCAGGAAATAAAATCACTCATTGGATCTGCCTCTGCTGTCTATCCCCCTTTCCAACCTCATTTTTACCATATTTGCCACCTGCAAGATAACCGCCTGACCCAGGTTTACAGTGGAGGTGGATTGGTATCACAGTTTTCACCAATTGGACTGCAATTGGCTTTATTTTGACTATAATGTCACTGCATTGATGTTCTATATCAATACGCACCAACACCAGGGAACAAAATAATTAAATGATAAATAAAAATAACACCTACCAAGCCATTCTCGGCGCGCTTTATGGGCAGGCCGTAGGTGATGCAATGGGTATGCCGTCTGAACTGTGGCCCTTGCAGCAGGTTCGTCACTATTTTGGTTGGATCACTCAATTTCTGCCAGGTCCAGAAGAGAATATCGCCGCAAACGAATTTACCGCCGGAGAATATACCGACGACACCCAACAGGCGGTAGCGTTGATGGATGCGCTGTTAGCCGCCGATGGCCGCGTCGAACCGGAGCTCATCGCCCACCACATTATGTTGTGGGCGGAGCGGGTGAATGCCTTTGATAAAAACATCCTTGGCCCGAGCTCCAAAGCCGCGCTGCTGGCAGTACGTGCCGGTACGCCGGTGGTGGAGATCCCCGCCAATGGTGTCACCAACGGCGCGGCGATGCGGGTGGCCCCCATCGGTTGCCTGATGCCCAGCGCCGATCTGCCCAGGTTTATCGATGCGGTACGGCTATCATGCAGCCCGACCCACAAATCGGACATCGCAGTGGCCGGGGCTTTTACCGTCGCCTGGGCGATTAGCCGAGCGATTGAAGGAGCAGACTGGGCCACCATCAAGCAAGAACTGCCAGAACGGGTAGAACAGGTGCAACAGCAGCAGATCACCACCTTCAGCCCATCGCTCAGCCGCCGCTTGGTCTGGGCGTTAGAATGTGCCACTAAAGCCAGCGCGCTGCCCGAGGCCGAAGCGTTGGCAGAGCTGTACCATACCGTCGGTGCCGGGATGGACAATATCGAGTCCATTCCAATGACGCTGGCACTGGTTGAACTGGCCGGAACCGATCCGCAACGTTGCGCGGTGCTGGCCGCCAATCTGGGTGGCGATACCGATACCATCGGTGCTATGGCAACGGCGATTTGCGGCGCACTGCACGGAATTGGCACCTTCCCAGCGGAATGGATTGACACCATCAACCGTGCCAATCAGATTGATTTTCAGCCTTACGCAGCGGCTCTTACCAGGCTGCGCAACCAAGGATAGCGATACATGAGTGAAATCAACCGCAATGAGACATGGAAAGTAGAAAGTACCGGGATCGATCGCGTACCTGATGCGGAACAGACCGGTAAACCTATCGAGCTGTTCTGGGTCTGGTCAGCTGCCAACATCGGCATTCTTGGCGTGGTGTATGGGGCGATTATCGTCGCCTTTGGCCTGTCGTTCGTTCAGTCGATCCTGGCTGCCCTGGTTGGCGTCGCCAGTTTTATTCTGGTGGGTTACACCAGCTTCGCCGGCAAACGCGGCCGTACCTCTACCCTGACCTTATCGCGGGTGATTTTTGGTCTGAAAGGCAATATTGCCCCTACCACCTTCAGCTGGGTCAACCTGATGGGCTGGGAGGCGGTCAACGTGATTACCGGCACGCTGACGCTGGCGGCCCTGTTCCAGGCGGCGGGCATCAGCGCCAGCCATTCTCTCACTGCCATCAGCCTGTTGTTGTTTGGCGGCCTGACCATCGTGGTCAGCCTGCTCGGCCAGAATACCGTGGTCTGGATGCAGAGCTGGTTCAGCCGGATTTTCGGTACCATGACGTTGATCGTGGTGTTGTATATCGTCTTTACCACCGAATGGGGCAAGGTGCTGTCGTTGCCTTCCGGCAGTTGGCTGACCGGCTTCCTGCCAGCGGTTTCGGTGATCGCCGCCGGTACCGGCATCAGTTGGGCCATCGCCGGGGCGGATTACAGCCGTTACCAGAGCCCGCAGTCTTCCGATAAAAGCATTTTTGCCGCCGTGGTGGGTGGTGCCTGCCTGCCGCTGATGCTGCTGATGTTCACCGGGATCCTGCTGTCGGTGCAACTGCCGGATCTGGCCAGCTCCGCCAACCCGATTGCGCTGATCGGCTCGGTGCTGCCGAAATGGATGGCCATCCCCTATCTGCTGGCCGCTACCGCCGGGATCGTCACTATCGCAGTGCTCAGCCTTTACTCCGCCAGCCTGAACCTGTTGACGCTGGGGGTGAAAGTGAAGCAGTCGCTGGCAGTGTCTATCGATGCAGTGCTGGTGCTCGGCATTGCCATCTACGTGCTGTTTGTCTCTGAAGATTTCCTGGGGCCATTCATCTCGTTCCTGGTGTTCTGCGGCGTCTTCCTCGCGGCCTGGGCGGCGATTTTTATCCTCGATTACACCAAGCTGCGCCGCCACCACGGCTACGATGCCAACGCGCTGTATGGTCTGAACGGCCAGAATCGCGGCGTGCGTAAAGTACCGCTGCTCTGCTGGTTCCTCGGTGCTCTCTGCGGGCTGATGGTGACCAAAACCGGTTTTATCGATGGCCCATTGGCTAAAGGCCTGTTTGCCGACTCCAGCCTCGGGCTGTTCGTTTCCTTCCTGGTCAGCCTGCTCGGTTATGGCCTGTATCTGGCTAAGTGCGGGGCGCGCCAATGAGTGAGCTGTTAGCCGTAAGACCGATTCTGGTGGTCGGGGGAGCAGTGGGTGATCTGGTACTCACGCTGCCACACTTGCCCAGCAGCGGTGAAGATATTGAAGCCGTGCCACAAGATCGGCAGATTGGTGGCTGTGCCTTTAACGTGGCGCGCGCGCTGCGCCGCCTGAATGTACCAGTGATCAACGGTATGCCGGTCGGCAACGGAGATTGGGGTGCCACCATTGAAAGCGCGATGCAGGAGCTGGATCTGCCGGTGCTGCTGCGCCACGGTCAGATGGATAACGGCTGGTGCCTGGCATTAGTGGAACCCAACGGTGAACGCACGTTTATCACCATCACCGGCTGTGAAGCACAGTGGAACAAAGCCCAATTAGCCACTCTGCCGCTGGAAGCAGAGACCGTGGTGTATGCCAACGGTTACGAATTGGTGGGTGAACCGGGTGAAGCGTTACGTGACTGGCTGACGCGCCTGCCGTTCGATCAGCAGCGGTTGATCGACCCCGGCCCACGGGTTGGTCAATTGGGTGCAGAGTTCTTTGCCATGCTCAGCGACAGCCATACCCTGCTAACCCTGAACCGCGATGAAGTGGCGATCTTGTGCGGCGAGGGCGATGCGGTCAGCGCCGCACAGCGCTTTGCCAGCGCGCATAATATTACATTGATCTGCCGTTTGGATCGTGACGGGGCCTGGATTTGCGATGGCCACCAGCCACCGCAGCATGTGCCGATCTATCCGGTTGAAGTGGTTGATACCATCGGTGCGGGCGATGCTCACTGCGCCGGTTTGCTGGCCGGGCTTTCTGCCGGTTGGCCATTGCCACAGGCGGTCGATCTCGCCAACCGCGTTGCCGCCTGCGTGGTCGCCAGCCGGGGGGCGGCAGGGACACCAGACTGGCAGCAGCTACAACAGCGCTTTCCTGCCTGATACGTTCAGGGCCCGACATAGGGTAATGCCGGTCAGTTAAGCAAAGAATGCATAATCATTTGGCACTACGCTAACAGCGCAGCTCCCTCTCCCCAAAGGAGAGGGAGCTGGTTAGTCTTAACCCTGACATCGCTTAATGCGCCTTCTGCATCTCTCCGACCACCTCTTCTGGCCGATGTTGATAGTTGAACGTCAGCGCGAAGATCACCGCCAGCACCAGCGTATAAGCCGCAAACACCAGCCAGATGCTTTGCCAGTCTTTCACGCCGTCTTGGGTAAAGAAGTCCACCACTTCACCGCTGGCGATCGCCCCAACGTAAGCACCCGCACCGTTGACCATGCTCATAAACAGCCCTTGCGCGCTGGCACGAATGCGGTGGTCGGCTTCTTTTTCAACAAAGATCGCACCGGAAATATTAAAGAAATCAAACGCGCAGCCATAAACGATCATCGACAGCAGCAGCAAGATAAAACCGAATCCGGCCGGGGTGCCGTAGGCCAGGAACAGGAAGCGCAGCGTCCAGGCAGCCATGCTGATCAGCATTACCTGTTTGATGCCATATTTACGCAGGAAGAACGGGATCGTGAGGATGAAAAACACCTCAGAGATTTGCGACAAAGAAAGCAGTACAGAAGGATAACGCACGCTGAAGCTGTCCTGATACAGCGGGTTGAGCGAGAAATCGTGCAGGAATGGGTTGCCGAAGGTGTTAGTGATCTGCAGCGCCGCTCCCAGCAGCATGGCAAACAGGAAGAAGACCGCCATGCGCTTTTGTTTGAACAATACAAAGGCATCCAGCCCCAGCAGGCTGACCCAGCTTTGCGAGCGCTTCACATTGTTGGTCGGGCAATGGGGCAGCGTCAGAGAATAAACGGCTAACACCAGCGATACCGCCGCAGCCAGGTACAGCTGCATATTGCTCAGTTCAATTTTACCGAAGCTGATCAGCCACATCGCCAGAATAAAGCCCACGGTTCCATAGACCCGCACCGGCGGGAAGTCTTTTACCGTATCGCAGCCGTGCTTTTCCAGGCAGAAGTAAGAAATGGCGTTGGAAAGCGCGATAGTGGGCATATACACCATGGCGTTGAACAGCATCACCCAAAACATCACCATCGGCTGTTCGACCTGCGCCGCGCAGTACAGCGCCACTGCGCCAAGTAAATGGCACAGGCCGTAGAGATAATTGGCCTTGAGCCAGCGATCGGCAATAATCCCTGCCAAGCTCGGCATAATCAGTGCCGCAATGCCTTTCGAACTGTAAACCATTCCTACCTGCGCCCCGCTGAAATGCAGGGTGTTGATCATGTAAGAACCTAAGGTCACCAACCAAGCACCCCAGATAAAGAACTGGAGGAAGACCATCACTTTCAATCTGGTTTTTATTGCCATTACCATCACCTTGTTATTCTAATTTAACGATGATTTATACCCGTCATACTTCAAGTTGCTTGGGTGTTGGCTGCCCTCGCTCACCCCAGTCACTTACTGGAGTAAG
>JBAQHZ010000301.1:0-29437 GCA_049288585.1 Chania sp.
CATCAGGCCATCACGACCACTGGGTATCAGCTCACCCCGGACCAGGGCAGCGTCTTGCTATCAGGCTAAGCGAACTTGACAATCAGAGGGGTAGAGCTGAAAAGCAGGAACACAAACGCATCGCAGCGCGATACGGAAGTCATTTTTGGAGGATTAAAAGGAATGCTGGTACTACGAAGAGAAATTGGAGCGGGAAACGAGACTCGAACTCGCGACCCCGACCTTGGCAAGGTCGTGCTCTACCAACTGAGCTATTCCCGCCCGGCGTATCGATGGCTGAACTAAACGAAATTCTTCATCGGTACGGGGTGCGCATTATACGAGAAATCCTTTCTGCCGCAAGCCCCTGAAAGCAAAAAAACGGGAATTTTATTTGATTGCTGCTTTAAACGTCAAAGTGGCGAATTAAGCGCCACAAAGGCGCTCAGAGGCCATACCCGCGATTTAAAGCTGAATAAAATGCTCACGGTAATAGGCCAACTCCGCTACCGATTCACGGATATCGTCCAGCGCCTGATGGGTGCCCTGCTTCTTGAAACCCGGCAGAATTTCCGGCTTCCAGCGGCGCGCCAGCTCTTTTAACGTGCTGACATCGAGGTAACGATAATGGAAGTAAGCCTCCAGCAGCGGCATATAGCGGAACAGGAAACGGCGATCCTGGCCAACGCTGTTGCCACAAATAGGCGACTTGCCTGCTGGCACCCACTCCTGCAAGAACGCAATGGTGGCCAGTTCAGCGGCACGCGCGTCAAACTTACTGGCTTTAACCCGCGCCACCAGCCCGCTGCCGGTGTGGGTACGCACGTTCCACTCATCCATCAGCGCCAGCTGTTCATCAGACTGGTGCACGGCGATTACCGGCCCTTCGGCGAGGATATTCAGATTGGCGTCAGTCACCAGCGTTGCGATCTCAATAATCCGATCGCGTTCAGGATCCAGCCCGGTCATCTCCAGATCGATCCAAATCAGGTTATTTTCGTTTCCTGTCATGATATTTCCTGCGTAAAAGCCGAAAGATAAACCAAGCGCGGGCCAACCCGCAGCCAGTGGCGGCTAACAACGGTTATTTAATATAAAATAGCGTGTATCATAGCCTTTTTGCTCTTCCCGAGCGACATTACCCTATGGATTTCAAGTTGCAGCTAGGCGGCAAGCGTAGGAATCCCCAGGAGCTTACGCGGGTAAGTGACTGGGGTGAGTACGCGAAGCCAACAACGCTGCTACTTGAAAGATGACGGGTATAAAAGCCGATTCGATTCAAGTGAGGCGCAGTGACTAAGAACAAACTGTCCAAAGGTCAACAACGCCGCGTGCAGGCGAACCATCAGCGTCGTCTTAGGCGCACAGACAATAAACCGGAGCTGGATGATTCCCAACTGGGCGAACCGCAAGACGGGATCGTCATCAGCCGCTTCGGTATGCATGCCGACGTTGAAGCAACAGACGGCAGCCTGCATCGTTGCAACATTCGCCGCACCCTGCGTTCGCTGGTGACCGGCGATCGCGTGGTCTGGCGCCCTGGCGTCGGTGCACATGAAGGGGTCAAAGGTATCGTCGAAGCGGTACATGAGCGTACTTCGGTGCTGAACCGCCCTGATATCTACGATGGCGTGAAGCCGATCGCTGCCAATATCGATCAGATTGTGATCGTATCGGCGATCTTGCCTGAACTTTCACTCAACATGATCGATCGCTATCTGGTGGCCTGTGAAACGCTGGAAGTTGAGCCGTTGATCGTGCTCAACAAGGTCGATCTGCTGGATCCCGAAGCCCGCAAGCGGGTCGATGGCATGATGGATATCTATCGCCGCATCGGCTATCGCGTTTTGGAAGTCTCCAGCCAGACCCGCGAAGGGATGGAAGCCTTTGAACAGGCACTGGTAGACCGCATCAGCATCTTTGCCGGGCAGTCCGGCGTGGGGAAATCCAGCCTGCTGAACGCCCTGTTACCTTCAACAGGAAAGCAAATTCTGGTAAATGATGTTTCCGGCGTCTCCGGCCTCGGGCAACATACCACCACGGCAGCACGGCTGTATCACTTCCAGCATGGCGGCGACGTGATTGACTCCCCAGGCGTGCGTGAATTCGGCCTGTGGCACTTGGAGCCGGAACAAATCACCCGTGCGTATGTCGAATTTCGTGACTACCTGGGCGGTTGCAAGTTCCGTGACTGCCGCCACGATACCGATCCCGGCTGTGCGATTCGCGCAGCGGTGGAAAGCGGTGCAATAGCGAAAGAACGTTTCGCTAACTACCACCGTATTCTGGAAAGCATGGCGCAGGTGAAAACCCGTAAAAACTTCCCGGAAGCGGAGATCTGAGCCAACTAAAGCAGGCGTTGCAGCGGCATCGCCGCCGTTAAAATGTGCGTCCTTTTACCCGATGGGTTTCAAGTTGCAGCCAGCGGCGCTGCTGCTTGAAAAGCCGAGGGGATATTCATTCAAGAGGTTAATGTGCTGAATAGCATAAAAATTAAACTACAGTATTGGTTGCCGAAACTGGCACTGACCCGTCTCGCTGGCTGGGGTGCCGAAAAACAGGCCGGTTGGTTGACCCAACTGGTGATCAAAGCTTTTGCCCGCTATTACCGCGTGAATATGCAGGAAGCTCACAATCCGGATCTGGCCTCCTATACAACGTTCAACGAATTTTTCGTGCGCCCACTACGCGAAGGTGCACGCCCAATCGTCGCTGAACCCCATGTGCTGGCTTTACCCGCCGATGGTGCCATCAGCCAGCTCGGCCCCATCCAGGACGATCTGATTTTCCAGGCCAAAGGCCATCATTACAGCCTGGAAGCGCTGCTGGCCGGCAACACCCTGCTGGCAGAACAATTCCGCAACGGCCTGTTCGCCACCACCTATCTGGCCCCGAGCGACTACCATCGTGTCCATATGCCGTGCGACGGCGTACTGCGCGAAATGATCTATGTACCGGGCGATCTGTTCTCAGTTAACCCGCTGACCGCCGCTAACGTGCCAAACCTGTTTGCCCGTAATGAGCGCGTTATTTGCCTGTTTGATACCGCCGTCGGCCGAATGGTGCAGATCCTGGTCGGTGCCACTATCGTTGGCAGCATCGAAACCGTTTGGGCGGGTACCGTCACGCCGCCGCGCGAAGGTATCATCAAACGCTGGACCTACCCGGCCGAAGGTCAAGAAGGCACCATTTCGCTGGCAAAAGGCGAAGAGATGGGCCGCTTCAAACTCGGTTCTACGGTGATCAACCTGTTCACGCCGGGCAGCGTACAATTCGCCCCGCAGCTGAACAATGGCGTCGCGACCCGTATGGGTACGGCCTTTGCTGAAATCGCCGCCGCGCCAGACGCTGCCGCACCGTAAATTTGAAGGAATTGACGCTGTGCGCCTGATTATCTCGTTATTGCTCAGTTTATTACTGATTCAACCGGCCCTGGCCGCCACCATTCCCAATGAATCACAGCTCCGACAAGAGCTGAAACAGGCTGAGAGCAACAAAAACGCCCCTAATCAGGCGGAAACGGTTGAGGCGCTGCAAAGCGCCCTTAACTGGCTCGCCGAGCGCAAACAGTCGAAGAATAATTCCGAACAATATCAGCGGGTCATTGATAACTTTCCGAAGATGACCCAGGACCTGCGTCGCCAGTTGACCCTTGAGGAAAACAAGGTTCTGCCGAATGGCGATAACATGGCAACCAGCGATCTGGAACAGTTGATCCTGCAAACCAGTAGTCAACTGCTGGAACAGGCGCGCCTGCTGCAACAGGAGCAGGATCGTTCACGCGAAATCAGCGACTCTCTCAGCCAGTTACCCCAACAACAGACCGAGGCCCGGCGTGCGCTGACGGAAGTGCAGCGTCGCCTACAGGCTCAGGGCAACAGTCAGGCTTCGCCCTTGACGCTGGCGCAGTTAACGCTGCTCCAAGCCGAGTCGGCGGCACGCAAAGCCAAAGTGGATGAGTTGGAACTGGCACAGCTTTCGGCCAACAATCGCCAGGAACTGGCGCGCATGCGCGCTGACGTGTACAAAACGCGCCACGATAAGACTGATGCCCAATTACAGATACTGCGTAACAACCTGAACAGTCAACGCCAGCGCGAAGCCGAACGGGCGTTGGAAAAAACCGAACAGTTGGCAGGGCAGAACAGCGATCTGCCAAGCAGTATCAACCAGCAATTGCAGATCAACCGCGAGCTTTCTACTGCCCTGAACCATCAGGCGCAGCAGATGGATCTGATCTCCTCTCAGCAACGTCTGGCCGCCGCGCAGACTTTACAGGTGCGCCAGGCACTGAGCACCATTATCGAACAGGCTCAATGGCTGGGAACCTCTTCCGCACTGGGGGAAACCCTGCGGGCGCAGGTTGCTTCGCTGCCAGAAATGCCAAAACCGCAGCAGTTGGACAACGTGATGGCCGAGCTGCGCGTGCAACGCCTGCGTTTCGAAAGCCAGTTGGAAAAGCTGCCACAACAGGCCAAAGAGCTTAAACAGGACGACGGTTCCGCGCTAACCAGCGCCCAACAACGCATTGTCGATGCGCAAATTCGTACCCAGCGTGAGCTGCTCAACTCGTTGCTTTCTGGCTGTGATACCCAAATCCTCGAGTTGACCAAGCTAAAAGTCGCCAACACCCAATTAGTCGACGCACTGAACGAAATCCGCGACGCCGCTCACCGCTACTTATTCTGGGTACCAGACGTCAACCCGATTAATCTGTCTTATCCGCTGACCGTCGCACATGACCTGACGCGCCTGCTGTCGCTGGATACCCTGACGCAGCTCAGCGGTGCCTTCATGATGATGGTCACCAGCCGCGAAACGCTGGTGCCGATCTTCGGCGCACTGCTGCTGGTGATCTTCAGTATCAGTTCGCGTAAGCATTACCATGCCTTTCTGACGCGGGCCAGTAGCCGGGTTGGCAAGGTGACACAGGATGAATTCTACCTGACGTTGCGCACCGTATTCTGGTCAATCCTGGTGGCATTACCCCTGCCGGTTCTGTGGGCCGCATTAGGTTTTGGTTTGCAAAACGCCTGGCCGTATCCGGTGGCCGTCGCGATCGGCGATGGCGTCACCGCCACGCTGCCGGTGCTGTGGATCTGCATGATCAGCGCCGCCTTTGCCCACCCGCAGGGGCTGTTCATTGTACATTTCCGCTGGCCTGCGCAGCAGGTTTCGCGCGCCATGCGCTATTACACAATGTCGATCTGGCTGATCGTGCCGCTGATTATGGCGCTGATCACCTTCGATAACCTCGACGATCGCGAGTTTTCCAACACCCTTGGCCGCCTGTGTTTCATCCTGCTGTGCCTGGCACTGAGCCTGGTTACCAACAGCCTGAAGCGCGCCGGTATCCCGCTGTATCTCGACAAAAACGGCTCTGGCGAAAATCTGGTCAATACCGCGCTGTGGGGGCTACTGCTGTCCGCCCCGCTGGTGGCCGCACTGGCTTCCACCGTAGGTTACCTGACCACCTCGCAGAAACTGCTGGCCCGGCTGGAAACTTCGGTCGCCATCTGGTTCCTGCTGTTGGTGGTGTACCACATTATCCGCCGCTGGATGCTGATTCAGCGCCGCCGCATTGCCTTTGACCGTGCCAAACAGCGCCGCGCAGATATTCTTGCCCAGCGTGCCAAAGGTGAAGAAGAAGCCTCACATACCCCCAATAGCACCGAAGGATCGATCGAGGTGGACGAGACTGAAATAGATCTTGATGTGATCAGCGCGCAGTCTCTGCGACTGGTTCGTTCGATCCTGACAATGATCGCGCTGGTTTCGTTGATCTTCCTGTGGTCCGAGATCCATTCCGCCTTCGGTTTCCTGGAAAACATTACGCTGTGGGACGTCACTTCAACGGTGAACGGCGTCGACACCGCCCAGCCGATCACCATGGGCGCGCTGCTGATCGCCATTCTGGTGTTGATCGTCACCATGCAGTTAGTGCGTAACCTACCGGCGTTGCTGGAGCTGGCGGTGTTGCAGCATCTGGATCTGACGCCGGGCACCGGCTATGCCATTACCACCATTACCAAATATCTGTTGCTGCTGCTCGGGGCGATCCTCAGTTTCTCTTGGATCGGTATTGAATGGTCGAAACTGCAATGGGTAGTGACCGCACTCAGCGTGGGGTTGGGCTTCGGGATGCAGGAGATCTTCTCCAACTTTATCTCTGGCCTGATCATCCTGTTTGAAAAACCGATCCGTATCGGCGATACGGTGACGATCCGTAACCTCACCGGCAGCGTCACCAAGATCAACACACGCGCCACCACTATTTCGGACTGGGATCGCAAAGAGATCATCGTGCCTAACAAGGCATTTATCACCGAGCAATTTATCAACTGGTCGTTGTCGGATACGCTGACCCGTGTGGTGCTCACCGTACCGGCACCGGCAGAAGCCAACAGTGAAGAAGTGACCCAGATCCTGCTGAACGCGGCAGAACGCTGCGCGCTGGTGCTGGATAATCCAGTACCGGAAGCGTATTTGGTCGATCTACAGCAGGGTATTCAGGTCTTCGAACTGCGTATTTACGCCGCCGAAATGGGCCACCGTATGCCGCTGCGCCATGAGATCCACCAGCTGATTCTGGCCGGTTACCGCGAACACGGTATTACCCTGCCGTATCCACCGTTCCAGGTACGCAGCGAAACGCTGTCGCGTTTGACTAATAATAGCCGCACAGCCCCTTCCACCGCTGCGCCAAACAATCGCCGCGAGTCAGGTGGGTTATAAATGCCAAACCCTTGAGGTTGATGATAAAGTGGTCTTTAAGCCTGAGATACCCGGGCCTAGCGAACCGAGGAGCGCTCCGGCGGCTTACGCCGCTACGACCCCTTCGGCACGCTCTCCCTAATAACCGGCTTTGTCAGCAGTCTGAAGGGTTTGGCCAATGCCAAACCCTTTTTTGTCTCGCGAAGCGCTTAAGCCCGGTTAACCGGGAACGCGATCACGTCACTCAGGCTTTCAGCCCCCAGTGCCAACATCACCAGACGATCAACCCCCAGCGCTACCCCGGCACACTCTGGCATCCCGTGTTGCAACGCATCCAGCAGGTTATTATCAATCGGGTGCTGCGGCAAACCGCGCGCCGCGCGTTTACGGTTATCCTGCTCAAAGCGCTGACGCTGCTCGTTGCCATCGGTCAGTTCACGGAAGCCGTTCGCCAGCTCAATGCCTTTGTAATAGACCTCAAAACGCTCCGCCACCCGGTGATCTTCCGTGCTGATTTCCGCCAGTGAAGCCTGAGAAGCCGGAAAATGGTAAACAAACGCAGGCTTGTCACGGCCGATATGCGGCTCGACGCCCACGGTAAACAGCAGTTGCAGCAGGGTATCGCGATCTTCTTCGGTGTCTGCAATATTGCTCAGATCGAGCTTGGCTGCCGCTTCACGTAGCTGCGGTTTTTCCGCAGACAGCGGATCGAGATCCAAATGGCGCAAAAACGCCTGCTGGTAGGACAGGGTTTCGGCGCTGTCGCAATCCAGCACCTGCTGCAACAGATCGTCCACCTCATTCATCAGGCGGTACATGTCGTAGTGCAGCCGATACCATTCCAGCATGGTAAATTCAGGATTGTGATGCCGCCCGGCCTCTTCATTACGGAAGCTGCGCCCCATCTGGTAAATCGGGCCGCTACCGGCCGCCAGCAGGCGCTTCATGTGGTATTCCGGGCTGGTCATCATGTACAGCGTCAAGCCATCTGCGGCTCCTGGGCCGACGAAGCGCGTCTGGAACGGGAACAGGTGAATGTCGGTGACCGTCGCCTGGCTCATCGCCGGCGTTTCCACCTCCAACACGCCACGATCGGCAAAGAAACGCCGGATCTCAGCCAGGATCGCTGCGCGTTTCAACAAATTGCCAATGGGGGCGCTTGGTTGCCAGCTTGCCGTTTCGCTCATGATCATTACTCCGAAATCAAACAGGGGATGCAGTCTACTCGCAGACTGCTATGCAAACAAATTCTTCACCACCGAGCCTCGTCTTTTAAAATCATAAAAAATAGAGTCGCCATATAAACCACCGCTAATGAGATAAATAAGAGTTAAAGGCCTGCCAACCCCTTATTTTTACAGGAATGCCTCTCGCCCAGCAGTTAAAAGGCAAAACAATCGATCACATCAAATTTCTACTACTTAACTTTAGGTATAGTGATACCCCTATATTCGCTGGGAGTTATCTATCCTTAGTGTTCAGTCAAATGACCGGCTTACCCGAACGTTTTATAAATATTAAGTATAGATATTTTCATTTTGTCGTTTTAACAAGACTACTGGAGGAATGCAGTGCAAACCTTTAACGCCGACCTAGCCATTATTGGCGCAGGGGGAGCAGGTTTACGGGCAGCAATCGCCGCAGCGGAAGCCAATCCCCAACTCAAAATCGCGCTGATATCTAAAGTTTACCCGATGCGCAGCCATACGGTGGCCGCCGAAGGGGGCTCCGCCGCCGTCACCCAGGCTCACGACAGCTACGACTACCACTTCCAAGACACCGTTGCCGGTGGCGACTGGCTGTGCGAGCAGGATGTGGTTGATCACTTCGTCCACAGTTGCCCGCGTGAAATGGCCCAGCTAGAACTCTGGGGCTGCCCGTGGAGTCGCAAACCGGACGGTTCCGTCAACGTGCGCCGCTTCGGCGGCATGAAGATCGAACGCACCTGGTTTGCCGCCGATAAAACCGGCTTCCATATGCTGCACACCCTGTTCCAGACCTCGCTGAAATATCCGCAAATTCAACGTTTCGACGAGCACTTCGTGCTGGACGTTCTGGTGGATGACGGCCAGGCTCGCGGTCTGATCGCGATGAACATGATGGAAGGCACCCGCGTACAGATCCGTGCCAACGCAGTGATTATGGCAACCGGCGGGGCTGGCCGCGTTTACCGCTATAACACCAACGGCGGCATTGTGACCGGTGATGGTATGGGAATGGCATTCCACCACGGCGTGCCGCTGCGCGACATGGAGTTTGTGCAGTATCACCCCACCGGCCTACCAGGTTCTGGCATCCTGATGACCGAAGGCTGCCGCGGCGAAGGCGGTATTCTGGTCAATAAAGACGGTTACCGCTATCTGCAAGATTACGGCATGGGCCCGGAAACCCCGCTTGGTGAGCCGAGAAACAAATATATGGAACTGGGCCCGCGTGACAAAGTGTCGCAGGCTTTCTGGCATGAGTGGCGTGCTGGCCGTACGGTTCCTACGCCGCGCGGTGACGTGGTGTATCTGGATCTGCGCCACTTGGGCGAGAAGAAGTTGCTGGAACGCCTGCCGTTTATCTGCGAACTGGCAAAAGCCTATGTGGGCGTTGACCCAGTCAAAGATCCTATCCCGGTACGCCCAACCGCGCACTACACCATGGGCGGTATCGAAACCGATCAGAACTGCGAAACCCGCATTAA
The DNA here is from genome assembly GCA_049288585.1 of Chania sp. Taxonomy (GTDB): domain Bacteria; phylum Pseudomonadota; class Gammaproteobacteria; order Enterobacterales; family Enterobacteriaceae; genus Chania. Next base: position 9,383 of record JBAQHZ010000301.1, read on the forward strand.
AGGGCTGTTTGCGGTGGGTGAATGTTCCTCCGTCGGCCTGCACGGCGCGAATCGTTTGGGTTCCAACTCGCTGGCAGAACTGGTGGTCTTCGGCCGCGTGGCCGGTGAACACGCCGCACGCCGCGCGCTGGAAAGTGGCCCGGCTAACGGCAGTGCGCTGGATGCACAGGGCCGTGACGTGGAAACCCGCCTCAGCAACCTGATGAAGCAGGAAGGCAACGAGAATTGGGCGAAGATCCGCGACGAAATGGGCCTGTCGATGGAAGAAGGCTGCGGTATCTACCGTACGCCAGAGCTGATGCAGAAAACCATCGATAAGCTGGCGGAGCTGAAAGAACGCTTCAAGCGCGTCAAAATCACCGACACCACCAACGTGTTCAACACCGATCTGCTGTACACCATTGAACTGGGTTACGGCCTGGACGTTGCCGAATGCATGGCGCACTCCGCCTTCAACCGCAAAGAATCGCGCGGCGCGCACCAACGTCTCGACGAAGGTTGCACCGAGCGTGACGATGTGAACTTCCTGAAACATACGCTGGCGTTCCACAACCCGCAGGGTGCGCCTCGCCTGGAGTATAGCGACGTGAAAATCACCAAGCTGCCACCGGCCAAACGTGTTTACGGCGCAGAAGCCGATGCACAGGAGAAAAAGGATAAGGAGCAGGCGAATGGCTGAGATGAAAACCCTGAAAATCGAAGTGATGCGCTACAACCCGGAACGCGACGCTGAGCCGCATTTCGAGACCTACAGCGTGCCTTACGATGAGCAGACCTCGCTGCTGGATGCCTTGGGTTATATCAAAGATAACCTGGCACCGGACCTTTCCTACCGCTGGTCATGCCGTATGGCCATCTGCGGTTCATGCGGCATGATGGTCAACAGCGTGCCGAAGCTGGCCTGTAAAACCTTCCTGCGTGAATACACTGCGGGCATGAAGGTCGAAGCGCTGGGCAACTTCCCGATCGAGCGCGATCTGGTGGTCGACATGACCCACTTTATCGAAAGCCTCGAAGCGATTAAGCCTTATATCATCGGTAACGATCGTAAACTGGAAGATGGCCCAAGCATGCAGACTCCGGCACAGATGGCGAAATACCATCAGTTCTCCGGCTGCATCAACTGTGGCCTGTGCTATGCCGCTTGCCCACAGTTCGGCCTCAACCCGGAGTTTATCGGCCCGGCGGCGATCACACTGGCACACCGTTACAACCTGGATACCCGCGATCACGGCAAAAAAGAACGTATGCCGCAGTTGAACGGCCAGAACGGTGTCTGGACCTGTACGTTTGTTGGCTACTGCTCTGAAGTCTGCCCGAAACACGTCGACCCGGCCGCTGCGATCCAGCAGGGCAAGGTGGAAAGTGCCAAAGACTTCATGATCGCAATGCTGAAACCGCAATAAGGGAGAGGAGACAGCAATGACCACACAACGTAAGCCTTATGTGCGTACCATGACACCGACCTGGTGGCAGAAGCTCGGTTTCTACCGTTTTTACATGCTGCGTGAAGGCACATCGGTGCCCGCCACCTGGTTCAGCATCGTGCTGATCTATGGCGTTTTTGCTTTGAAAGGCGGGCCTGAAAGCTGGGCCGGTTTTGTCGGCTTCCTGCAAAACCCGCTGGTGCTGCTGATTAACATCATCACCCTGCTAGCTGCCGTTCTGCATACCAAAACCTGGTTCGATCTGGCGCCGAAAGCCGCCAATATCGTGGTGAACAGCGAAAAAATGGGGCCGGAGCCGATCGTTAAGGCACTGTGGGGCGTGACGATTGTCGTTACCCTGACCATTCTCGCCGTAGCCTTAATCTAACCCGGAGGAAACATGATAAATCAAACACCTAAACGTTCTGATGAGCCGGTTTTCTGGGGGCTGTTCGGTGCAGGCGGTATGTGGGGGGCGATCGTGGCACCTGCGATCGTGCTGCTGATCGGCATTATGCTGCCCCTTGGCCTGTTCCCCGGTGAAGCGCTGGGCTATGAGCGCGTACTGGCGTTTTGCCAAAGCTGGATCGGCCGTCTGTTCCTGCTGCTGATGATTATTCTGCCGCTGTGGTGCGGGCTACACCGTATCCACCATGCTATGCACGATCTGAAAATCCATGTGCCAGCCGGTAAATGGGTGTTCTATGGCCTGGCGGCAATCCTGAGCGTTGTCACGCTTATCGGCGTCGTAACCCTGTAAAACCCCTGGCGGCCAGCCTCCGTTGGCCGCCATCCCCGCCCTATGGTATACATCGTTTATCTTCTACTGATAAACAGGTGTTACCCATGCGTTTTTGGTCAAAACTTGGCGTGATGTTATCTGCCGTAATTTCCGTTGCTTGCAGCGTGGCCCCACCGAAAGACATCAAGATAGTGGACAGCTTCGACAGCCAACGCTACCTCGGTACCTGGTATGAAATCGCCCGGCTGGATCACCGCTTTGAACGCGGCCTGGAACAGGTGACAGCCAATTACAACCCGCGCGAAGACGGCGGCCTGAAAGTGGTTAACCGGGGATTTAATGCGCAAAAGCAGCAATGGCAGGAGAGCGAAGGAAAAGCCTATTTTATCGGCTCACCGCAGGTTGCCTCGCTGAAGGTGTCGTTTTTCGGCCCGTTCTATGGCGGCTATAACGTGATCGATCTGGATCCTGAATACCGCTATGCGCTGGTTGCTGGCCCGAACCGCGACTACCTGTGGATCCTGTCACGCACGCCAACGCTAGACTCCGCCACGCGTGACAGGTTAGTGCAAATCGCCAAAGTCTACGGCTTTAATACCTCGGCCCTGGTTTGGGTAAAGCAACAAACCGCTCAATGACTGCTGAATTTCAGCCCTAAAATACCGGCGACGATCAAACATAGGCTGAGAATGCGCATGATATTGGTCGATTCGCCGAGCAACACCATGCCCATTACCGCTGCCCCAACCGCCCCAATTCCGGTCCACACCGCATAGGCGGTGCCGGCGGGCAGCGTTTTCATCGCATGAGCCAACAGAACCATGCTAACCACCATAGCCGCGATAGTAATCAGGCTAGGGGTAAGACGGGTAAAACCGTGAGTATATTTCAGGCCAATCGCCCAGACGACCTCAAGCAGGCCAGCAAAAAGCAAAATGATCCACGCCATGAACAGGCTCCAGAACAAATGGGGTCGTCCCCAGGCAACAGATGCGCAGGTGGGTCGTCCCGCCTGGCCGAGTGAAGGCATAAATAATAACCGACATCACGCCTGAAGGCGATGGCGGGTTTAGCGAAAAAGGTGCAGATCGGTAACAGGGAGAGGCAGAGAAGCCACAGCCTGTGGCTTCTCTAAACAACAAATTATTTTACGCGGGAAACGTATTCGCCAGAGCGGGTGTCAACTTTGATCACTTCGCCAATCTGCACGAACAATGGCACTTTAACGACCGCGCCGGTGCTCAGGGTCGCTGGCTTGCCGCCGGTACCTGCGGTGTCGCCTTTCAGGCCTGGATCGGTCTCAACGATTTCCAGCTCAACGAAGTTCGGTGGGGTCACGGCGATCGGCTGGCCGTTCCACAGGGTCACGATGCACTCCGCCTGATCCAGCATCCACTTGGCGTTGTCGCCAATTGCTTTCTCATCAGCAGCCAACTGCTCGAAGGTTTCGTTGTTCATGAAGTGGTAGAACTCACCGTCGTTGTACAGGTAAGTCAGGTTCATATCCACTACGTCTGCGCCTTCGGCGGAGTCGGTGGATTTAAAGGTTTTCTCAACGCGGCTGCCGGTCAGCAGACGGCGCATTTTTACGCGAGCAAAAGCCTGGCCTTTGCCGGGTTTTACAAACTCGCTGGATTCGATAGCGTAAGGTTCGCCCTCGAACATGATTTTAAGACCCGGACGGAAATCGTTGCTAGAATAAGTCGCCATAACGGCCCTCTGAATATTTATTTAACTGGTAGCTTAGCCAAAAAATGGCACACATTGTAACCCAAAACACGGCGGATAGAGAAGATTGGTTGCATCAACTCGCCGATGTTATTACCGATCCCGATGAATTACTGCATCTTTTATCACTGAATACGCACCCGGAACTGCCGCAGGGGCGCGATGCTCGCCGTCTGTTTGCCCTGCGGGTGCCGCGCGCCTTTGCCGCACGCATGCGGCCCGGCGATGCCAATGACCCGCTGCTGCTGCAAGTGTTGACCGCTCGCGAAGAGTTTATCACGGCCCCGGGTTTCACCACCGATCCGCTGGATGAGCAGCGCAGCGTGGTGCCGGGCCTGCTGCATAAGTATCGCAACCGCGCCCTGCTGCTGGTAAAAGGCGGCTGTGCGGTCAATTGCCGTTACTGCTTCCGCCGCCATTTCCCGTATCAGGATAATCAGGGGAACAAAGCGAACTGGCGCCAGGCGCTGGAGTATATTCGCCTGCATCCGGAATTGGATGAAATCATTTTCTCCGGTGGCGATCCGCTGATGGCTAAAGATCACGAACTGGACTGGCTGATCGCTGAGCTGGAAGCCATTCCACACCTGAAACGCCTGCGGATTCATACCCGCTTGCCCGTGGTGATCCCAACACGCATTACTGCCGAGCTTTGCCAGCGGCTGTCGGCGTCGCGCCTACAGGTGCTGATGGTGACACATATCAATCACGCTAACGAAATCGACCAGGAACTGCGCGCCAGTATGGCACAGCTGCGCAGCGCAGGCGTTACCCTGCTGAACCAGAGCGTACTGCTGCGCGGCATCAACGACCATGCCGACACGTTGGCCGCCCTGAGTAATGCGCTGTTTGATGCCGGGATCTTACCCTACTACATTCACGTACTGGACAGAGTTCAGGGCGCCGCCCACTTTATGGTCAGCGACGACGAAGCGCGCGTGATTATGAAAGGCCTGCTGAGCCAAGTTTCAGGCTATCTGGTGCCACGCCTGGCGCGTGAAGTTGGCGGAGAGCCAAGCAAAACACCGCTGGATCTGCGCCTGGTGCAAGGTTGATCAAAAAGAGGAATGCCTAGGCACTCCTCTCAATCTTATGCACGGCACCCCGCCAGCATTACGGGCACTTATACACTTGGCCAATCATTTTGCTGTCGAGCGGTGCAAAACTCGAAAGCAGGTTCTGGCTTGGGCTGCTCGCACCGTAAATCACGTTGCCGCCCATTTCTGCTGCCTTGTTGCGCAGATCGTTGGCTGCACCACGCACTGAGCTGCCTTCACCACCGGTACCCGAGAGCCAGTTGCTCTGAGTACCCGTCACTTCGCCAATCAACTGGCATTCTGCGGGCGGTTTGGTGTCGGTGAATTTGATTTGCTGACCTGCGGCGGTCAGTTCATTGGAGCTGCTGCAACCTGCCAGCAGCAACGCCGCTGATAGACCCAGTAAGGCTTTAATCCGCATCTTGTTCCCCATATGACGTTGATAATGAGCAAAAGCTTATCAGAAGGGTGGCTCTATACCCAGCGCTGGGTATATCTCTTAAGCATCGTTGCCACTTGAGCCCGATCAACACCTTAAGCGACAGCCGGTGAGAATCCAGTTTACACGCTAAATCAGCCCGGTCTGCAAAATATCATCCAATACAGTGCGGCAAAGCTCGCAAAATCAAAACCCGCTTTAAATTAAGAGTCAGGCCCAATCGGCTTCCAGCGCCTCTTTTCCGGTTATACACGCAGGTGTGGCCTGTAACCGAGTCTCCAGCAGTTGGAATACCGCTACCGCCTGCGCCAGTACCACCGCCTGCTCTTCCACATTGGCTGCCGTCGTCGCCACTTGCTCCACCAGCGCCGCATTCTGCTGGGTTACCTGATCCATCTGGGTGATGGCTACGCCAACCTGCACCACGCCCTTACTTTGTTCTTCAGAAGCACAGGTGATATTTTCCATGATGACGGTGGCCTTATCCACCGAGCTGACAATATCTGCCATGGTATTACCAGCTTTTTCAACCAGTTGCACCCCTTCAGCGACATCATTAGCGACCCCCATCACCAGAGTGCTGATCTCCTTCGCCGACAAGGCACAGCGCTGTGCCAGATTGCGCACTTCACCCGCCACCACGGCAAAGCCACGCCCCTGTTCACCGGCGCGTGCCGCTTCCACCGCGGCATTCAACGCCAGAATATTGGTCTGGAAAGCGATGCTGTCGATCACGTTGATGATATCGCCCACTTTCTGTGCGCTGTTGCTGATCACCTGCATTTTGCTGACCACGCTGCCCATGATTTCGCCCCCTTCGCGGGCAATATTGGCGGTCTGGTTAATCATGCCAGAGGCCTGATTGGCGTTATCGGCGTTCTGCTGCACCGTAGCGGTGATCTGCTCCATGCTGGCGGCGGTTTCGGTCAACGCGCTGGCCTGCTGTTCGGTACGGCTGGAAAGATCGGTATTACCCGCTGCGATCTCTTGCGTCCCCAGATTGATGGATTCGACGCCATCACGCACCTGTTGAACGGTTGCCGTCAGTTCGTGCTGCATTTTTTGCAGGCTGGCAAACAGTTGCCCGATTTCATTGCTGCTTTTTACTTCAATCACCTCACGCAGATCGCCACTGCCGATCTTTTGCAGATGCTCAGATATCTGCAGAAGCGGCAGCACCAAGCGGTGACGAAAACCGCGATGAACCCACAGGAATAACCCGGTAATCGCCACCAGCGTGCCGGCCAGTAAACGGATGAACAACTGCTGATTTTGCTGCGCACTGCTGAGTGCTGCACGATGATTGGCCTGGGTGGCAATCATGTAGTCGGCGAACTGGCTGTCCAGATTCTGCCGTGCCTGGCGTTTCTCTGCGGTTAACTGGTGTAATTCACCGAGTAACGCGGCCACCGGCGTGGTTTCCACCAGCGCGATTTCGCGCTTTAACATGGTTTGCTGCCCCAGATAGGCTTTTTTCATTGCCTCCCCCAGTTCGGGGTTGGTCAAGGTCAGCCCTGGAATGGCCCAGTACAAGTCGAAGGCGCGATCGGCAGTGCTCAATTCATTACGCGCATCTGCTAACCCCTGTGGGATATCAACCCGATCGGCGTTCACCATCAGTTCCAACGCCAGATTGTCGATCAGCGTCTGCGTCTGCAACAAAGCCTTCCAGCTGCGGTTGAGGGCGGCTTCTTCTTCTGACAGCGTCCCCATAGTACGGATATTCTGGCCATTCTGGTTGATAAAGTAGAAAGCGATAGTACTGGTTCCCATCGGCATCAGCCCCAATAACGCCAGGATCAGTATCAACCAGGTGGCTATTTTCATATTTTTCAGCATTCATCCTCTCCATTAACATCAAGCGCAACGAGCACCCGCCCTTTCATCGGTATTGTTAATATCGGTCTGCTGAAGAAAGTGTTTATGCCGGAGAGAAAATAAACTGATAGTCACTGAGATTATTAGGGTTACTGGCGATTTGAAGGATAAAAAAACCCCGGCCATATTACTGGCCGGGGTTTTCTAGCACACAGAAGTGTGGGGGAGGATTACATCATGCCGCCCATGCCACCCATGCCGCCCATACCGGCAGCGCCCATGTCGCCTTTATCATCTTTCGGCAGGTCGGTAATCATGCACTCGGTGGTGATCATCAGGCCAGCCACAGAGGCCGCGTACTGCAGAGCAGAACGGGTCACTTTGGTTGGATCCAGGATACCCATCGCGATCATGTCGCCGTATTCTTCGGTGTAAGCGTTGTAGCCGTAGCTGCCTTCGCCCGCTTTCACGTTGTTGGCGATAACAGAAGCTTCTTCACCGGCGTTGATCACGATCTGACGCAGTGGAGACTCCATCGCACGCAGTGCAACTTTGATACCCACGTTCTGGTCTTCGTTGTCGCCCTTCAGGTTAGCGATTTTACCCGCTACGCGAATCAGCGCTACGCCACCACCAGCAACCACGCCTTCTTCAACCGCAGCACGGGTCGCGTGCAGGGCATCTTCAACGCGGGCTTTCTTCTCTTTCATTTCAACTTCAGTGGCTGCGCCAACTTTGATAACGGCAACGCCGCCAGCCAGTTTAGCTACGCGCTCTTGCAGTTTTTCACGATCGTAATCAGAGGTCGCTTCTTCGATCTGCTGACGGATCTGAGTCACGCGGCCCTGAATGGTCTTCTCGTCACCCACGCCATCGATGATGATGGTGGTGTCTTTGTTGATCACGATGCGTTTTGCCTGGCCCAGATCTTCCAGGGTGGCTTTTTCCAGCTCCAGACCGATCTCTTCAGAGATCACGGTACCGGCAGTCAGGGTTGCGATGTCTTGCAGCATGGCTTTACGGCGATCGCCGAAACCAGGTGCCTTAACCGCAGCCACTTTCACGATGCCACGCATGGTGTTAACCACCAGAGTTGCCAGCGCTTCGCCTTCAACATCTTCAGCGATGATCAGCAGCGGTTTACCGGCTTTAGCAACCGCTTCCAGCACAGGCAGCATTTCACGGATGTTGGAGATTTTCTTGTCAGCCAGCAGGATGAACGGGCTTTCCAGCTCGATAGAACCGGTTTCTGGCTTGTTGATGAAGTATGGAGACAGGTAGCCGCGATCGAACTGCATACCTTCAACCACGTCCAGCTCGTCTTGCAGGCCGGTGCCTTCTTCAACGGTGATAACGCCTTCTTTGCCCACTTTTTCCATGGCTTCTGCAATCAGTTTACCCACGGTTTCGTCGGAGTTTGCAGAGATGGTGCCTACCTGAGCGATTGCTTTAGAATCAGAGCAAGGCACAGACAGTTTTTTCAGTTCTTCTACTGCGGCGATAACCGCTTTATCGATACCGCGCTTCAGATCCATCGGGTTCATGCCGGCAGCCACAGCTTTCAGGCCTTCGGTGATGATGGATTGTGCCAGTACGGTGGCCGTGGTGGTGCCGTCGCCTGCAGCGTCGTTCGCTTTAGAGGCAACTTCTTTCACCATTTGTGCACCCATGTTTTCGAACTTATCTTCCAGTTCGATTTCACGAGCAACAGATACGCCATCTTTGGTGATGGAAGGAGCGCCGAAAGATTTATCCAGCACTACGTTACGGCCTTTCGGGCCCAGGGTTACTTTTACTGCATCAGCAAGAACATTCACACCGCGGAGCATCTTCACGCGAGCATCATTGCCAAATTTTACGTCTTTAGCTGCCATTGGTATTTCCCTTCAACTCGTTCAGTTCAGAAAGATATAAAGCGTTATTTCGCTTCCACAATTGCCAGAATGTCGCTTTCGGACATGATCAACACTTCTTCATTGTCGATCTTCTCTGCTTTCACGCCGTAACCGTCGTTGAAAATTACGATGTCGCCTACTTTCACATCCAGCGGCTGAATGCTGCCGCTTTCCAGAACACGTCCTTTACCGACGGCTACCACTTCACCACGCGTGGATTTACCCGCTGCAGAGCCAGTCAGAACGATGCCGCCAGCAGACTTTGATTCAACTTCTTTGCGCTTGACGATAACGCGGTCATGCAATGGACGAATACTCATTGAACGCTCTCCTGTAAGAAGGTCTCTATCAGATTTAGGGTTGTTCACCGGATTATTGATACCGGCTCCGTGGGATTTGAAATGGGGGCGTTCCATCCCTCTTCAAGGGGCAAGATCAAAAAAATTTTCTTTTTGAGGGAGGAAATTGCTGTCACTGCTAGCAAAAACGCGGCCAAGGTGGCCGCGTTTGGGGGATCAATCAGCGATCGTTGGGTTTGTCGCGTTCGTCCGGTTGGTGATCCAGCGTGTAGCGCTCGTCGTCCTTACGCTGGAACTCACCGTCGAAGGTATTGCCATTGGCGGCACCGCCGTTCTGGCCCCAGCCAGCCGGGCGATAAACGGAAAGATGCGGCATCAGTTTCAGCGTCAGGGATTTCTGCACCGGCGGCAGCAACAGTAATAAGCCGAGGAAATCGGTGAAAAACCCCGGCACCAGCAGCAAGAACCCTGCCAACACCAGAGAAACGCTTTTCACCATCTCCGCCGCCGGGCTTTCACCCGCCGCCAGCTTTTGCTGCAACTGCATAAAGGTTTTCATGCCCTGATTGCGCACCAGAGACACACCCACGCAGGAGGTAAATACCACCAGCAGCAGGGTCGTCGCCACACCAAGCACGGCAGCAACTTTGATAAATAACGATATTTCGATGTAAGCCAACAGAAATATCAACAGTAACGGTAACCAGCGCACCGTATTCTCCTATCAGTAGAGTCGGCATACCCACCCGGTGGTGCATACGCGAAAAATAGAGCCTGTAACAGGCTCAGACTGCTGACAAAGCCAGATATTAGGGAGAGCGTGCCGAAGGGGTCGTAGCGGCGTAAGCCGCCGGAGCACCCCTCGGTGCGCTAGGCCCGAGTATCTCGGGCTTAAAAACCACTTTGTCATCAACCTCAGCCTGTAACAGGCTAACCTTTCTAGAATGGGGGCTTCCTACGGTTATTTCAACCTGACAAATTTTTTATTACTAAACTCATTAAACGTGAAACAGATCACAGAACTCAAAAGCTCTAGTTTTCTGAAACACCAGATAGTGATCTGCGTTCATTCATTTATTACAAAGCAGCATATGATCTGGGCAGCAACAATCGATGCGGTCAATACTTCCGCACTTGAAGCTCTCGGCAACATAACTCCATTATTAAGCAAATAATTAATTCGGCAGCAACATAGAGAAGGTTCTCATGTCAAACAACATTCGTATCGAAGAAGACCTGTTAGGAACACGTGAAGTACCCGCAGAAGCCTACTATGGTATTCATACTCTGCGTGCGATTGAAAACTTCTATATCAGTAACAGTAAGATCAGCGATGTGCCTGAGTTTGTTCGCGGTATGGTGATGGTAAAAAAAGCCGCGGCAATGGCCAACAAAGAGCTGAAAACCATTCCACGCAAGATCGCCGATACCATCATCCAGGCCTGTGATGAAGTGTTGGACAAAGGCAAGTGCATGGATCAATTCCCGGTGGATGTGTTTCAGGGCGGTGCTGGCACCTCGCTGAACATGAACACCAACGAAGTGCTGGCGAATATCGGCTTGGAGCTGATGGGCCACCAGAAAGGTGAATATCAATACCTCAACCCGAACGATCATCTCAACAAATGCCAGTCGACCAACGACGCCTATCCTACCGGCTTCCGTATCGCGGTCTATGCGTCCAACCAGAAACTGATCGACGCCATCAACCAATTACGCGAAGGCTTTGACCGCAAATCCAAAGAGTTTGAAACCATCCTGAAAATGGGTCGTACCCAGTTGCAAGATGCGGTTCCGATGACCCTGGGCCAGGAATTCCGCGCGTTCAGCGTGCTGTTGAATGAAGAAACCCGCAACTTGCACCGCACGGCGGAACTGCTGCTGGAAGTCAACTTAGGTGCTACGGCGATCGGTACTGCGCTCAACACCCCGGAAGGCTACCAGCAATTGGCCGTACAGAAGCTGGCGGAAGTCAGTAACCTGGCGGTGGTTCCTGCCGAAGACCTGATCGAAGCCACCTCCGACTGCGGTGCTTACGTGATGGTGCACAGTGCGCTGAAGCGCTTGGCGGTGAAACTTTCCAAGATCTGTAACGACCTGCGCCTGCTCTCTTCCGGCCCGCGCTCTGGCCTGAATGAAATCAACCTGCCAGAACTGCAGGCCGGTTCTTCCATCATGCCAGCCAAAGTGAATCCGGTGATCCCGGAAGTGGTGAACCAGGTTTGCTTTAAGGTGATTGGTAACGATATCTGCGTTACCATGGCGGCTGAAGCGGGTCAGTTACAGTTGAACGTAATGGAGCCGGTGATTGGTCAGGCAATGTTTGAGTCAATCCACATTCTGACCAACGCCTGCTACAACCTGCTGGAAAAATGCATTAACGGTATTACCGCGAATAAAGAAGTGTGTGAGCACTACGTGTTCAACTCTATCGGTATCGTGACCTATCTGAACCCATTCATTGGCCACCATAATGGTGACATCGTGGGCAAGATTTGTGCCGAAACCGGTAAGAGCGTGCGTGAAGTGGTGCTGGAGCGCGGGTTGCTGACCGAAGCTGAGCTGGATGACATTTTCTCTGTCGAGAACCTGATGCACCCGGCCTATAAGGCGAAGCGTTATACTGATGAAAACGAACAATAATAGACACATCCGGTAGCCTGAAAGGCACGCTAATCCTTTGGATAGCGTGCCTTTTTTCTTTCTGGCTTCCACAACTTATTAACTTTTAGTCTTCATAAATCGTCATTTTAAGGGGTAAACACTATGTTAGCAGTGGAGTTAGTGATCGTTCTGCTTGCCATCTTCCTAGGTGCCAGGTTAGGCGGCATCGGAATTGGCTTTGCAGGGGGCCTTGGGGTGCTGGTACTGGCGATGATTGGCGTCAAACCCGGCAGTATTCCTTTCGATGTTATTTCTATCATTATGGCGGTGATTGCCGCGATCGCCGCGATGCAGGTGGCCGGCGGGATGGATTATCTGGTGCAGCAAACCGAAAAGCTGCTGCGCAAAAACCCAAAATACATCACCATTCTGGCACCGATCGTCACCTATTTTCTGACCATCTTTGCCGGTACCGGTAATATCTCCCTCTCTGCGCTGCCGGTGATTGCCGAAGTGGCCAAAGAACAGGGCATCAAGCCTTGCCGCCCGCTGTCTACCGCCGTGGTTTCTGCGCAGATTGCCATTACCGCCTCGCCCATCTCTGCGGCCGTGGTGTATATGTCTTCAGTGATGGAAGGCCACGGCGTGAGCTATCTGCACATGCTGATGGTGGTGATCCCTTCCACCTTCCTTGCCGTATTGTTGATGTCGCTGCTGGTCACCTTGTTGTTTGATTCCAAGCTATCTGACGATCCGGTGTATCAAAAGCGCTTTGAAGAAGGCTTGGTGACCCTGCGTGGTGACCACGTGCTGGAGATCAAACCGCGTGCGAAAACCTCGGTGCTGCTGTTCCTGGCTGGCGTACTGTGCGTGGTGGCTTACGCCATCATCAACAGCCCAAGCATGGGCCTGGTGGCAACGCCGCTGATGAACACCACCAACGCCATTCTGATCATCATGCTGAGCGTGGCGACGTTGACCACCATTCTGTGCCGCGTCGATACCGATCTGGTGCTGAATTCCAGCACCTTCAAGGCCGGGATGAGCGCCTGTATCTGTATTCTGGGCGTTGCCTGGTTGGGTGATACCTTCGTGCAGGCCAACCTTGACTGGATCAAAGAGACTGCGGGCACCGTAATCCAGTCGCACCCTTGGCTGCTGGCGGTGATCTTCTTCTTCTGTTCTGCTCTGCTGTATTCTCAGGCCGCGACCGCCAAGGCGCTGATGCCGATGGCGCTGGCGCTGAACGTCACCCCGCTGACCGCCATTGCCTCCTTTGCCGCCGTTTCCGGCCTGTTCATTCTGCCAACCTACCCAACGCTGGTGGCAGCAGTACAGATGGACGATACCGGCACCACGCGCATCGGGCGCTTTGTGTTTAACCACCCGTTCTTCATTCCCGGCACCATGGGCGTGGTGTTCGCGGTAGTGTTCGGCTTCCTGATTGGCAGCGTTCTTCTGTAATCCTCAGGCGGGGCTACGGCCCCGCTTTTCCCGTCTCAATTTTCCCCATCGGTGATAAACTCGCCTTCTAGCCAACCTGGCTTCAGGGTATAGTGCCCTGTTGATAATCTGGTTGAGAGGGGCTGAAGATGTCCGATTGCGAAGCTATCGTCATACTCTGTACCACACCCGATGAAGCGACCGCGCAAGACCTGGCGGCACGCGTGTTGGGGGAAAAACTGGCGGCCTGCGCCACCATGCTGCCCGGCGCATCCTCGCTGTATTACTGGGAAGGGAAACTGGAGCAGGAATATGAAGTGCAGATGCTGTTCAAAAGCGATCGCCAACATCAGCAAGCCCTGCTCGCCTACCTGAAACAACATCACCCGTATCAAACGCCCGAGTTGTTGGTGCTACCGGTGATGGCTGGAGATAAAGATTACCTGTCATGGATCAACGCCTCATTAAACTGATATTGCTGCTTTGCAGCCTGTTTTTCCTGCCGCAAACGGTGCAGGCCTCGCTGTTTGGCCAAAGCGCTGGCAACCAGTTCGTGCCTGCCGATCAGGCATTTGCCTTTGATTTTAAACAGCAGGACAGTCAGTTGACCCTGAACTGGCAGATCCGGCCGGGTTATTACCTCTATCGTCAGCAAATCAAACTGGTTGCGCAGCAGGCGACGCTCGGCAAGTTTGAACTGCCCGCCGGGCTGGACCACAAAGACGAGTTCTTTGGCGAGACGGCGATTTTCAAACAGCAACTGACGCTGAACATTCCGCTGTTGCAGGCGGACGCCAGCGGCAGCCTGAGCGTGACTTATCAGGGCTGTGCTGAGGCCGGTTTCTGTTATCCTCCGGAAACCCGCGTTATTCCTCTGAATGCCGTGGCAGCTGCTACGCAGGCCCCCATACCCGCCACCCCGACCGAGATCGAACCAGCCAGCCTGCCGTTCTCACCGCTGTGGGCTTTGCTGCTGGGTATCGGCATTGCTTTCACCCCCTGCGTATTGCCGATGTATCCGCTGATTTCCGCCATCATTCTCGGCCGTGAACGGCCGCACAGCAGCGGGCGCATTTTAGTGTTGGCGGTGGTATATGTGCAGGGGATGGCGCTGACCTATACCTTGCTCGGCCTGGTGGTTGCCGCCGCCGGGCTACAATTCCAGGCTGCGCTGCAACATCCTTACGTGCTGATCGGGCTATCGTTGCTGTTTGTCGCCTTAGCTTTCTCCATGTTTGGCTGTTATTCGCTGCAACTGCCTTCTTCGCTGCAAACGCGGTTGGCAAACTGGAGCAACACCCAGCAAGGGGGATCGCTGGCGGGCGTGTTCGCGATGGGCGCATTGGCAGGGCTGATCTGCTCTCCCTGCACCACCGCGCCGCTCAGCGCTATCCTGCTGTACATTGCCCAGAGCGGCAATATGTGGGCCGGTGGTGGCACCCTGTATCTTTATGCCGTGGGAATGGGCATTCCGCTGGTGCTTGTCACGCTGTTTGGTAACCGCCTGTTGCCTCGTAGTGGCCCATGGATGCAGTACGTCAAAGAAGCCTTTGGTTTTGTGATCCTGGCACTGCCGGTGTTCCTGCTGGAACGGGTGATCGGTGATGTTTGGGGCTTGCGACTGTGGAGCCTGCTCGGTCTGGCGTTCTTTGGCTGGGCGTTTGTACTGAGCCTGAAATCATCCCGTGGCTGGGCACGCATCATGCAGTTAGTGTTATTGGCCGCGTTGGTGATCGCCGCCCGTCCGTTACAGGACTGGGCATTTGGCACCTCCACTGCATCACAGCAGGCCAATCAGCTACACCTGAACTTTACCCGTATCGATAATATTGAGCAGCTTAACCTGGCGCTACAGCAGGCACAGGGAAAACCGGTTATGCTGGATCTGTATGCAGACTGGTGCGTTGCCTGTAAAGAGTTTGAGAAATATACCTTCAGCGATCCGGCAGTACAGGCGCAATTGGCTAATACTTTGTTATTGCAGGCAGATGTCACCGCCAATAATGCCGAGCAGGTGGCTTTACTCAAACATTTGCAGGTGCTAGGCCTGCCCACCATCCTGTTTTTTAACCAGGCAGGTGAGGAACTACCGGCCGCCCGCGTGACCGGATTTATGGATGCATCGGCATTCAGCGCGCACTTGCAGCAAACAATACGCTAACCGTAATCGCTTTCACGTTGTCGTAACGACGGCGGATATACTGAGTTGAGAACCATTTTTGGAGGGAGCACAAATGCAACGTGAACAGGTTCTAGATACCGCTTTGGAGCTGTTGGAAAAGCAGGGCTTGGCGACCACCACCCTGGAAATGCTGGCGGAGAAGCTGGGTGCACAACTTAGCACCATGAAGCCATTCTGGCCGGATCGTGAAGCGCTGCTGTATGACTGCCTGCGCTATCACGGC
Source organism: Chania sp. (assembly GCA_049288585.1). Lineage (GTDB taxonomy): Bacteria > Pseudomonadota > Gammaproteobacteria > Enterobacterales > Enterobacteriaceae > Chania. The sequence goes on from JBAQHZ010000301.1 coordinate 25,220, forward strand.
CAACAGATTGATACCTGGCGCCGTCAGTTGCTGCTCGATGAAACGCTGAGCCCACAGCAAAAATTGCTGGCACGTTATGATGTGCTGACCGAGCATGTACGCAATGAACGCTATCCTGGCTGCCTGTTTATTGCTGCCTGCAGTTTCTACCCGGCCGCCGACCATCCGATCCATCAACTGGCCGAACAACAGAAACAGGCCTCGCTGGATTTCACCCGCAACCTGCTGCGTGACATGGAGGCCGAGGATGCTGATGCCGTGGCACAGCAAATGGAACTGGTGCAAGAAGGCTGTTTGAGCAAGCTGCTGATAAAAAGGCAATTACAGGATGTCTCTATCGCCAAACAGCTGGCCGAGGATATTTTGAAAATCGCCCAATGCCGCAAGTTCGGCGCACTGAGCTGAGAAAATGGCGCGATCCGATCCTGGCCACAAAGGCTGAGTTCTGCGCGCCTTGACTGAAAAGCCAGCAATTGACGCTGTTTTCATGTTTTTTGCCATAAAGCCGTTGACGCCGCACGGCCAATACGGTTTAATGCGCCCCGTTGCCCGGATAGCTCAGTCGGTAGAGCAGGGGATTGAAAATCCCCGTGTCCTTGGTTCGATTCCGAGTCCGGGCACCACTTTCACTTCTCCCCAAGTCTCCTGAATTCAAGTAAACTCCTTTAAAATCCTTGTTATACTCGATTTAATCACATCATGAACTCCACAGAAGTCAACCAGCATCCACCTCAATCAAGTGCTCGCTGGGGGCCCATCTGGGGGCTCATCTTGTTCAACGTTATTTTGGGGCCGCTCAATGCCAGACAAGTCGAGACTGCCAAGCCGAAAGACAAGGAGTATAAACTCACCGATGAACGTGGGCTTTATCTACTCGTAAAACCTAATGGTTCCAAGTAATGGCGTCTCAAATACCGTATCGCCGGTAAAGAAAAGAAACTCGCTATCGGTGTCTACCCCGACTTCTCACTGGCGGATGCTCGTCTTAAACGTGATGAAGCACGCAAAATGCTCACTGATGGCCTCGACCCCAGCGAGCAAAAACAGATAGAAAAACAAGCCCAAAAAATCACCACTGAAAATACCTTCCATACTCTCGCCCTCGAATGGCATGCCTACAAAAGTAAATCCTGGTCTGAGGGATACGCTGAAAGCGTCCTGGAAGCGCTAGGGAAGGATATCTTCCCCCACGTATGCAAACGCCCTGTTGCCGAGATCAAACCGCTAGAAATGCTGGCAGTGCTGCGTATGATCGAAAAACGCGGAGCCTTGGAGAAAATGCGCAAGGTACGCCAGTACTGTAATCAGATATGGCAGACATCTTTGTACTCGCTCAGCAGCGAGATAATCGCATTGCTGACCTCATCCGCATCTTTAGAAAAAACCTTTTTCGTCAGATAAATACGGCTTTTTCGCTCGGCGAGTGTCACGATGGCACCGCTCTCTTGCTGCCCCAAGACCAGGTCAGTTTCCCAGTCACCAAGGCGACTTCGCTCATCCACAATCGCCGGACGTAACTCAATAGAGACAGCGTCAGGGATCGGGCGGCGCGTCTTCCCGCACCCTCTGCGGTAACGCCGCTTTCCTTGCCGAAGATGTTTGTATAGCTCACCACCACAGGCTTTATCCGCGTAGACATACCGGTAAATCCACTCATGACTGACGGGAAGACCAATGAGCTGTGCAACCCCGCTGATCTGTTCAGGACTCCACTTCCACCCCAGTAAAAATTCAAAAAAAATCAACTATCTACTGGCATACACTCCTTTTTACTGAGGAGCGCCGCCTGAGCTCGCAGAGGCGCTGGGCAGTATTGGGCTGATAGCCATCAGGCGTTCTGTTGCGCCTGAGCTCACGGGATATCGTAGACTTGTTAACACCAAGGCGTCTTTCTATCTCCGTAAGGCTAAATTTATCTTCATACAGCAGGGCAATCTGGTATCGTTGCCCCTCAGTTAGCTGCTGGTAGTTCATGGTGACTCGCTCATCTTTCGCAGGAAGAGGGATAGCTTATCAGCAGCTAACTCCCACCTCACCATCATGACCGAGCGTTGCACTTATTCTCTGAATTCGCGGTTCATTAGTATCACCTTAAGCGAAAGGTGTGGTATCACCGACGCTCACGCTTTATCTACTCGTAAATATCACCAGCCCTCACTGATACCTTCAAAAAAACCTCATAGTTTGGATTACTTTTGTCTATCAAAATAGAATACGACGTAAAAAAGTGTCAAAGTATCGATTGATAAACACCCACTTTATTTATTCTAAGCATTAGAAAAGTAATTTATATTAAACTAAAAATATCTTTATTTATACCATCAAAGAGACGGTTGATATTACCTACCCCAACCTTCATTAATGCATTTCTTTTATGGTGAGATATCGTTTTGTCAGATAATTTTTCTTTTCTTGCCAGCTTGATATTAGAGTCACCATCCAGCAATCGTGTAATGACTTTTCTTTCCATGTTAGATAATACATTCTTCTTAACTTCATTTTCACTTCTTCTACGAAACATGGCATTGACGCCCATAATCGTCTTTATCTTGATGCTGTTAAAACCAAAGCTTGAGCAAAGGTTCATTATATTTTTATTGTTTGAAACGAACAAAACATTACTATTCATGCCCTCAAAAAATAACAGAGCTTTCAAGTTAGATATCATGTCATCAAAGTAAACAATAAACAGGCAAGATTCATTATGGTTCCTTTTTTTAAAAAAGGAATCGAGTGATAATCTTGAAATTTCACCTTCAGATAAATCATTAACCAGGCTAGATACCCCCAAATAAAAGTAACTATTATTTGTTACTATGAAATACTCCCTCATCATGCCCCCTGTGAAGATTGAAACTTTTAACCACTAAAAATTTGATAATGCCCTCCATTCTTTAGTCATGGGAGAAATATTACCACTTATCCTGATATCCTTTACTTGTCAAAAGTAATGATATCAATCCCGTTATTACCAACTCATACCGAATATCTTACCACGACGTAGCTGGCGACGGTTTGACTTACATATTTTGTACTCATCATATTTTAAGTTGCATATACGTTAGCTTTGTTACTCTGACCATCCATGGATTCATACATTAGGGGGCATTGCATCATTAGCTTCTTACAACTTGAAAAATAATAATATAGTCTTATACCAAAACAATCATTTACACGATAAAACAGCTGCACGTGAAACGGTGTGCTTTTGTTCACGGGTATACTTTAACTCTTGCTCAGCTTCAGTACGTGTTACTGGAACAGGTGCTGAATCCCCACTATCAGAAACTTTTATAAAATACGATTTTCCAGCCTCCAGTTTAACTCGATAAAGTTCCTCTGTTTTACCGCGATATAATGGCGCATCGTTCTGATAGGCACCCAATGTATGTTCACCAGGAACGAGACAAAAAGTGGAGAAACCTCCAGGCAAGAGAGAAGTATGATAACGCCCATCAATATATATATTTGCCCCGGGCAATTTCTGTGCTTCAGAACCTGTACGGTAATAAATCACACGAGCTCTATCAGATTTTCCCGCTTGTAATCCGTGATACTGTTCACCGAAGACCATTAACTTGGGCGTACTCGATGATACTTGGCTAAAAGCAACAGGGGCTAATAACAACGATAATACAACCGTCAAAACAACATTAACTTTCTTACAATACATTTTAAAAAAATCCTTACTATTCCTACTTATGCTTACGCACCTTTAAAAGTGCGTAAGCTATTGATGAGTGGCGGATTCAAGTTTGAAGGGGCTGACGCGCAGCCCCAAAAGTTAGCTTTACGAGAACTGAACGGTAACGCCCTGTTGTACCAAGAGCTCTGCATCCATCCCGGAGTGAAGGTAGACGTCGTAAGAGATACCCGCCGAGATCACTTCCCCGAGGTTTTCCCAATCGCCGACATCCATGCCGTTAGGCAGCAGATCGCTCAGCGTCACCACATCACCCGCATCACCTTTGACCGCCAACTGCACGCTTTCATCGCTGATAAATGCGCCACGGGATCCCTGATCCAGCACATCACCCAGTGAGATATTCAGCGTGTTATTGCCAGAGCCGGTGATATCGATAACCTCTACCGAACTCAGACGCCCTGTCCAACTAGACAAATCCAACACCTGATCTGAGCCCGTCAATTTCAGCACATCAACACCGCCATTGCCCTCAATTACCTTGACGTTATTGAGTAAGTTGACATCGTCTACCG
>JBAQHZ010000302.1:0-4688 GCA_049288585.1 Chania sp.
CGGTGCGGTGATTTGGGCGGTCTATTGCAACGTCACCAAGAGACTCGCCCAGGGCAAAAATGCGGTGGTGCTGTTTATTACGCTGACCGCGCTGGCCCTGTGGCTGCAATATCCGTTCAGTAATGAAAATGGCATGCATTTCAGCCTGCCGGTTAGCGTGGCATTGCTGTCTGCCGGGATCGCCATGGGGGCAGGCTATGCGGCATGGAATGTCGGGATTCTGCATGGCAACATGACCTTGCTGGCCACGGTTTCTTATTTTACGCCGGTGCTGTCGGCGGTATTTGCCGCCGTGGTTCTCAGCACGTCGCTGACCATTAACTTCTGGCAGGGAGTGGCCATGGTCACTGTCGGTTCACTGATTTGCTGGCGGGCCACGCGCGCAGGTTAAGCTTGGTAATTCGCGAAGTGATGGATTTAAGCTAATCTCAAATTAAGTGTTCTGCCTGAAGGAACGTGAAAAATGAGAAATGATATTCAGTTTATTCAGCAACCTGCGCTTGACGGGCACAGCTTCAGTACCGGCGACATTGTGCGCTTGACCACCGCTAACTTACTGCACGAATATCAATTGGATGTGGTTATTCTGCGCCGTGACGATAAGTTGATTTATGGTTCCGTAGTGGTTGCGGCACCCAAGACCGACATTCCGGTCGCCCGTTGGGAAATTGCCCGGGGGGATGAAGTGGTATTCCGCCAGGAGAATATTGCCAAGGCGCTTCCCGGAGTGCGCTAGTTCACCGTTTTGCACAGTGCCACCCCTCGAGTTAAAGCCGACAGCCATAGTCGGCTTTTTTACGCCATTATCCTGAATCCGGCTAATCCCACGGGCCCTAGATAAAGGGTACAGATCCCGTGCTAAAACCCTTGTTTAATGATGGGCATCACGTTGAATATGAATACAAATGAAAAATAATTCAAAAAATGAGAACGCAATCGATTACCTTATCGTAAAATATCTCACTGGATCACAGATTCTTGCGCCCGCTGGTTTCTATAATGCGCGCGTCGGATTAACCGTTCGTTACACCAGACTCATCGTCATCTTTCTAACGGGCCGCCAATGGCCCTTTAAGCATGTGGTAATAAAATGAAAAAAATCGCTCTCGCAGCAGGTGTGCTTCTCACTGCGTCTTACAGCACATCATCAATGGCGGATAGCAAAGATAGCCAGTTCGTTTCAGATTGGTGGCACCAGAGTGTCAACGTGGTGGGTAGCTACCACACCCGCTTTGGGCCACAACTGAACAATGACGTGTATCTGGAGTACGAAGCCTACACCAAGAAAGATTGGCTGGATTTTTATGGCTACGTGGATGTGCCGAAATTCTTTGGTACCGGCAATACGCCAAACCGGGGTATTTGGGATAACGGTTCACCGCTGTTTATGGAGATCGAACCGCGTTTCTCGATCGACAAACTGACCGGGGCCGATCTGAGCTTTGGGCCATTTAAAGAGTGGTATTTCGCCAACAACTATATCTATGACATGGGTCGCAACAACGCATCGCGCCAGAGCACTTGGTATATGGGGCTAGGGACTGACATCGATACGGGTTTGCCAATCAGCCTGTCGATGAACATTTATGCCAAATATCAGTGGCAGAACTACGGTGCGGCGAATGAAGACAGTTGGGATGGTTACCGTTTCAAAGTGAAATACTTTGTGCCGTTGACTCAGATGTGGGGCGGCAACCTGAGCTATATCGGTTTCACTAACTTTGATTTTGGTTCCGATCTGGGTAAGAACGATTTCACCGTTAATGGTCGTCAGGCTCGCACCAGCAATTCTATCGCTTCCAGCCACGTGCTGGCGCTGAACTACGATCACTGGCACTACTCGTTCGTTGCCCGTTACTTCCATAACGGTGGTCAATGGCAGGATGGGGTTGATATCGGTACACCGCAGGGCCCAATCAAGTCTACGGGTTGGGGTTACTACGCGGTTGTCGGTTATAACTTCTGATTTCCCGTGGTATAAAATAGCAAAAAACCCCGTTCAAACGGGGTTGGATATTGCTTTATGAAATTGAAATATAAAGGATTATATTTCACTCCATCCACATAGTGTCCATTTGTCGAAAATCGATCAGGTACAATGGTAGAGCCCCGCATTCAAGCGGGGCTATTTTTATAGCGACAGGTTGAGCTGGTCACGCCCATAGTGGGAAGTCGGGAAGGCGTCTTGCGGGATGAAGTCTGGCGGTAACTCTTCGCGCGGGCCGCGTTTTGTTACCAGTTTTTCAACGCTATTTAGCGTCGTGAAAGTAACGCTGCATTCGAAATTCTGACACTGGTGATATTGGCGTATCGTCATTTCACTGAGACGGCGACTGGTGCGTGTACGAGCCACGGCACCGCAGATCGGGCAAACAAACATGATGGCCTCCCATGGCGGGAGTTGAACTCACTGTTATTATGGCCGTCACTGCTCTGTTTCCGCAATCCATTCAGGTATTTTTGCCTCAAACTCAAGCGTGGTGGTGAAGCCGTTCCCGCCAATTGAATGGCTGGCTTTGGCAATAATCCAATCTTGCTTATCGATATCCGACTTAAACCCTGTAACCGTGCCGTGCATTTCCGGGTATAGATCTGCGCGGCCATAGGCCAGGGTGAGGTTAAACTCAGCCGCCCCGCGCTTCAGTTGTTGCCATTTCGCTGCCGCGGCCCGCTTGGCAGCCGTTTCGCTGTTGTACGTTTTGCGCAGCACGAAGACGTTACCGTCTTCCCCTTGCAGATAGTCGCCGTCCCGGCTGCTGCTGCGTGGCTCTGTTTTCTTTGCGGGCTTCCTTCTCTTCACGGTTACTTTTTTCTTTTTCCCGAACTCCAGATCCAGCCAGTAGGCGCGCACCCCCGTGTAGGCGTCGCGGTCTGCTATGCGGAATGAATGCCTGTCGCCGCTGCTGCGGGTGATGGCAAATGATGGCAGCGCCTTACCGGATGCACTGACGCCACCGCCAGGCAGGATAAACAGTAAGTTGCCGTTTTTCACCGTGGCAATGGCGCCCAGCATCTCAGCCATGCGCGTCAAAAATGACATATCACTCTCTTGCGTCTGATCGGCGTGGTCGATCTCCAGTTCTATTAGCTGCTCGGATATGATCGGCTTCAGGTTGTATCGTCTGGCAATGGCTGATACTACCCGCTCGACCGTGACGTCGTGCCAGGATACCTCTCGCTTGACGTTGAACTCGTCCCGAAAGTCAGCGCTGCGGGCGGTGATTGTCATGGTATCCGGCGGCCCTGAGTGAGCCACTTCATCAACAATAAAAACCCCTTTGTAAACCAGTGCCTCACCGCGCCAGCCTAATGATGCGGATAGCTCCGCGCCACGCGGCGGCAACTGTAATTTACCGTCGCTGTCGTCTACGGTGATCGTTAATTCATCCGCTTCAAACCCGCGGTTATCAGTCATTTCCAGCGAGATAATACGCTCATCCAATACGGCTAATGCCTGGCCGCCCAGCAAAATACTGAAGGCAGGCACACGTGACAATTCGGCCTGATAATCCTTGAATGCGCCCACTCCCTCATTCAGCAGTTTTTTTGCTTTGTCGATCGAGTCTGGTATCGGTGTCATGGGTTACCTCTCTGCTGCTGATGGTTTCATGCGCGCGCGATGGGTAAAACCCTGCGTTGTTGTCGGCGTGGCATGACAACCGGTGCCGCGTGTCGGGCGGGGATTTTTCGGCGAACATCTCCCTGAACTCACAAGCATGATGGCGGTACAGTATGACCGACAATTTTTTCCACGGTGCGCGCGTCAAGGAGAACACCGATCTTCAGACTGCGATCAACGACATTGACTCAACGGTCATTGGCCTGGTTGCTGTTGCGGAAGATGCTGACGCTGACACCTTCCCGTTAGATACACCGGTTTTAATCACACGGATCATCACCGTGATCGGTAAGGCGGGTAAAACCGGATCCCTTTACAAGTCATTGAAAGCCATTTCTGACCAGGTGAGCACGCGGGTCATTGTGGTGCGCGTTGCCGAGGCTGCTGCTGGCGATGGGGAGCCTACTCAGTCCCAACTGATCATTGGTGGATCGCAGGCGGATGGCAGTTACACGGGTATGTTTGCGCTGTTGACTGCCGAGCAGAAGGTGGGTTACCGGCCACGCATTCTTGGTGTGCCGATGTATGACACGCAAGAGGTTACGGCGCAGTTGCGTGTGATTGCCAGGCAGTTGCGGGCGTTCTCTTACAGCTATTGCGATGACTGCGAGACGATTGCCGAGGCTAAGGCCTATCGTGAACAGTTCGCTGAACGCGAAGGTATGCTGATCTGGCCGAACTTCATCGCATTTAACCCGCTGACCGGCAAAGACGAAGAATTCCCGTCGGTGGCCTATGCGCTGGGGTTACGTGCAAAGATCGACAACGAGCAGGGCTGGCATAAGTCACTGTCAAACGTTGCGGTCAGTAATGTGCTCGGCATTTCCAGAGACGTATTCTGGGCATTGCAGGCGGAAGACTCTGACGCCAACGAACTGAACGCCAACGAAGTCACCACGCTTATCAAGCGCGAAGGTTTTCGCTTCTGGGGGAACCGCACCACGGATACTGAAGAGTTTATCTTCGAAGTGTATACCCGTACCGCGCAGATCCTGGCCGACAGCATTGCCGAGGCGCAGTTCACTACGGTGGACACTCCACTGACTCCGGCCAACGTCAAGGATATTGT
>JBAQHZ010000303.1:0-19748 GCA_049288585.1 Chania sp.
AGATAGAATGGCTAAGGGGCAATCTTTGCAAGATCCGTTCCTGAACGCATTGCGTCGTGAACGTGTTCCGGTTTCTATTTATTTGGTGAATGGTATTAAGCTGCAAGGCCAGATTGAGTCTTTTGACCAGTTTGTCATCCTGTTGAAGAACACGGTGAGCCAGATGGTTTATAAGCACGCTATCTCTACCGTTGTCCCGTCACGCCCGGTATCGCACCATAGCAACACTCCGAGCAGCGGCACCAGTAATTATCACCATGGTAACAACCCGTCTGCGCCGCAACCGCCGCAGCAGGAAAGCGATGACGCTGAATAAGGCGCGTTGCGAGTCAACCATGACGGGGTGCATAGGCAGCAAAGTGCTGTTTATGTCCCCCAAACTCGCGGTTTTAATCCGTTTGAGAGGTTGCACGCTTGTTTGACCGTTATGAAGCCGGTGAGCAGGCCGTACTGGTTCATATCTATTTCTCGCAAGACAAAGATACAGAAGATCTCAGTGAATTCGAATCGCTGGTCTCTTCTGCGGGCGTTGAGGCTTTGCAAGTGGTGACTGGTAGCCGCAAAGCACCTCATCCCAAATACTTTGTCGGTGAAGGAAAGGCCGAAGAAATTGCAGATGCGGTGAAAGCCAGTGGCGCGTCTGTTGTCCTGTTTGATCATTCCCTTTCCCCGGCGCAGGAGAGAAATCTCGAACGCCTGTGTGAATGTCGCGTGATCGATCGCACCGGGTTGATTTTAGATATCTTTGCCCAGCGTGCCCGTACCCATGAAGGTAAGCTGCAGGTTGAGCTGGCGCAGTTGCGTCATATCGCCACTCGTCTGGTTCGTGGTTGGACGCACCTTGAACGCCAGAAAGGCGGGATAGGCCTGCGTGGGCCGGGAGAAACTCAGTTAGAAACCGACCGTCGCTTGCTGCGCGATCGCATCAGCCTGATTCTCAAGCGCCTTGAGCGGGTTGCGAAGCAGCGCGATCAGGGGCGGCGAGCGCGTACCCGTGCCGATGTGCCAACCGTATCGCTGGTGGGCTACACCAACGCCGGTAAATCTACCCTGTTTAACCGAATAACATCTGCCGACGTTTATGTGGCAGATCAGCTATTTGCCACCTTGGATCCTACCCTGCGGCGTATTGACGTAGCGGACGTGGGCGATACCGTGTTGGCGGATACCGTAGGCTTTATCCGGCACTTGCCGCATGATCTTGTTGCCGCTTTTAAAGCGACTTTGCAGGAGACGCGTCAGGCTTCTCTGTTGTTACATGTGATCGACGCTGCGGATACCCGGGTGGACGAAAACATTGAAGCGGTGAATACCGTACTGGCAGAGATTGAGTCGGATGAGATCCCTACACTGTTAGTGATGAACAAAATAGATATGCTGGAGGATTTCGTCCCACGTATCGATCGCAACGATGAAAACTTACCGATCCGCGTGTGGCTATCCGCTGCCAGCGGTGAAGGTATCCCGTTGCTATTTCAGGCGTTGACGGAGCGCCTCTCGGGGGAAATCGCGCATTACGAACTGCGTTTACCTCCGGAGGCAGGCCGTCTTCGTAGCCGTTTTTATCAGCTTCAGGCAATCGAGAAAGAGTGGAACGAAGAGGACGGCAGTATCGGCGTGGTGGTACGTATGCCGATCGTGGAGTGGCGTCGCCTCTGTAAGCAGGAACAGGACCTGATTAACTTTATCGTATGATCATATGCTGTTACATTTGAGTGCTCACTCAATAACAGAGTGAGTTAAGTGTTAGCCTGAAGTACCCAATCACAGAATAATGGAGCTAAAACATGGCGTGGAATCAGCCCGGTAATAACGGACAGGACCGCGACCCGTGGGGGAGCAGCAATAATAATGGCGGCAACTCTGGCGGTAACAACAAAGGCGGTCGCGAGCAAGGGCCACCCGATTTGGATGACATCTTCCGCAAACTGAGCAAGAAATTGAGCAGTTTGGGTGGGGGCAAAGGCTCCAACAGCAATAACAGCGGTGGCACGGGTTCAGCTGGGCCGAACTTCAGTGGCCGTATTATCGGTATTGCTGCGGTTGCGGTGGTGGTGATCTGGGCCGCAAGCGGTTTTTATACCATCAAAGAAGCTGAGCGCGGCGTGGTGACACGTTTCGGTAAACTCAGCCATCTGGTGCAGCCGGGCCTGAACTGGAAACCGACCTTCATTGATGAAGTGCGTCCGGTTAACGTGGAATCGGTGCGTGAACTGGCGGCATCCGGTGTGATGTTGACCTCCGATGAGAACGTGGTGCGCGTAGAGATGAACGTGCAGTACCGCGTAACCGATCCGGCAGCCTATCTGTTCAGCGTAACCGATGCCAACGACAGCCTGAGACAGGCGACCGACAGTGCGCTGCGCGGCGTTATCGGTAAATACACCATGGACAAAATCCTGACCGAAGGCCGTACCATCGTGCGTAGCGATACTCAGCGTGTACTGGAAGAAACCATTCGTCCGTACAAAATGGGTATCACACTGCTGGACGTCAACTTCCAGGCTGCACGTCCGCCGGAAGAGGTGAAAGCCGCGTTTGATGATGCGATTGCCGCACGTGAGAACGAGCAGCAGTACATTCGTGAAGCAGAAGCTTACGCCAACGAAGTTCAGCCGCGTGCCAACGGTCAGGCACAGCGTCTGTTAGAAGACGCCAGAGCTTATGAAGCCCGTACGGTTCTTGAAGCTCAGGGTGAAGTGGCGCGCTTTGCCAAACTGTTGCCGGAATACAAATCTGCCCCGGAACTGACCCGTGAGCGTCTGTATATCGAAACCATGGAGAAAGTCCTGAGCCATACCCGCAAGGTGCTGGTGAATGACAAAGGCAATAACAATCTGATGGTGTTACCACTGGATCAGATGTTGCGTGGCCAAACCGGTAAAGCGGCGACCGAAGGCAGTAAAGATACCAGCCTGATTCGTCTCAACCCTGCTCCTTCTACCAGCACGACGGCAGATGCGGGCTCCAGTAGCACCAGCGGTAGTTCGATGATGGACCAGCGCCGGGCAAATACGCAGCGTAGCGACAACACTCGCGTAGGGAGAGAATAATCAATGCGTAAGTCTTTCATAGTTATCGTCGCTGTGGTGTTGGTAGCACTCTATACCTCACTGTTTGTAGTACAGGAAGGCGAGCGCGGCATTGTGCTGCGTTTCGGCAAAGTACTGCGCGACAACGAAAACAAACCGCGGGTTTATGCGCCGGGTCTGCACTTTAAGATTCCGTTCGTTGAAACCGTGAAAAGGCTGGATGCGCGTATCCAGACCATGGATAACCAGGCCGATCGCTTCGTCACCAGCGAGAAGAAAGACCTGATCGTCGACTCTTACCTGAAATGGCGTATCAGTGATTTCAGCCGCTACTACCTGGCAACCGGTGGTGGTGATGTTTCTCAGGCCGAAGTGCTGTTGAAACGTAAGTTCAGTGACCGTCTGCGTTCTGAGATTGGTCGTTTGGACGTGCGTGATATCGTTACCGATTCACGCGGCCGCCTGATGGCCGACGTGCGTGACGCGTTGAACACCGGTACCGTCGGTGAAGGTGAAGAGGCCGTGACCACGGAAGCCGATGATGCGATCGCTTCTGCCGCAGCGCGTGTTGAGCGGGAAACCACCGGCAAGCAGCCAGCGGTTAACCCGAACAGCATGGCAGCTCTGGGGATCGAGGTGGTTGACGTGCGAATCAAGCAGATCAACCTGCCAGCCGAAGTGTCTGATGCGATCTTCCAGCGTATGCGTGCAGAACGTGAAGCGGTAGCCCGTCGTCACCGTTCACAAGGCCAGGAAGAAGCTGAGAAACTGCGTGCTACCGCCGACTACGAAGTGACCCGTACGATCGCGGAAGCTGAGCGTCAGGCGCGTATCACTCGTGGTGCCGGTGATGCAGAAGCGGCCAGACTGTTTGCCAATGCCTTCAGTCAGGATCCTGATTTCTATGCGTTCATCCGTAGCCTGCGTGCTTATGAAACCAGCTTCGGTCCAGGCAACCAGGACGTGTTGGTGTTGAGCCCAGACAGCGATTTCTTCCGCTACATGAAATCGCCAGAAGCTACGCGTAACAGATAATGTCAGCATAATAGTGATATCAGGGGCCCGTTAACCACGGGCCCTTCTTTATTGGGGGAGATATGAACTCAACGATCTGGCTGGCGCTTGGGCTGGTTTTGGTATTGGAAGGGTTGGGGCCGATGCTTTTTCCACAGGCCTGGCGCAAGATGATCCTGGCAATGACGCAGTTACCAGATTCCACATTGCGGCGTTTTGGCGGTGGAATAGTGGTTGCAGGCTGTGTGATCTACTACATGTTGCGTAGTCGCTCAGGGGTTTAAAGTTTAGCCGAAAAAGTATGCAATCGTATGCTAAAAGTGCTGAAACTCAGGAATTACGATGGTAGAATCCATTTTTAAGCAATCGGTGATTTTGAAAATGGGTAAGAACGTCGTCGTACTGGGCACCCAATGGGGTGACGAAGGTAAGGGCAAGGTCGTAGACCTGCTGACTGAACGGGCTCAATATGTTGTGCGCTACCAAGGTGGCCATAACGCTGGCCATACTCTGGTTATCAACGGTGAAAAAACCGTTCTTCATTTAATTCCCTCAGGTATCTTGCGTGAAAACGTCACCAGCATCATCGGCAACGGTGTAGTTCTGGCACCAGATGCGTTGATGAAGGAAATGGGTGAACTCGAAGCGCGCGGCATCCCGGTACGCGAACGTCTGTTACTGTCTGAAGCCTGCCCGCTGATCCTGCCTTATCACGTTGCGTTGGATAACGCGCGTGAAAAAGCGCGCGGCGCGAAAGCGATCGGCACCACCGGCCGTGGTATCGGCCCGGCTTATGAAGATAAAGTCGCTCGTCGCGGCCTGCGCGTGGGTGACCTGTTCGACAAAGAAACTTTCGCTGTGAAGCTGAAAGAGATCATCGATTATCACAACTTCCAGTTGGTTCACTACTACAAAGTGGATGCCGTTGATTACCAGAAAACGCTGGACGATGTGCTGGCCGTTGCCGACATCCTGACCGCGATGGTGGTTGATGTTTCCGAACTGCTGGACGGTGCGCGCAAGCGTGGCGACCTGATCATGTTCGAAGGCGCGCAGGGCACCTTGCTGGATATCGATCACGGTACCTATCCGTATGTCACCTCTTCCAACACCACCGCTGGCGGCGTAGCGACCGGTTCTGGCATTGGCCCGCGTTATGTGGACTATGTGCTGGGCATCGTGAAAGCTTACTCCACGCGCGTGGGCGCAGGTCCATTCCCAACCGAACTGTTCGATGACATCGGTGAGTTCCTGTGCAAGCAGGGCAACGAGTTTGGTGCTACCACGGGTCGTCGTCGTCGTACCGGCTGGTTGGATGCGGTAGCGGTGCGCCGTGCGGTGCAGATCAACTCCTTGTCCGGCTTCTGCCTGACCAAGCTGGACGTGCTGGATGGCCTGAAAGAAGTGAAGGTCTGTGTGGGTTATCGTATGCCGGATGGCCGCGAAATGACCACCACGCCGTTGGCAGCAGAAGGCTGGGAAGGTATTGAGCCGATCTACGAAGTTATGCCTGGCTGGAGCGAAACCACCTTTGGTGTGAAAGAGCACAGCAAACTGCCGCAGGCAGCGCTGAACTACATCAAGCGTATCGAAGAACTGACCGGTGTGCCGGTAGATATTATCTCGACCGGCCCGGACCGTAGCGAAACCATGATTCTGCGCGATCCATTCGACGCATAAATCTGTACAAGCAAACCGGGCCTAGTCCCGGTTTGTTTTTCTCATTTATTCTCCCCGATTGCGGTTTCACATCAAAAAATCCTTCCATTATGCTAGTTGAGAGGCTTCTCAGCGCTAAATAATTAGCGACGAACTCTCCGGCTGGTTTATTATCCAATAGAGTCATCCAAAATCAGTCAAGTAACCTGATACCCAGAGGTAGACGTGCAGTTAACAAGTTTTACTGATTATGGCCTGCGGGCATTGATCTATCTGGCGTCATTGCCAGCGGACAGAATGACCAGCATCTCGGAAGTGACGGAGGTGTACGGCGTTTCACGCAACCATATGGTAAAAATCATCAACCAACTGAGCCGCGAAGGCTTTGTCATGGCAGTGCGTGGCAAGAACGGCGGCATCCGGTTGGGCAAACCGGCTGAAACCATCCGTCTTGGCGATGTGGTGCGCGCCTTGGAGCCGATTTCGCTGGTTAACTGTAGCCGTGAGTTTTGCCATATCACCTCAGCCTGCCGCCTGAAGCAGGTGCTCCACCAGAGCGTACAAAATTTCCTTGAAGAGCTGGACAAGCATACTTTGGCCGATATGGTCGAGGACAATCCGCCGCTCTACAAGCTTTTGCTTGTTGAATAAAGCGTTGCTGAGAACACAAGGCTCAGCAACACCCTGCTGATGACAACGGAGGAACCTCAATGTCACAAGATCCATTCCTGGAACGAGAAGCAGAAAAATACGAATCCCCGATCCCTAGCCGTGAATTTATCCTGGCCCATTTGGCGAAACGTGAAACGCCGGCCAGCCGCGAAGAGTTGGGTAATGAACTGAATTTATCCGGTGAAGAACAATTGGAAGCGTTGCGTCGTCGCCTGCGTGCGATGGAACGTGACGGGCAGTTAGTGTTTACTCGCCGCCAGTGCTATGCGCTGCCGGAGCGCTTGGACCTGCTGCGCGGCACCGTGATTGGGCACCGCGACGGCTATGGTTTCCTGCGCATTGATGGCCGCAAAGACGATCTCTATCTTTCCGCCGAACAGATGAAAATGGCCATCCACGGTGACGTGGTGCTGGCGCAGCCTTTGGGTGAAGATCGTAAAGGCCGCCGCGAAGCGCGTATCGTGCGCGTACTGGTGCCAAAAACCAGCCAGATCGTCGGCCGCTACTTTACCGATGCCGGTACCGGTTTTGTGGTGCCGGACGATAGCCGCCTGAGCTTTGATATTCTGATCCCGGCCGATTCCGTCAGTGGCGCGCGCATGGGCTACATGGTGGTGGTTGAACTGACCCAGCGCCCGACGCGGCGTACCAAAGCGGTCGGCAAGATTGTCGAAGTTCTGGGTGATAAAATGGGCACCAGCATGGCGGTGGATATCGCACTGCGTACCCATGAGATCCCGCATACCTGGCCACCACAGGTGGAAAAACAGGTGGCCGATCTCAGCGAGCAAGTGCCAGAGGCTGCCAAGAAAGGGCGTGTCGATCTGCGCCATCTGCCGCTAGTGACCATCGACGGTGAAGATGCCCGTGACTTCGATGATGCCGTGTTCTGTGAGAAAAAACGCGGCGGCGGCTGGCGCCTGTGGGTGGCCATTGCCGACGTCAGCTATTACGTGCGCCCGCGTACCGCATTGGATGACGAAGCCCGTGCCCGTGGCACCTCGGTCTATTTCCCGTCTGAAGTGGTGCCGATGCTGCCGGAAGTGCTGTCCAACGGCCTGTGCTCGCTTAACCCGCAGGTCGATCGCCTGTGTATGGTGTGTGAGATGACTATCTCCGCTCAAGGGAAGCTGTCCTCGCACAAATTCTACGAAGCGGTGATGAGCTCCCATGCGCGTTTAACCTACACCAAAGTCTGGCACATCTTGCAGGGCGATCAGGATCTGCGAGAGCAGTATCATCCGCTGGTCAAGCATCTGCAGGAACTGCATGCCCTGTATAAAGTGTTGGATCAGGCGCGTGCTGAACGCGGTGGTATCGCGTTCGAAACCGAAGAAGCCAAGTTTATCTTTAACGCCGAACGACGCATTGAGCGCGTAGAGCCTACGGTACGTAACGACGCGCACAAGCTGATCGAAGAATGCATGATCATGGCGAACATCGCCGCCGCGCGGTTTGTGGAGAAGAACGGCGAACCTGCACTGTTCCGCGTGCACGATCGTCCAAGTGACGATCATATCTCCGCGCTGCGCAGCGTATTGAGTGAGCTGGGTCTGACGCTGGGCGGTGGTTTGAAGCCGCAGCCGAAAGACTATGCCACCCTGATGGATGAAGTTGCGGATCGTCCAGACCGCGAAATGCTGCAAACCATGTTGCTGCGCTCGATGAAACAGGCGATCTACGATCCAGAAAACCGCGGCCACTTTGGCCTGGCGCTGGCGTCATATGGCCACTTTACGTCGCCGATCCGCCGTTATCCGGATCTGTCCTTGCACCGTGCTATCAAGTATCTGCTGGCTAAAGAGCATGGCGAACAGAAAGAGCGCTGGACGCCGACCGGCGGCTGGCACAGCGACTTTGAAGAGATGCTGCAACTGGGCGCGCACTGTTCGATGACCGAGCGTCGTGCGGATGAAGCTACCCGCAACGTGGCGGACTGGCTGAAGTGTGATTTTATGCAGGATCACGTCGGTGAAGTGTTCAGCGGTATTATTGCCAGCGTCACCGGCTTCGGCTTCTTTGTTCGCTTGAACGATCTGTTTATCGATGGTTTGGTGCACGTATCCTCGCTGGATAACGATTACTATCGCTACGATAATATCGGCCAGCGCCTGATCGGTGAATCCTCAGGGATGGTTTATCGCCTGGGTGACACGGTAGAGATCCGCGTTGATGCGGTGCATATGGACGAGCGCAAGATCGACTTCGCGTTGGTTTCCAGCACCCGTAAACCGCGTGGTGAAGGAAAAACCGAGCGCGAGCGCGCCAAGAACGGTGGGCAGCGTACGTTGCGTGATGGTGCCGGTGCTGGCCGCACTCAGGCTAAGCCAAAGCGCCGTGGTGGCAAACCACCGGCCAACTTTGAGCCGGACAGCGCCTTCCGCAAAGAAGGGGCCAAACCTGCCGACAAGGTGAAGAAAGACCAAAAGGCGAAAGCCAAAAAACCGTCTGACAAAACCAAAAAGATAGCGGCAGCGACCAAAGCCAAGCGCGCCAGCAAGAGCAAAGGTGCTGCACAGGGTTAACCTGCGGCACGTCATTATCCACGGCCGGGTCTCCCCGGCCGCACAGTTAAAAGAGCATCATGAGCGAAATTATTTACGGCATTCATGCCGTCAAAGCCCTGTTAGAACGCGATCCGCAACGCTTCCTGGAAGTGTTTATTCTCAAAGGGCGCGACGATCGCCGCCTGCAACCGCTGATTGCCGAATTGGAAGCAACCGGCATTGTGATCCAGGTGGCTAACCGCCAATGGCTGGATGAAAAGGCGGAAGGCGCGGTTCATCAGGGAATCATCGCGCGGGTGCGTGAAGGGCGCAAGTTACAGGAAAACGATTTGCCGGGCCTGCTGGAAAGCATTGAAACGCCATTCCTGCTGGTGCTGGACGGCGTGACCGATCCGCACAACCTCGGTGCCTGCTTGCGCAGCGCCGATGCGGCCGGGGTGCATGCGGTGATCGTACCGCGCGATCGTTCTGCGCAACTGAATGCCACGGCGAAGAAGGTGGCCTGCGGTGCGGCTGAAAACGTGCCGTTAATCAGCGTCACCAATCTGGCGCGCACCCTGCGTCTGCTGCAAGAGATGAATATCTGGATTGTGGGTACCGCCGGTGAAGCGGACCATACGCTGTTCCAGAGCAAAATGACCGGCCCGATGGCGCTGGTGATGGGAGCTGAAGGCGAAGGTATGCGTCGCCTGACCCGCGAACATTGCGATGAACTGATCAGCATCCCGATGGCGGGCACGGTTTCCTCGCTCAACGTTTCGGTGGCTACCGGGATATGTCTGTTTGAAGCAGTGCGTCAGCGTAGCTGACATACTCGTCATACTTCAAGTTGCCTGGGTGTTGGCTGCGTCCGTTCGCACCAGTCACATAGTGAGCTATGCTCCTGGCGACTCTCGGACTTGCCGCCTACATGCAACTCGAATTATTTAGAGTATAACGTTATCTCAGGGGCGGGGATTCTCCGCCTCTATCTCCAATCTTCCATCTTGTGATCCCGTCTCCGGCAGAAATCCCTTCAACGACCATAATGACCTTGATGTGTTAATCAGGGAGCCAAAAAATGGTCTGGAATACGCATACGGTTTTCAACCAGCCCAAACCTTTGGGCAACAGCAACCTTTTTCTTTCCGATACGCCATTGCGTGAAGCAGTGCAGCGTGAGCAGGCCAACTGGGATCTTGATGTTCTGGCCTCTCTCGGCCAACAGCTAGGCACGCAAGAGTCATTGGAGCTAGGGAGGTTGGCCAATGTCAATCCGCCGGAGTTGCTGCGCTATGACGCCACCGGGCGACGCCTGGACGATGTGCGTTTTCACCCCGCTTGGCAGCCACGGCCTGATGCGGCGTGGGCTGTCGGTGGTGCTGTATCATGCGCTACAGCGGCAGGTATTCGGCAAAAACGCTGATTGAACAACCGTTGATGCGCCAGGTGTTGGCGCGCATGGCGTTACGCCTTGAGGGGCACACGGCGTTACTGTTCCGGCTGGGGCGTGCCTGGGAAAGCCGGAACAACGAGGCTGAAGCGGTTTATAGCCGCTTGCTGACGCCAGCCGCCAAATACAGCATCTGCCGCCAGGGTGCGCCGTTTATCGCCGAAGCCATGGAAGTGCTGGGGGGAATCGGCTATTGCGAAGAAAACGAATTGCCACGGCTGTATCGTGAAATGCCGGTGAACAGCATTTGGGAGGGCTCTGGCAATATCATGTGCCTGGATGTGTTGCGCAGCCTACATAAACTGCCGGGGGCACTGGAGGTACTGCAACACGAACTTTCCGCCGCGCGTGGGCAGAATCGCCTGTTCGATCGCGCCTGGCGGCAGTGGCAGCAGCGTATGCGCCAGCCACGGGAAGAAATGGGGCGTTTGCTGACCCAGCAACTGTTCGACTTATGCTGCGCCGCGCAGTTGTTGCAGCATAGCAGCCCGCCGATTGCCGAGGCCTGGTGTCATTTAACGCTGGATCACCGTGGGGAAAGCCTGTTGCCGGATGCCGTGTGTGATACGTTACTCAACCGGGCAATGGGGGCATAAAGAGTTAATGATAAAGAATCGCCTGTGAGTACCATTGACCGGGCACGACGCTGTCGCTGTTCATGATGATCAGGTAATAACGTGCGCCGCTGGCATTGGCCTTACGCTGAACTTCGGCTTCTACGTCCATCGGGCTGCCGCGAACCAGCGCGCTGATGGTTGTCATCTTTTCCAGCCCCGCAGTTTGCATCCGGGTAATTTCCTGCGCCTGCCCGGTGGGCGCAGGCGGTGGTTTGCGCGTGCGTTCAGACAGGCTACAGCCTGAGAGCAGGCCGAACAGCAGAACGGTGATCGCAGCGCGGGAAAGATTCATGGCGGGTCTCGGAAAATCTTCTTCAGTTATTCAGTGTAACGCAATCATTTGTTATACCCTTTACTCTTGGTTATACCCAGTGGATTTCAAGGGGGAATAAATGGTAGAGATGCATGATGAACGTGCAGGGAATATCGCGGTGATCCACGCGGTGCCCGCGGGGCAGTATGAGAAACCGTTACCGACGGTTTTTTTCTATCACGGTTATACCTCCTCGAAAGAAGTGTATGCCTATTTTGCTTATGCGTTGGCAAAAGCCGGGTTCCGTGCGGTACTGCCAGACGGTGAGATGCACGGCGAGCGTTTTGACGGCAACGAAGCGCGGCGGTTGGCGCATTTTTGGGAGATCCTGAAACGTAACGTCGACGAACTGCCCGCGCTCAAGGCGCATTTTGAGCAACGTGGGCTGATCGCCGAGCAGCGTGCTGGTGTGGCCGGTGCTTCGATGGGGGCTATGACGACTTTGGGCGCGTTCACTCGTTATCCTTGGATCAAGGCTGCCGCCAGCCTTATGGGTTCCTGCTATTTCTCTTCACTGGCCCAGACGCTGTATCCCCCTTTGGATGAGCAAGGCCAGCCGCTGGACGAAGCCACCTTTGCAGCACGTATCGCGCCGCTGGCAGATTATGGCGTCGACCATCATTGGGATCGCCTTGCCGGGCGGCCGCTGTTGCTCTGGCACGGTGAGGCGGATGATGTGGTGCCGGCTGCGGAAAGTGAGCGTTTGGCCAGCGAACTGGGCCTGCGCGGGTTGAGCCAGCGATTAACCTATCTTACCGAAGCGGGCGTTCGGCATCGCATTACGCCCGGTGCGCTGGCTGCCACTGTCACCTTTTTCCAGCGCTCGCTGTAAACTCGCCCCGAAAGAGTGGCAATATGGCTTTTTCCACGGGTAAATCCGGCTATTTGCCCGTGGGCTGCAATAAATCCCACTCTGTCCTTGAGTTTCCCACCCTGCGCCAGTATGATTACGCGTCATTTTTCAGCCGCACACATACACACGTTCCTTGCTTCCATGGGCCGCGGTTGACCCTGACAGGAGGCTGAATAATCCGTAAGGAGCAATTCGATGCGTCATTACGAAATCGTTTTTATGGTCCATCCTGACCAAAGCGAACAGGTTCCGGGCATGATCGAGCGTTACAGTGCTACCATCACTAACGCGCAAGGTCAGATTCACCGTCTGGAAGACTGGGGCCGCCGTCAGCTGGCTTATCCGATCAACAAACTGCACAAAGCTCACTACGTTCTGCTGAACGTTGAAGCTCCGCAGGAAGCGATCGATGAGCTGGAAACTAACTTCCGCTTCAACGACGCCGTTATCCGCAGCATGGTTATGCGCGTTAAGCACGCGGTAACCGAAGCATCTCCAATGGTTAAAGCGAAAGACGAACGCCGTGGCGATCGCCGCGATGATTTCGCTAGCGAAACCGCTGATGATGATGCTGGGGATTCTGAAGAGTAATTGCCGCCGTGACGGCTAATCGTCTGGTGTTGTCTGGCACAGTGTGCAAGACGCCGGTGCGAAAAGTGAGTCCTTCCGGAATACCTCATTGCCAGTTTGTGCTTGAGCATCGCTCAGCGCAGGTAGAGGCCGGATTTAGCAGACAAGCCTGGTGCAGAATGCCCGTGGTTGTCAGCGGACAACAGTCACAAGCTTTAACTCAAAGATTAACGGTCGGCAGTCAGGTTACCGTGCAAGGCTTCGTTAGCTGCCATCAAGGGCGCAACGGGCTGAACAAATTGGTCCTGCATGCCGAGCAGATTGAATTGATAGATTCTGGAGACTAGCCAAATGGCACGTTATTTCCGTCGTCGCAAGTTCTGCCGTTTCACAGCGGAAGGCGTTCAAGAGATTGACTATAAAGACATCGCTACGCTGAAAAACTACATCACTGAAAGTGGTAAAATTGTCCCGAGCCGTATCACCGGTACTCGTGCAAAATATCAGCGCCAGCTGGCCCGTGCTATCAAGCGCGCGCGCTACCTGTCTTTGTTGCCGTACACTGATCGTCATCAGTAATCGGCCACTGTCCATTAACGACTTTGAGAGGATAAGGTAATGCAAGTTATTCTGCTTGATAAAGTAGCAAACCTGGGCAGCCTGGGTGATCAAGTTAGCGTTAAAGCGGGTTATGCCCGTAACTTCCTGGTACCACAGGGCAAAGCTGTTCCTGCTACCAAGAAAAACGTAGAGTTCTTCGAAGCACGCCGTGCTGAACTGGAAGCCAAACTGGCTGACGTTCTGGCTGCTGCTGAAGCTCGCGCAACCAAGATCAACGAACTGGGTTCAGTCACCATCGCGTCTAAATCAGGCGACGAAGGTAAACTGTTCGGCTCTATCGGCACCCGCGACATCGCTGACGCAGTGACTGCGGCAGGCGTTGAAGTTGCCAAGAGCGAAGTTCGTCTGCCGAACGGCGTTCTGCGTACCACTGGTGAGCACGAAGTGCACTTCCAGGTACACAGCGACGTGTTCGCACAGCTGAATGTAGTGGTGGTTGCAGAAGCTTAATCGCGACTGCCAGCCAAGTTAAAACGCCAGCCTCGTGCTGGCGTTTTGCTTTTCTGCGCCCGGTAAAACGCGCTACTCTGTGGCTATCTGTTGGTAGGGGAAGCGGGAAATGGCAGAAATCAACTTACAGCGAGTTTATGATTTTAGCGCTCCGGCTCCGGAGTATTGCTACCTGATCGACCGGCTGTGGCCACGCGGCGTCAGTAAAGAAAGGTTGGAGGGCGTGGTCTGGCTGAAGCAGGTGGCACCGGATAATGCATTACGCCAGTGGTTTCACCAGCATACCGACCAGTGGGATGAGTTTGAGCAACGTTACCGTCAGCAACTGGCGGAAAACGACGCCTGGCAGCCGCTGGTGGCGTTATTACGGCAAGGTAAACCCTTGACGCTGCTGTATGGCAGCAAAGACACACAGCACAACCAGGGCGTTGTACTGCGTGATTTTCTGTTGGAGCAGATTAACGGCTAGCGGAGACGGCGGTAGCTGCCATCGGCCTGGCGGCGGAACAGGACTTCGCTGTTATCGGTTGCCGTAACGGACAGCGCGATAATCACGCCGTTGGCACCACGTTCGATACGCACTTCCTGCCCGGCTTTGAGATTGCTGAGCGGTTTGTCGCTGCCTTCTACCTGCGCCATGGCAAACACGTCACTCACGGGCAGGCTGTTGTCGCGGAACAGTTGCGCCAGGGTTTGGCCTGCCTGGATCTGATAGCGTTGCCAGTTGTCGTTTGCGGACTGAGCCACCGTTCGCTGCGGATTATTGCCCATCAGCTCCGCCTGTAGCGGGATGTTGTTTTCCTGCTGAGTCACCGGGAACTGGCGTGAGGCGCTATCGTCGGAATACGGCCATAGCAAGGAGAGCAGCAGGATGGTGCCAAAAACAATCACCCAGCGGCGGTGAAAATAGGGCAGTGGCTCCATCCAGTGGAAACTGTCTGGCAGATGCCATACCTTCAGCCAAAGGGCTTTGAGCTGCTGCCCTTTGCCGTTTGGCGCGGGTGGCTGCAAGTCCGTTTCTTCTGGCGTTTCCGGGAGCTCTGTCTTTGGTGCTGTGCCGGGTTTCAGGCGCTGGCTCAGATTCAGCCAGGTGCGCAGCAGCGGCTGGTAGACTCGGGTGGTTTTCCTTCTCCTGGGCGCGATTCTGCCCATGGTGACCTCTCTTCAACTGCGTAAAAATGCCACTGTACAAAATGGTTTACTGTTAATGCCAGTATACCCTTCAAAGCGATTGATATAATAGCCCGCTAATGGTTTGCAGTGGAGGGTTGCTAAGGGCTAGACAACCTTGAATGTTAACAGAAAGTGATTGTTTCTTTTTCTACGACAAAAGTCATCATTCTCTACACAAGATTTTACCCGGCTTGGCGGCGCTGTTATGCTGCGCTTTCGACTTTTTAGAGACTAAAGGAAAAATCCCAATGACAACCCCTTCTTTTGATAGCGTTGAAGCGCAAGCAAGTTACGGGATTGGTTTACAGGTTGGCCAGCAGTTGCAAGAGTCTGGGCTTGAAGGTTTACAACCGGAAGCTTTGCTGGCGGGCTTGAGTGATGCGCTTGAAGGGAATGCCCCGGCGGTTCCGGTCGATGTGGTGCATCGTGCACTGCGTGAGATCCACGAACGTGCGGATGCGGTACGTCGCGATCGCCAACAGGCGATGGCCGTTGAAGGCCAGCAGTTCCTGGAAGATAACGCCAAGCGTGATGATGTGACGTTAACCGAGTCTGGCCTGCAGTTCTCCGTGCTGGAACAGGGTAATGGCCCGATCCCATCCCGCCAGGATCGCGTGCGTGTGCATTACACCGGCCGCCTGATTAATGGTGACGTGTTTGACAGCTCCGTTGAGCGCGGTCAGCCAGCGGAATTCCCGGTTAGCGGCGTGATCCCAGGCTGGATCGAAGCGCTGACTCTGATGCCGGTTGGCTCCAAATGGCAGCTGTATATTCCACACGAACTGGCCTACGGCGAGCGTGGTGCGGGTGCATCCATCCCGCCATTCAGCGCGCTGGTGTTTGAGGTTGAGTTGCTGGAAATTCTGTAATTCATGCCTGACAACAGGGCGCCATTCACGGCGCCCTGCTCGTTTTACTTCTGCAATAAATCAATCTTGTAAACGGCAAAGCCGAGGTTGTCGCTACCTGCCGACGTCATCGGGTACTGCGCATTCTCTTTGATAAATGCGCTGGCTTTCTCACTAGGTGAGGTTTCAAAGCGGATATCCAGCGGTTGCGCGCCGTGCAATGCTGCCAAACGCCAGTTATTGTCCGCCTGCGGATGTACCGCGCCGTGCTTCTGGGTTTCTGCACTGATATAGGCTGCCAGTATTGAGCGGTTTTCATCGGGTGAAGCAAAGGCGATATGGCGATCGCCGGTGCCGGCAAACTTGCCACCGTATGCGCGATAGTTGTTGGTCGCGACCAGGAAGGTCGCCTGCGGATCGAGCGGTTTACCCTTGAAGGTCAGTTGTTTGATGCGTTCCGCTTTATCATTAATCAGCGCGCACTCGCCGTCGTAGCGGGCCGGTTGGCTGACGTCGATCTGGTAGTTTACGCCGTCAATGACATCGAAATTGTAGGTGCGGAAACTGTCCCAGTTAATCAGCGTCTGGGGCTTGCTGCTATTGATATCGATCTGATTGAATTGCCCGGCGGCACATTCCAGCCACTCTTTGACCTCCTTGCCGCTGGCTTTCACCACCGCTAAGGTATTCGGGTAGAGATAAAGATCGGCGGCGTTGCGGAAGGTCAACTGGCCTTGCTCAACTTCGACAAAGCTGGCGGGATCGTTCTTGCGGCCACCCACTTTAAACGGCGCAGCGGCGGAAAGCACCGGCAGATCCGCCAGATCCGGGTCACCCTGAATGTAGCGTTCGACATAGGCTTTTTGCGCATTATTGACGATCTGTACCGTCGGATCGTCCTGCACTAAGGCCAGATAGCTGTACATATTGCCGTCGGATTTGCCGATCGGTTTGCTGACAAACTCGCGCGTTGCCTTATGATCCTGTTCTAAGGCTTTCACTAGACTGGCATCTTCTGCCACCAGTGACTTTTTGTTTTCTTTATCGTAGATTGGCCGTGCTTCTGCCTGGGCGGCAGTGACTTTCCAACTGCCGCTGTCGTTATTCAGTTGCAGGTCCACCACGCCAAGGTGGTCGCCCCACTGGCCCGGCATTACCGCTGGCACGCCGTTCAGCAGGCCTTTATCAATGTCTGCGCCTTGAATGTTGGCGAAATCTTGGCTCGGGAATACCGCATGGGCATGGCCAAACATGATGGCGTCGATACCCGGTACTTGGCTGAGGTAATACACCGAGTTTTCTGCCAGCGCTTTGTACGGCTCGCTGGAAAGGCCGGAGTGGGGAATGGCGATCACCAGATCGGCCCCTTGCTGACGCATCTCAGGCACATAACGTTTGGCGGTTTCGGTGATGTCGTTGACGGTAACCTTGCCATGCAGATTCACTTTATCCCAGCTTAAGATTTGCGGCGGTACAAAGCCGATATAGCCGATGCGTAGAGTATGGGCTTTGCCGTCACGGTCTTTGACCGGCGTATCGACAATAATGTAAGGGGTGAACAACGGTTTTTGCGTTGTTGCATCAATGACGTTGGCGTTAACGTACGGGAATTTGGCACCGGCAAGGGCGTTTTTCAGGTAGTCGAGGCCGTAGTTGAACTCGTGGTTACCGATATTGCCTACCACATAGTCCAGCGTATTCATGGCCTTATAAACCGGGTGAATATCGCCGGGTTTTAATCCCTTTGCTGCCATGTAATCGGCCAGCGGGCTGCCTTGAATCAGATCGCCGTTATCCACCAGCACGCTGTTGGTGACCTGCTGCCGTGCCTGCTGGATCAGGTTGGCGGTGCGCACCAGGCCGAATTTATCGGTTGGTTTATCCTTGTAATAGTCGTAGTCCATCATATTGCTGTGCAGGTCGCTGGTTTCCAGCACCCGCAGATCCACCGTTGCGGCCTGCGCTGAGGCGCACACCAGCAGAGCAAGGGCAGATAATCTCAGTGGACGTTTTATCATTGGTTGTCTCCATTCCATTAATATTCGAGAGGCATCGCAAAGGGATATGTAATTATCATTGGGTGTATCACCAAACTGTGAAGTTTGGCAGAAAATTGCCGAATGTAACGTGGCGAAGTGCAAAGTTGTGATGAACAAGACTTGAGGAAATACCGCAAGTTAAGGGGTTGAGATGGCTATTCCACGGAAAAAAAACTAGGCTGCTAGCTGTAGCAAGGGGACATTTCCCAAGAAACTAAGCTCCAGAGGTGAATGATGTTAGAGCAAATTTGCCAGTTGTCCCGCGAGGCGGGGGCGGCGATCATGGCGGTATATAACGGTGAACAACCGCTTGATGTTACACAAAAAAAAGATGATTCCCCGGTTACCGCTGCCGATCTGGCTGCGCATCATATTATCCAACGGGGCTTGGCTGCGCTGACGCCGGGCATACCGCTGTTGTCGGAAGAGGATCCACCAACCTGGGAAGTGCGCCGCAACTGGACGCGCTACTGGCTGGTTGATCCCCTCGACGGGACTAAAGAGTTCCTGCATCGTAACGGTGAGTTCACGGTCAATATTGCCCTGATCGAGGAGGGGGAAGCGGTGATGGGCGTGGTTTATGCGCCAGCAATCGATGTATTGTATCTGGCCGAACGCGGCAAAGCCTGGAAGGAAGAGGGCGGCCAACGCCGCGCGATCGGCGTCAGCAATGCTCATCCGCCTTTGGTGGTGGTCAGCCGTTCCCATAGCGACGATGAATTAAAAGATTACCTGAAGCAGTTGGGGGAACACCAGACGGTGGCCGTGGGCTCATCGCTGAAGTTCTGTCTGGTGGCAGAAGGGAAAGCGCAGCTTTATCCACGCTTCGGGCCAACCAATATCTGGGATACTGCCGCAGGGCATGCGGTCGCGGTGGCCGCCGGGGCGAAAATCCACGACTGGCAGGGTAAGCCACTGCTATATTCTCCGCGTGAATCTTTCCTCAACCCCGGTTTTCGGGTTTCGCTATTTTAGAAAAGCCCCGCCAACGAACATGGCGGGGTTACCTATTCGCTATTTCAGCAACTGATGCAGCATCGCCATCACCTGTTGCACTTCTTGCGGCGTTAACGCGCCATCTTTGGCAAACTGGATCTTACCTTCTTGGTCCAGTACCACTATCGCAGAACCCTTCGGCTGCAGATCCCAGGCTTTTTTGACGATGCCATT
This sequence comes from Chania sp., assembly GCA_049288585.1. Lineage (GTDB taxonomy): Bacteria > Pseudomonadota > Gammaproteobacteria > Enterobacterales > Enterobacteriaceae > Chania. Next base: position 18,971 of record JBAQHZ010000303.1, read on the forward strand.
GCTGTCGACAATGAACTGCGACCAAGGGAAGGTTTTCTTGCTGTCTTCAATACTGTTGCGCACAAACATGGCGGTGCCGATGATGGCATCGTCGGTATTGACGATCGTCGTGGTCTGGTAACGATCGTGCGGCAGTTTCGCTGCCTTAATAGCTTCAATCAGCGGATCGTTCAGATCCTTGGCGGAGGTACGGCCAGCAATATGCTGGACGACACGCACTTTTCCACTCAGCTGCGCGCTATTCCAGCTTTTATAGCTAAACTTATCATTATCGTAATCCAACTCTCCTTTGTCGCTGATGCCGATAGGGGCGACGCGCTGTTGGAGTTGGAAATTGTGTGCCGAGGTCAGCATTGGGGCCAACAGCAGCGCTATCATCAGCAGGCTACTCTTTTTCATGCATTCTCCTGAAAGGGGAAATTATTATTAAATGATACGCAGGTGCCTAAAGCATAGGTGGTCATCAGAGGTCTGTCCTGTTAGCCGGATCGCAGTTTTCCCTTCTGGTTGTAATCCTGCGGTTTTTGAAGGGTTATACTGATAAATTAAAAAATCATTCTATACAATTCTGTCAAAAACTGTAAAGCCAGTGCAGAAAACCAGGCAGAGTTGAACGAAGTAGTCTTTACTCAGTCTATTAGATAGCAATCAAGTCGCGTTCCGAATTTCGAGGCTGCCGCTTTGGCGGCCCGCTGAACGTATTGCTCCAACGGGAGGAGAGTAAAACAATGAGAATCTTCCAGCGTTATAATCCACTGACGGTGGCGAAGTATGTAAA
>JBAQHZ010000304.1:0-13831 GCA_049288585.1 Chania sp.
GCCTTAAACTGCCGTTCACCGCGGCCAACGACGTCAACCTGCTACTCATCACACGATTCTTGCCGCCACGCTTGGCGGCATACAGTGCTTCGTCGGCCATTTCTATGGCTTTTTCAATCGTCATGCCAGGCAAAAACAGAGACGTGCCGATAGAAATAGTCAGGCGGATCTCTTTCCCCTCTTCTGTTTTGAAGCAGGAATTTTCAACCTTGCTGCGAATACGCTCCGCCACCGCATTAACCTGCAACGGTTCATAGCTGGAAGTGATAACGATAAACTCCTCACCGCCATAGCGCCCAACGAAATCCTCGTTGCGGACACTGTCTTGCAGAATACGGCCAATGCCGCTCAATACCTGGTCGCCCGCCAGATGGCCGTAGGTATCATTCACCTTCTTAAAATTATCCAAATCCAGCATCATCAAGCCACAAGGTTGGCGCTGCGTCTGTAGCATCATCATTTTTTGATCGATGCTGGCACGGTTATTAATGCGAGTAAGACTGTCTATGGTCGCTTTATTACGCATTGAAAAGAACGCCTGGATATGACGCTCGTTAAAACTCAAGGCATGGTAGCAAATGATCAGACAGAGCGCGAAAGCCGCCTGATAAAGCAGGATATTCGGCCATAATTCACGGGAATGGGTTTGCGTACTGACCACGGCAATGCGATATAGCACAATCATGCCGATGGTGAGATAAAAAATCCGATGCGATTTTTTTCGCCATACGGCAGAGAACAACAGCGGCAAGATCACCGAAGCAATAAACAGATTATCGAGCGTAAAACCGCCGGTAGAAATGAAGCTGACCAGAAAGCATGCCAGCCCACTCACACCGCCGCCAAAAAAGATGGCGAGAATCATCGGGATCATGCCAAAACTATAATAAACACCAGCAGCAAGCTGGAGCCGCTGCTGGTTCAGATAAAGTACCGCCAAACCGGCAATTAACCCAAATAGTATGCGTTTCCACCACTCAGACTGGTAAGAAAACGGTGCATTCTTGCTCAGGGCAAAATAGCTCAGCGACAAGGTGGCATAGGTGATACAGACATCACTATAGAACGCGATATAGGTCATAAACATTCAGCATACCCCCAGAGATTCAGCAGGGTGATTCGTATCAACAGATCCTTGCCTCACCCACTCCGGTCACTGACATCATGCTCAGAATAATAATAGCTCAGCGGCGCTAAGTTATGATAAGGCTGTCTATACCCGTCATACTTCAAGTCGCTTGGGTGTTGGCTGCCTTCGTTCACCCTAGTCACATAGTTATCTATGCTCCTAGGGCTTCACTCAGTGGCCGCCTACAAGCAACTCGAATTATTTTGGGTATATAACAATCCCTCAGACCAAGCTAGGCTGTTATTAATCTCGCTAAGGGGAAATGTCATGAGTATTGAAGACGATTTACACGCGTTGGCCATGCAGGAAACGGCATTAACCTTTCACCATTTCGATCACGCTGCCGCGTGGGAATTAGGTATGGCATTGAAAGCGGCGGCCGAACAGCACCATCTGGCTATCGCTATTGAGATCCAACTTGCCGGGCAAACGCTGTTTTATTACGCCATGCAAGGCACCACGCCGGATAATGCCGACTGGGTGCGCCGCAAACGCAATGTGGTTAACCACTTCCATAAAAGTTCCTATGCCGTTGGCCTACGCCTGCAACAGCGCCAGGTCTCGCTGGAAGAACGTTATGGCCTCAGCGTTCGTGACTATGCGGCCTATGGCGGCGCATTCCCGATCCGCCTGGCCGGCGTTGGCTGCATCGGTACGATCGCCCTCTCCGGCTCGCCGCAGCACGAAGATCATAATCTGCTGGTAGACACTCTGGCGCAGTTTCTCGGCTTATCCCTGCCAGCGATGCACTAAGCGCTAAAAACCTCACTTATCCTATCAACTCAGGCCTGTAACCCCCGGTCTGAGCGGGTTGCCCATTACCGCAATTATGGCGCATTGATACAGGTCTAAGTATCCTTACACAGAAAGGAGTATGATATCTCTCAGTTATTCGAGACGGACCTCATCTGGCCCGCCATTCCTTTCTCTTTTCTAGATTTGGTTTGCAACTTAGATGAAAACTCACGAAATTAACGGCATTCGTCCTTTTAGTGCGCTGATTGATGCCTGCTGGCGAGAACCCTACACGCTTCAACGTTTACTGAAAGATGCCATTGCCGGGGTAACCGTCGGTATTATCGCCATTCCGCTGGCGATGGCGCTGGCGATTGCCAGCGGCGTTCCGCCACAGTACGGGCTTTACACTTCGGCGATTGCCGGGATCGTGATTGCCGTCGGCGGTGGTTCACGCTATAGCGTCTCCGGCCCTACCGCCGCATTTGTCGTCATTTTATACCCCGTTTCGCAGCAGTTTGGGCTTTCTGGCCTGCTGATTGCCACCATGATTTCTGGCCTGTTCCTGCTGCTGATGGGGTTGGCGCGCCTTGGCCGGCTGATTGAATATATCCCGCTATCGGTCACGCTCGGTTTCACCTCCGGGATCGCCATCACCATTGCCACCATGCAGGTGAAAGACTTTTTTGGCTTGGCTGTGGCGGAAATGCCGGAAACTTACGTCGGCAAGGTGTACGCACTGCTACACGCGCTGCCCAGCTTCGATTTCGGTGATACGCTGATTGGCGTTGTCACCCTGTTGATCTTGATCCTCTGGCCAAAGTTGGGGCTGCGGGTGCCCGGCCACCTGCCCGCACTGCTGGCGGGGACCGCGCTGATGGCAATCTTGGCGCTGTTTGACCATCAAGTTGCCACCATTGGTTCCCGTTTCAGCTTCCAACTGGCCGACGGTAGCCAAGGGCAAGGGATCCCGCCGATTCTTCCGCAGTTGGTATTACCTTGGGATCTCCCCGCCAGCGGTGGCAAACAAATAGAGCTGAGTTGGCATCTGCTTTCCGCGCTGTTGCCCGCTGCGTTTTCCATGGCGATGCTCGGTGCTATCGAATCGCTTTTATGCGCAGTGGTGCTGGATGGCATGACCGGTAAAAAGCACAACTCCAATACCGAGCTGATTGGTCAGGGGGCGGGCAACATTATCGCGCCGTTCTTTGGCGGCATTACCGCCACGGCAGCCATTGCCCGCTCAGCCGCCAACGTGCGGGCGGGGGCAACATCGCCGATCTCTGCCATCATTCACTCGCTGCTGGTGTTGCTGGCATTATTGGTGCTTGCTCCTTGGCTGTCTTATCTGCCGCTTGCCGCCATGGCCGCGTTGCTGCTGATAGTCGCGTGGAATATGAGTGAAGCACACAAGGTGGTTTACCTGCTGCGCCGGGCACCGAAAGACGACATTCTGGTGATGATGCTGTGTATGTCACTGACGGTGCTGTTCGATATGGTGATCGCCATTACCGTCGGTATCGTGCTGGCTTCGCTGCTATTTATGCGGCGCATTGCGCGCATGACGCGTTTGAGTGAGCTGAGTGCAGAAAATGGCATTCTGGTGATGCGCGTCAACGGCCCGCTGTTCTTCGCCGCCGCTGAACGTATCTTCACCGAGTTACTGTTACGCAGCGAGGGTTATCACACCATCGTGTTGCAGTGGGATGCGGTACCGGTGCTGGATGCTGGCGGGCTGAACGCTCTGCAACGCTATATTGATACCCTGCCCGCAGGTAAACAGTTGGCAATCACCGATATTCCATTCCAACCGCTGAAAACATTAGCACGCGCCCGCATGCAGCCCATCGACGGGAAATTGCATTTCTACCCGACGCTGCCGGAAGCCTTAACCGCGCTTAGTGCCCAATAAACAGAAAGGCCCGACAACATGAGTTGCCGGGCCTCTTTTCTTAATGCATAACCCTCGACTTAATTGCTGGTATCCAGCTCTGGGAAGTTCTTCACCAGTTCGTCAATGGCTTTCATCTGCATCAGGAAGGGTTCCAGCTTATCCAGCGGCAACGCAGACGGGCCGTCACACTTGGCGCTGTTCGGTTCTGGGTGAGCTTCGATGAACAGCCCCGCCAAACCTACCGCCATACCGGCACGCGCCAGTTCGGTTACCTGCGCACGGCGGCCGCCGGAAGCGGCACCGAACGGATCGCGGGTTTGCAACGCGTGGGTCACGTCGAAGATCACCGGATGGCCACCGGTCACGTTCTTCATCACGTTGATGCCCAGCATGTCGACCACCAGGTTATCGTAACCAAAGTTGCTGCCGCGATCGCACAGGATCACCTGGTCGTTGCCGCCTTCTTTAAACTTATCGACGATATTGCCCATCTGGCCAGGGCTGACGAACTGGGGTTTTTTGACGTTAATCACCGCGCCGGTTTTGGCCATGGCTTCAACCAAATCTGTCTGGCGCGCCAGGAAGGCAGGTAACTGAATCACATCAACCACTTCAGCAACCGGCTTCGCCTGCGCAACTTCGTGCACGTCAGTGATCACTTTCACACCGAAGGTGCTTTTGATTTCCTGGAAGATTTTCATCCCCTCTTCCAAACCTGGGCCACGATAGGAGTGGATGGAAGAACGGTTGGCTTTATCAAATGACGCTTTGAAAACGTAAGGAATGCCCAGTTTTTGCGTCACGGTGACGTAGTGTTCGCAGATGCGCATTGCCAAATCGCGTGATTCGAGCACGTTCATACCGCCAAACAGCACAAACGGCAGGTCGTTCGCTACCTTGATGTCACCAATGCTAATTACTTTCTGTTTCATGCTTGCGCCTTTATTTCGGAATTAATTAATGCAGCGTAACCTGCTTCAGTTCAATCGCGTGGATCTGGATTTTAATCACTTCACTGATCGGGTCTTCAGGGCACTGTTCAACAAAATAGTTAAGATCGGAAATCGCGATATGGTTGCACTCCAACTGCGCGTAGATCAGCCCGCGATCGCGGATTTCATAAGGGTCGTCCGGATCAAAGCTCAACACGGCTTCGCTGGCTCGCAGCGCCAGTTCCATCTGCTTCTCTTCCATCAGGGCCGCTTTCAGCGTATCCAGCATCTTGCGCACCACCTGGATGTTTTCTGACTCATCCAGATCGTCATCTTCCAGCTCAGAGCCCAGGCCCAAGTTGCCCTTGATCCACACTTCCAACTGATGTTCGTTAAGCGTTTCACCGTTCAGCGGGTTGATTAACCACATTTCTTCATCTAGCCAGTCGGCGCGCAGGATTAACTGCGTGGGGAAAATCACCGGCATCAGCGGGATGTCAATTTGCTGCGCGATGTACAGGAAAATCGTACCTAATGAAACCGGCGTGCCCTGCCGTGCGTCCAAGACTTTATCCAGCCAAATGGCATCGGACAGACGATAAACGCCGCTGGCACCACCAAAGCCCCAGGTTTTGAAAAACAGCTCAATGAGCGCATCCAGTTGCTGCTCCTGGTTGAGATCGTCCGGAATAGCCGCGCGCGCTTCATCGGCCAGTTGCTGCAACCTGCGCGCCACGTCAGCAGCAGGGAAATCGCGCCGGATGGCCTGTGACACCTGGATCACGCCGTCACTCAACGGTGAGGTGTTAAATTCGAAATCAGCAATGCTACTCATAGGTATCCCATCAGAAACGGTATTTTCGTCGTGGCAAGTTTAATTATCAGGTACAGACAACCCAGTGCCAGAACAAACGCCAACGTGCGCTGAGTCCAACCCTTGGTTTTCTTGCCCAATGCGACGTAGCCAAACAGGATATAGATGATAACGCCAAACAGCTTCTCGGTCAGCCATGAGTCCATGCTCAGCAGGGGGTAAAATTTGAACATTACCACCAACGCAATCCCGGAGAGGAACAGCAGCGTGTCGTTGACATGGGGCGTTATCTTCACCCAACGCTTCTGCATCATAGCCGAGTCGCGCCATTTCCAGAAGAATCGCAGTACAAACAAGATAATACTGATGGCTACCGTCAACAAATGCAGGTGTTTTAACGCCATATAAGCTGCCATGGTGCTTCCTTAATTCTTATTGTGATTTTTGGCCTAGAGTCACACGATCGTTACCGCCATAATCGCGGCAGGTTTCAATAGCCCTAAATCCTGCTTCCTTGAGTAACGCACGCACGCTTTCCCCCTGCTGCCAACCATGTTCCAGCAATAACCAGCCCTGCGGCTGCAAATAGCCCGGCGCATGCTGCACGATCGTTGCCAGATCCGCCAGCCCGTGCTGGGCGGCAACCAGCGCGCTGCTTGGCTCAAAACGCACATCGCCCTGCGCCAGGTGGGGATCGGCGGCATCAATATAAGGCGGGTTACTGGCGATCAGCGCAAACTGCTGCCCGGCAACCGGCGTAAACCAACTGCCCTGCCTGAAATGTGCATTACCGATCGCCAGCTTATGCGCATTATGCTGCGCCAGCGCAACGGCATCAGGCTGCAGATCGATACCCGTTACCTGGCAATCTGGGCGTTCGCTGGCCAAAGCCAATGCAATCGCGCCGGTGCCGGTGCCGAGATCGAGGATCGCGCACGGCTCAGCGGGTAAACGCTGTAGTGCTAACTCCACCAGGCATTCGGTATCTGGACGCGGGATCAGGGTAGCTGGCGAAACCGAGAGCGGCAGCGACCAGAATTCACGCTCGCCCACCAGATAGGCTACCGGTTCGCCACGTTCGCGGCGGGCCAGCAGCGTGGCTAATTGTTCGGTTTGCTGTGGCGTCAGCAATGTTTCACCAAACGCCATCAGGAACGTGCGGGCACGGCCGGTAACAAAACCCAACAGGATTTCCGCATCACGCCTGGCGCTTTCGCTCGCAGCCAAGCGGACAACCGCGGTTTTCAGCCAGGTTTGATAATCCATTACTCAGGCTCTGCCGAAAGCGCAGCCAACTGATCGGCTTGATATTCCTGCACGATCGGCTGAATCAGCATATCCAATTTGCCTTCCATCACTTCATCCAGGCGATAAAGCGTCAGGTTGATGCGGTGATCGGTCACGCGCCCCTGCGGGAAGTTATAGGTGCGGTTGCGATCGGAACGATCGCCAGTGCCAAGCAGGTTGCGGCGCGTCGAGGCTTCTGCCTGCTGGCGCTTGGCCATTTCAGCAGCACGGATGCGCGCACCCAGCACCGACATCGCTTTGGCTTTGTTCTTGTGCTGTGAACGTTCGTCCTGGCACTCCACGACAATACCGGTCGGCAAGTGGGTAATACGGATCGCCGAATCGGTGGTGTTAACGTGCTGACCACCGGCACCGGATGAACGGAAAGTATCAATACGCAGATCGCTCGGGCTAATATCCGGCAGTTCGGCCTCCGGTATTTCTGGCATCACCGCCACGGTGCAGGCAGAGGTATGAATACGGCCCTGCGACTCGGTTTCCGGCACGCGTTGCACGCGATGCCCACCCGATTCAAACTTCAACTGGCCGTAAACCCCGTCGCCGGAAACTTTGGCGATCACCTCTTTGTAACCACCGTGTTCACCTTCGTTGGCACTCATGATCTCCACCCGCCAGCGGCGCATTTCAGCGTAACGGCTGTACATGCGGAACAGATCGCCGGCGAAAATGGCCGCTTCGTCGCCACCGGTACCGGCGCGCACTTCGAGGAAGCAACCACGTTCGTCGTCAGGATCTTTCGGCAACAGCAATACTTGCAACTGCTGTTCCAGCTCTTCCGTCGCCGCTTTGGCCTGTTTCAGTTCTTCCTGTGCCATTTCGCGCATTTCAGGATCGTCCAGCATCATTTCTGCCGCTTCGAGATCGTCCTGCACCTGACGCCATTCCAAGAAACAGCGGCTAACATCGGTCAACTGTGCGTATTCACGCGACAGCCCGCGAAACCGATCCTGATCGGCAATAACCCCGGCATCGCCGAGCAGCGCCTGTACTTCTTCATGGCGCTCTTGTAACGCTTCCAGTTTGGCAACAATAGAAGGCTTCATGCGTGGTTTTAAACCCTGTTAATAAGAGAGAACTAAGCTAATCCAGCCCGAGGCTGTCGCGTAAAATTTGCAACCGCTCCATGTCGCCATCGCTGGCGGCCTGTTGGAGGGATTTGGTAGGGGCATGAATAAGACGATTGGTCAGCTTGCGAGCCAGTTCCTGAATAACCAACTCAACATCAGCACCCTGCGCAATGGCAGCCAGCGCTTTCGATTCCATTTCTACCCGGACCTGTTCGGCCTGCGAACGGTAGTCGCGGATGGTTTCTGTCGCGCCCTGCGAGCGCAGCCAGGCCATAAAATTGATGCTTTCCTGCTGAACGATCGACTCAGCCTGCACCGCTGCCGCCTGGCGCTGCGCCAGGTTGTTCTGAATGATGGCGTGCAGATCGTCCACGCTGTAAAGATAGGCGTTTGCCAGCTTGCCGACTTCCGGCTCGATATCGCGAGGTACGGCAATATCCACCAGCAGCATTGGCTGATTGCGGCGCGCTTTCAGCGCACGTTCCACCATGCCTTTGCCGATAATCGGCAGCGGGCTGGCGGTAGAGCTGATAATGATGTCCGCATCCGCCAGGCGTTCGTCGATTTCCGGCAAGGTGATCACTTCCGCGCCCACCTCTTTGGCCAACAATTGAGCGCGTTCGCGGGTGCGGTTGGCAATAATCATGTGTTTTACGTTGTGCTCACGCAGATGGCGGGCCACCAGTTCGATGGTTTCACCCGCCCCCACCAGCAACACATTCAGTTCAGCTAGAGATTCGAAAATCTGACGCGCCAAGCTACAGGCGGCAAAAGCAACCGAGACAGCACTGGCACCGATGTCGGTTTCAGTACGGACGCGTTTGGCAACGGAGAAGGTTTTTTGGAACAGGCGTTCAAGCTCGCCAGACAGCGACTGACCACGTTGTGACTCAGCAAAAGCTTTTTTGACCTGCCCCAGAATTTGCGGTTCACCCAATACCAGTGAATCCAACCCGCTGGCGACGCGCATCAAATGGCTGACGGCCTCGTTACCCTGGTGCCAATACAGGCTTTTAGCGACTTCCTCAGGGCGCAGATGGTGATATTCACATAGCCAGTTAACCAACTGTTCGTGCAGGTGTTCCTGCTGTTCCACGCTGAGATACAGCTCGGTACGGTTGCAGGTAGACAATACAACACCGCCTCGCACCAACGGCTGTTGGAGCAAGCTATCAAGCGCTTGTTCGATTGACTCTGGAGAGAAGGTTACCCGTTCTCGCAGAGAAACCGGTGCGGTTTTGTGATTAATACCTAACGCAAGCAGGGTCATTGCTTCGAGTAATACTTCTGTTGGTACGGGTTTTCGTTGATTGGCATTCTACTTGATGCACGACATCAATAAAAGTAACAACCGCATCTTCCCCCTAATCGCTGGTATAGTTATTTCCTTGCTGCGAGATGTTGAGTAACATTGTCGACGCCGGGGGTTCCCCGTGAACGTGAGTAGCAAATAAAAGGTTTCGTCGTACGTGCCCGTAAGGACAAAAGGACAACAAAAAGTTATGCCTATCCGCAAAGTTAATTTGCTTCGCTTGCTCCCATTGGCCAGCCTGCTGCTGACCGCCTGTACCCTCACCAAGCCCAGCGGCCCGGCAACCAGCCCCACTTCACCACAGTGGCGTGCCCACGAACAGGCCGTGCAGCAACTCAGCCAATATCAGACCCGTGGTGCTTTCGCCTATCTGTCCGATCAGAAAAAAGTCTACGCCCGCTTCTTCTGGCAACAATATTCCCCCGAACGCTACCGTTTATTGCTGACCAATCCGCTGGGCAGCACGGAACTGGAGCTCAACGTGCAGAAAGAAGTGGTCCAGTTGAGCGATAGCCAGGGTAAACGCTATACCAGCAACGATGCAGAAGAGATGATCCGCAAACTGACCGGAATGGCGATTCCCTTGAACAACCTGCGCCAATGGATGCTGGGTCTGCCGGGAGAAGCCACCGATTTCACCCTCGACGATCAATATCGCTTGAGCAAGCTGACCTATCAGCAGGGTGCTCTCACTTGGGTGGTAACGTATCAGGATTACAACACCGACCAGCAACCGCCGTTGCCAAGCCGCCTCGAACTGCAACAAGGCGACCAGCGCATCAAGCTGAAAATGGATAATTGGACGCTGAAATGATTCGCCAATGGCCCTCTCCGGCAAAGCTTAATCTGTTTCTCTATATCACTGGCCGTCGCACGGACGGCTACCATCAGTTGCAAACGCTGTTCCAGTTTTTGGATTATGGCGACACCTTAACCATCGAGCCGCGCCAGGACGACAGCATCCACTTGCTGACGCCGGTTGCCGGGGTGCCGGATGAACAAAACCTGATCGTGCGTGCCGCCCGTTTGTTACAGGACTACTGCGCAGCTCACACAATTAGCACCCCGCCGCGTGGCGCGGATATCAGCATTGAAAAGCGTCTACCGATGGGCGGTGGGTTAGGTGGCGGATCGTCCAACGCCGCCACGGTGCTGATTGCACTGAACGAACTATGGCAATGCGGCTTGCATGACGAGCAACTGGCAGAATTGGGGCTGACTCTTGGCGCCGATGTGCCGGTGTTTGTACGCGGGCATGCGGCGTTTGCCGAAGGCATCGGCGAACAACTGCAACCGGCCGAACCGGCAGAAAAGTGGTATTTGGTGGCTCATCCCGGCGTCAGCATCCCCACACCGGTTATTTTTGCCGACCCGGAATTAAAAAGAAACACCCCGATTCGCTCGCTAAGTGCCCTTTTACAGGCTCCTTACGCAAATGATTGCGAACCGATTGCAAGAAAACGTTTTCGCGAGGTTGAACAGCTTCTTTCATGGCTGTTACAATACGCGCCGTCACGCCTGACCGGCACAGGTGCTTGTGTGTTTGCAGAATTCGACTCCGAGCCCGCCGCCCTTCAGGTGTTAAATCAAGCCCCGGCCTGGTTGCGTGGATTTGTAGCGCGTGGTGTTAACATATCGCCACTACATCGCATCCGTTCAGGGCAGTCTGAGTCGTAGCTCAACGTTTCGCTGCGCAAGGTCGTTTATATTTGACCCTGCCATCTCGGCGCTGCCTGCGGTTCAATTTAGTTTTACATACCCGTATGGTTATTGCGTCGGTGTCGCCAACTGCCCCTTGGTGAAGACCGTATGACAATATCTTCTCTGGACGCAAGCCTGAGGTTCTTCTCGTGCCTGATATGAAGCTTTTTGCTGGTAACGCCACCCCGGAACTAGCACAACGTATTGCCAACCGTTTGTACACCAGCCTTGGTGACGCCGCTGTAGGTCGTTTTAGCGACGGCGAAGTGAGCGTGCAAATCAACGAAAACGTACGCGGCGGTGATATTTTCATCATCCAGTCCACCTGTGCACCGACTAACGACAACCTGATGGAACTGGTTGTTATGGTCGATGCCCTGCGTCGCGCCTCCGCAGGTCGTATTACTGCTGTTATCCCTTACTTCGGTTATGCCCGCCAGGATCGCCGTGTGCGTTCCGCCCGCGTGCCAATCACGGCCAAAGTTGTAGCTGATTTCCTCTCCAGTGTAGGGGTTGACCGCGTACTGACAGTGGATCTGCATGCTGAGCAGATCCAAGGCTTCTTCGATGTCCCGGTAGATAACGTATTCGGTAGCCCGATCCTGCTGGAAGACATGCTGCAACAGAATCTGGTGAACCCGATTGTGGTTTCCCCAGATATCGGTGGCGTAGTGCGCGCCCGCGCTATTGCCAAACTGCTGAACGATACCGATATGGCTATCATTGATAAACGTCGCCCACGCGCAAACGTTTCTCAAGTGATGCATATCATCGGTGACGTTGCAGGCCGTGACTGTGTGCTGGTTGACGATATGATTGATACCGGTGGTACTTTGTGTAAAGCGGCTGAAGCGTTGAAAGAACGCGGTGCCAAGCGCGTATTTGCCTACGCGACGCACCCGATCTTCTCCGGTAACGCCGTGGAAAACATCAAGCACTCGGTAATTGATGAAGTGATCGTCTGCGACACCATTCCGTTGTCGGCAGAAATCAAAGCGCTGAAAAACGTACGTACTCTGACTCTGTCCGGTATGTTGGCTGAAGCCATCCGCCGTATCAGTAATGAAGAGTCAATTTCTGCCATGTTTGAGCATTAATCCTCTGCACGGCGCAGCCAACCACTGCGCCGCATCAGTCGATTAAGAACGGCAGAAAACAGAAAACCCGTTGAAGCTATCCGCAACAACGGGTCTTTTACTTGTTATGCAACATAGCCTAAAGCCTGCCTCATTGGAAAAGGTTGATCAGTGTGATGAACGATGCTGGTTATTATTCTTGCAGCGTTTATCAAAATGTTTGACCCACCAGTAACGATCGGCAACCTGTTCACGTCCGCCAATACGTGCCCCGGCCAACCACAGCAGCGCACCGATGAAAATACTCATAACGGCACCGTGAGCAAAGAACTGCGGCAGATTGAGTTGTGATACTTCAGCCAGAATGGAGTATCCGACACCAACGACCATCACCACCATTCCCAGTCCCATTAAAACGTTGCCCATTAAGCCAGCGCTTTTACGTTTCATATGCCACCTCCATCGCGTCATGTACCAATTCAGGATAACGCACAAACTGTTAACCCACTTCGATAAGTTAAGTATAGGCATGCATAGAGAAAGGGTATTGCGTTAGTGGTCACAAATGGCAAATAAACACTGACAAACCTTTACGTTATGCTAAGAATTAGCTAACAAACTGAATGATTTCTCTAATGTATTATTCATTTTTCAGCCAATACAGCTTCGGCACGGTCAGGGCTTTTGTCATTCTGCGTGCCGACAGGTAAACTATCGCCCTTTCCATTATCTCGATCATAGTGAATCTCTCGTGAGCAGTATCAAATTGATTGTTGGCCTGGCGAATCCGGGCGCAGAGTATGCCCAAACGCGGCACAATGCCGGGGCGTGGTATGTCGATTTACTGGCACAGCGCCACAACCAACCGTTGAAGGAAGAGAGCAAATTCTTCGGCTATACCGCCCGCTTGAATCTAGCAGGCAACGATGTTCGCCTGCTGGTCCCTACCACCTTTATGAATCTCAGCGGTAAGGCCGTCGCAGCCATCGCAACCTTTTATCGTATCCAACCGGAGGAGATTCTGGTCGCCCACGATGAGCTGGATCTGCCGCCGGGTGTGGCGAAGCTCAAGCTGGGTGGCAGCAATGGCGGTCATAACGGCCTGAAGGATATCCAGAGCAAGCTGGGCAACACCCCGAACTTTTACCGTTTACGTATTGGTATCGGCCATCCTGGCGACAGAAACAAAGTCGTAGGATTCGTGCTTGGCAAACCACCCGCAACAGAGCAAACGCTAATTGATGATGCTATCGATGAGTCACTGCGTTGTACGGAGATTTTGTTGCAGGAAGGCATGACAAAAGCAATGAACCGATTGCATGCCTTTAAGGCAGGTCATTGAAAGTTGGGCCAGATGGGGGCATTCTCACTCATTTGGCTCACTTTCTCATCGGGCAAAAACGGCACAACTTACTCTGTTCACAGTACGATTGTACGACCTGCCCACCACTGTGTACCGTAACACCCGCAATGGAACTCTCTTTCCCACCGTCTTTTGCCGCATGAAAAGGCCGCTCAATCAACGTCTTTTTCCGTTCGTTACGAAAATGGATAACAAATGATATGACTGACAGCAATAAGAGTATCGGTGCTAGAAACGCATAGACTCCGTTCATTGAATAATTTTCTCCCTTGGATATAAATATATCAAAAAAATAATACGCGGATATTATCTGAAAAAAATTATCTCAACAACACTAACGCATAAATTTACAATCATTAAGCTCCCCAACCAAATTCAATTAAGAAACTTCTCAGCCAAGCAAGAATCATCTTAATTTTAAACTACATAATTACTTATCACTGATTAAAGTATAGGCTAGTTTTAATATTGGCTGATATTCCTACAGGATAGTTCTTAAT
>JBAQHZ010000305.1:0-3437 GCA_049288585.1 Chania sp.
GACCGATATTTTTCTGCGCACCGGCGTAGATCATGCCAAAACGGCTGACATCCAACGGACGGGAGAGAATGGTAGAAGAGTAATCTCCAATCACCACTTTATCGCCGAAATCAGGCGTTTCATCGATCGCTACGCCATCGATGGTTTCATTCGGGCAGTAATGCACATAAGCGGCATTATCGCTCAGTTGCCACTCTTTCATCGGCTTGATGCCGTTTAAACCACCTACGGTGGTTTTTACATCAATCACATTCGGCTTGCAGTATTTCTCGGCTTCCAGAACGGCGCTGTGCGCCCAATAGCCGCCGTCGATATAATCGGCAGTCGTCTTATCACCCAGCAGATTCAGCGGCAACGCCGCAAATTGTGCGCGCGCACCACCGTGGCAAAACAGCACTTTATAGTTGGCGGGGATTTTCAGCAGATCGCGCAGATCCTGTTCGGACTGTTCGGCAACCTCAATAAATTCTTTGCTGCGATGGCTGATTTCCATCACTGAAGTACCGAGACCATGCCAATTACACAGTTCCTGTTCTGCACGACGCAACACTTCAACCGGCAGCATTGCCGGGCCAGAGCTAAAATTATAAACCTGAGTCATTTCCCCTCACCACATTCACTGTTCGCCGCAGAGATCGGCCTGTCGTAATACGCCCGAAGTTAACGCGAGTGTTAACTAATCCATACCCTAAATAATTCAAGTTGCAGGAAGGCGGCAACGCAGCGAATCCCTAGGAGCTTACTCAAGTAAGTGACTAGGGTGAGCGAGGAAAGCCAACACACCTGCAGCTTGAAGTATGACGGGTATGTCGGTTTTATCACTCACGTAACGCCGCTGCAATGCTTATTCGTCCGAGAGCGGGAAACTGTTCCGACTGCCGGTAACAGGCTCTGCCGTCCCACCGTTTTTTCCTGCGATAAAACGCTGTGATAGGGGCTGATTCAGTGGGTTAGCTCGGGGGTTTATGCTGAATTACGGGGGCTTAGCGCCCCCGAATTAAACGGCGATTAATACTGATTAAACATCGCCTGGATCTGTTTGGCGTCTTTGGTTTGCGTTAGTGCCAGTTGCAGCAAAATTCTCGCTTTTTGCGGGTTCAGCGTACCTGAGGCCACAAAACCGAATTTAACATCATCTATTTCCGCATCTTCGGTGGTGGAACCTGTCGGTACGCGGGAAGAACGCACAATCGCCACACCTTGGTGCGCGGCCGTAGCCAGCGTATCAAACACCGTTTTATACAGATTGCCATTACCGACACCGGCGCTGACGATCCCCTGATATCCCTCGGCGATCAACGCTTTGGCTGGCGCGTCGGAAGCGTTAGCGTAATTATAGATAATGCCCACTTTTGGCAGTTCGTTCATTTTGCTGACGTCAAACGGCGTTTCGGTGGTGTGTTTACGCTGCGGTGAACGCTGATAATCCACTTTACCGTTATGGATGTACCCCAACGGGCCAAAGTTCGGTGACTGGAAGGTTTGCACTGCGGTGGTACTGGTTTTGGTCACGTCGCGGCCATCAAGCACGGTATCGTTCATGGCCACCAGGACGCCGCGTTTGGCGGATTGCGGATCTGCCGCCACCACCACCGCATTATACAGGTTGAATGGACCATCGGCGCTCATGGCAGTTGCCGGGCGCATCGCCCCGACGATCACCACCGGTTTGTCACATTTGACCGTGAGATCGAGGAAATAGGCGGTTTCTTCCAGCGTATCGGTACCATGGGTGATCACAAAACCATCGGTTTTGTCGCAGTCGGCATTAATTTTCTTGACCAGCTTGAGCCAGACTTCATCGTTCATATCCTGCGAACCGATATTCACCAACTGTTCGCCCTGCACATTGGCCACGTTTTTCAGCTCTGGCACCGCTTTGACCAAGGCTTCCACGCCCAATTTCCCAGCAGTATAATTAGACTGCGTCGCTGACTCGCCCCCACCCGCGATCGTACCACCGGTCGCCAACAGCGTGATCGTAGGTAAAGCCAGGGTGGAACCACTTGCCCCCGCCAGCAAAAGTGCCAATACGCTGAGTTTCATTGATTTCATTACGTTTCTCCATGATTGATAACTCACTGAATTATAAACTTTATTCTTATAAAAACTGTGATATTTGCACAGCTTTAGGAATACGTGGAGCTTAAGGGGAAAACCCCGTATCATTGCACGTTTTTAGTACGCCCAAATAAGTGAAGACAATGACGCAAACTTTTATCCCTGGCAAAGACGCTGCGCTGGAAGACTCTATCGCCCGTTTTCAGCAGAAATTAACCGATCTGGGTTTCAACATCGAAGAGGCCTCCTGGCTGAACCCGGTTCCGCACGTCTGGTCGGTGCATATCCGCGATCGCGATTGCCCGCTGTGCTTCACCAACGGTAAAGGTGCCAGCAAAAAAGCAGCGCTGGCTTCTGCGCTAGGCGAATATTTCGAGCGCCTGTCCACTAACTATTTCTTCGCTGATTTCTATCTGGGTAAACAGATTGCCGATGGCGATTTTGTGCATTATCCGAACGAGAAATGGTTCCCAATCCCGGCAGATAACGCGCTGCCACAGGGTATTCTCGATGAACGTCTGCACGCCTTCTATGATCCGGAGCAGGAACTGGGCGCTAGCGATCTGATCGATCTGCAATCGGGTAACGGCGATCGCGGTATCTGTGCCCTACCGTTCACTCGTCAGTCTGACCAGCAAACCGTTTATATTCCGATGAATATCATTGGCAACCTGTATGTGTCCAACGGCATGTCGGCCGGTAATACCGCTAACGAAGCACGGGTTCAGGGCCTTTCTGAGGTGTTTGAGCGTTATGTGAAAAACCGCATTATCGCCGAATCCATCAGCCTGCCGGAGATCCCGGCCGACGTGCTTAACCGCTATCCTGGCGTGGTTGAAGCTATCGCCAAACTGGAAGCCGAAGGTTTCCCGATCCTCTCTTATGATGCCTCGTTGGGTGGCAACTATCCGGTGATCTGTGTGGTGCTGTTCAACCCGGCCAACGGCACCTGTTTCGCCTCCTTTGGCGCTCACCCTGATTTTGGCGTGGCGTTGGAGCGCACCGTGACCGAACTGCTGCAAGGCCGCAGCCTAAAAGATCTGGACGTGTTTACCGCACCAACCTTCGATGATGAAGAAGTCGCTGAGCATGCCAACCTGGAAACCCACTTCATCGATTCCAGCGGTCTGATTTCCTGGGATATGTTCAAACAGGATGCCGACTATCCGTTTGTCGACTGGAGTTTCAGCGGCAGCACGCAAGAAGAGTTCGCCACCTTGATGAGCATCTTCGATAAAGAAGGTGCCGAAGTGTACATTGCGGATTACGAGCACCTGGACGTTTACGCTTGCCGTATCATCGTGCCTGGCATGTCTGATATCTACCCGGCAGAAGATCTGCTGCTGGCGAATAGCAGCATGGGCGCGCACCTGCGC